>SLDT01000244.1 GCA_007125125.1 Gemmatimonadota bacterium | reverse complement strand
GGTGGGACACTCGAGGTGGTCGATGGTGCGATCTCGGAGAACCTCGCGCTCGCCGGCGCCGCGGCGGGGGTCCTCGTTCTCGGCTCGGCCGCACACTTCGAGGGGGTCGAGATCATGGCCAACCGGGCGCTGCAGGAGGGGGGAGGGATCCTGGCCGGAGCCGGCGAGACGGAGCTGACCCTGCGCTCCGTGCTTGTCGCCGGGAATCGGGTTTCGGGCAACAGCCTTTCGAGCGGGGGGGGAATCCTGGCGTTCGCCGGGGCAGAGGTGCTGATCGAGGACTCCGAGATCCGTGAGAACGAGGCGGGCCAGTTCGGGGGCGGGGGGTTCACCACGGCGTCAGCGACCCAGGCAGCGACGCGCCTGACGACCCGCCGAAGTCTGGTCGAGGACAACAACAGCGGAGCGGACGGCGGGGGGTTCGCCGTCTTCGGGAACTCCGAGGGCACCTTCGAGGAGAGCCTCTTCGCCCGAAACATCACCGGGCGTCAGGGGGGGGCGATTTCCATGACCGGGATCGCCGATGTCAGGGGATCGACCTTCGACCGGAACGAGTCGCGCGGCACGACGCTGAATAGCGGCGGGGCCATCCTCGCCGGAGTGTCCGCGGGGGGCTTCCGGGCAAGCCTCACGGTCGAGAACTCGACCTTCTCGGGGAACGAGACGAACGGGGGGGGCGGAGCCATCGCGGTCTCGGGGGACGCCGTCCTTCGGAGCATCACCGTATCCGGGGGGCGCGCAGGAACGCAGGGGGGCGGGCTGCTCGTCTTTCGGGATACCGGCGGATTCGTTGGGGACGTGGACATCGCGAACAGCCTCTTCGCGGGCAACCTCGTGGGAGGGGCCCCCAATGCCTGCGGGATCGGGACGCAGGGGGTGCTCGTCTCGTCCGGGAACAACCTGATCAGCGACCAGAGCTGCGACACCCTGCTGCTGCATCCCGGGGATCGTCATGCAGGGAATCCGGGGCTCGCGACGGCCCTCTCCCTGAACGGAGGGCTCACCCCGACCCTCGCCCTCCTCGAGGGGAGCGAGGCGATCGGTGGAGGGCTCGCCGCGCTCTGCCCGACGACGGACCAGCGAGGGTATGCGCGGCAGGGCGCGTGCGACATCGGGGCCTTCCAGCTGAATGGAGTGGCTCCGGGAGGGCGCTGAGTCGGAACCGGGGGGCGCCTCGCGGGTGTAGCTCCGTCCACTGCACCCCCGAGGCCCCCAGGCATGAAGATCTACACACGCACCGGTGACGCCGGTGAAACCGCCCTCCTTGGTGGCGGACGCGTACCGAAGAACCACCCTCGAGTCGAGGCGTACGGCACCGTTGACGAGCTGAACGCGGTCCTCGGACGCGCACTCGGGGCACTTCACGATGCGTCGTGCCGGGAGCGCCTTGCCCGCATCCAGCATGACCTCTTCAACCTGGGAGCCCTCCTCGCAGCGCCCCCTCCGGTCGAGGGACGGCGTCGTGCCAAGGTGCCCCCCTTCCCTGCGGCGCGGATCGCGGAAATGGAGGGGTGGATGGACGAGGCCGAGGAGGAGCTCGCCCCTCTCGCGCAGTTCATCCTTCCCGGAGGAAGCGCAGGCGCGACGGAGCTCCACCTCTGCCGCACGGTCTGTCGACGGGCGGAGCGGGCGGTGGTGGCCCTCGGCGAGACAGATGAGGAACTCGGCGCGATCGTGCGTTACCTGAACCGGCTCTCCGACCTCTTCTTCATGCTTGCCCGCCTCGAGAACCTGCGCGCCGGGGTCGAGGACGTCCCCTGGGACCCCGCGGCCCACGAGGGGATCGGTGCCGGGGAGCGAGAAGAGCCATGATCTCGGAGCGCTCCTTTTCCCTGGAGACACCCGATGGCGAAACGCTGCGAGGCGAGGTCCGCACCCCCCGGGCACGGGAGACCGACACGGGCATCCTCGTCCTGCATGGTTTCAAGGGCTTCAGGCGATGGGGGTTCTTCCCCACCCTCTGCGAGAGCCTGGCGCGTGCGGGGCACACGGTCGTCTCCTTCGACTTCTCCCGGAATGGCGTGGGCCCGGGCGGACTCGACTTCGATGAGCTGGAGGCCTTCGCGCAGAACACCTTCTCGCGCGAGCTCGACGAGGCACTCCAGGTGGGCTGGGCCTTCCGAGAGGGCGACCTCGGTGTGCCGGCCCCCCGCCGCCTCGGCCTTCTCGGGCACTCCCGGGGCGGGGGGATCGCGGTGCTCGCTGCGGACCGGGGTCCCTTCGATGCACTTGTCACCTGGGCGGCGGTAGCGACCTTCGACCGCTGGCCTGACGCGGTGAAGGAGGCGTGGCGACGGGATGGACGGATCCACATTCCGAATGCGCGGACCGGACAGGCGATGCCTCTGGACCGAGCCCTGCTCGATGATCTGGAGACCAACCGCGAGACACTGGACATCGAGGCGGCGGCGGGGCGCGTCGACCTTCCCTGGCTCATCGTCCATGGGACGGACGACACAGCGGTCGATCCCGCCGACTCGGAGCGGCTCCTCGAGGCGCAACCGCGGGCGACATCACGGATGATCGAGGGCGCAGGGCATACCTTTGGGGCAACGCATCCCTTCGAGGGGGTCGGGCCGGAGCTGGAGAGCGCGCTCGAGGCTACCATCCGGCACTTCGAGCGGGCGCTCGGCCCGGGGCTTGCGGGTCCCGCGAGCTTCGCTCAAGATTAGGGCGGCTCGCTCGGCGGGCCCCTGATACCAACCCTCCCTCACCCTTCGTGAGACCATGACCTACATCATCACCGAGCCCTGCATCGGCACAAAGGACGCCTCCTGCGTAGAGGTCTGCCCGGTCGACTGCATCTACGAGGCCGACGACCAGTACTACATCCATCCGGACGAGTGCATTGACTGCGGGGCCTGTGAGCCGGAGTGTCCGGTCCAGGCGATCTTTCCGGACACGGATGTACCCCCGGAGTGGACCTCCTACATCGAGAAGAACCGGGCCCACTTCGAGTAGGGCGCACAGGCAGGCGCGCGGGCAGGACAAGCACAGCCGCATGCCCGCGCCCGAGGGGGGAACCCGCCTCGGGCTGCAGGAGTCGAACCTCAGAAGCCGCGTTCGCGCAGGCGCTCGAGCAGGGAGGTCGCGTCAGCCAGCGGAGTGGCCGCAGACTCGGGGCGAGCTGGCTCGGGCAGGTGCACGACCGGGCCGGCAGGAGCCGGCCTGTTGCGCAGCAGGCCCAGAACCACCGCGCCGGCGGTCACTACTGCAGCCCCGACCAGGGGCAGGGTCATCGTCGTTCGCACGGAACAGCTCCGGGAAAGGGGAGAAGCAGCCTCGTGACGCTTCAACAGGTGCAGGATTCGGGCCAGACGACCCGCCAGGAGCGCTCGGGTCGGCAGACGACCGGAGACGGGGCCTGGCGGGCTCCGGCGCACCGGACCCCGACCCCCGCGAGCCGGCCAATTCCATTGGAGGGTGCCGGATTTCCGCACCTCTCCACATGCCTGCCATGACCCAGTTCCGCTCGCCCCTCCCCGATCCCGTCGAGCTTACGCGCGAGCTCGTCCGGATTCCCTCGGTGAACCCGTCCCTTTCGCCCGCGGGGACGGGCGAGGTCGAGATCGCGAGGCGCTGCGCGAACCTTCTCGAAGACGGCGGCTTCGAGCTCCGCTGGCTCGAGGCCGAGCCCGGGCGCCCCTCGATCGTGGCCCGTCGGTCGGTGGGCGATCCCTCGGGCGGGCCCTGTCTGATCCTGAACGGCCACCTCGACACCGTTGGGATCGAGGGGATGTCGGTGGATCCCTTCGAGGCCGAGCACCGTGATGGCCGGATCTTCGGCCGCGGAAGCGCCGACATGAAGTCGGGGGTCGCCGCCCTCCTCGTTGCTGCCCTTGCGGTTGCACGGGATCCCGGGAGCTTCTGTGGCGAAATCCTGGTCGCACTCACCGCCGACGAAGAGCACGCCTCGATCGGACTCCGGCACCTCCTCGAGTTGGGCGCTCTCGACCCCGTCGGTGGTGCCGACACCCCCCGCTTCGCGATCGTGACCGAGCCGACCTCCCTCCAGGTCATGCCCGCGAACAAGGGCTTCGTCTGGTTCGACCTCGAAGCCGAGGGTGTCGCCGCGCACGGCTCCCGCCCCGACCGGGGCCGCGACGCGATCCGGACCCTCGGACGGGTCCTCGCCGCCCTCGACCTCTGGGAGGAGCTGGCCCGGGCCTCCGAGCCCCACCCCCTTCTCGGCCATCCCTCGATCCATGCCGGCACGGTGCGCGGAGGAACCTCCCCTTCGGTCTACCCCGCCCACGCCCACCTCGTCCTCGAGGCCCGCACCCTCCCGAGGGGCGGCGAGGAGGCGGCCATGGGCTGGCTCACGGAGGCAATTCGGCACCGGGTCATCGCCCTCGACCCGGAGACCCGGCTCCGCCTGACCCGCTCGATTGCGCGTCCGCCTGCCGAACTCCCTCTGGACGCCCCCCTCGTCACCGATCTGCTCGAGGCCGCAGGAGCCGAGGGCCACGAGCCCGCCCTCGAGGGAATGTCGGCCTGGGTCGAGAGCGCCTTCCTGAACGAAGCGGGGATCCCCGCCCTCTGCTTCGGCCCCGGCTCGATCGAGGAGGCCCACACCGACGCCGAGTCCGTGCCCGTCGACGAGATCCGGCTCGCCACCCGCATCCTCGAGCGCTGGCTACGCTCGGGAAGAAGGGCCCCGTGACCCCGCACCCGCCCGCCGAACTCCTCCTCACCGGGGGCCGCATCTGGCCCGGACGCGCATCGGAGCCCACGGAGCGTCCGAGCGAAGTCGCGCTGCGCGACGGACGCATTCTCGGAGTCGGGGGACCAGGGGAGCTCGCGGGGCTGCGCGGTCGCGAGACCCGGGTGGTCGACCTCGAGGGCCGCTTCGTAGCCCCCGGATTCGTGGATGCGCACGTCCACCTACAGGCGGGGGGGCTCCAGCTTGCCCGCGTCGACCTGCGCGAGGTCACGACGCGCGAAGAATTCGAGGCCAGGATCGCGGAGCATGCCCGCACCGCACCTCCCGGGAGCTGGATTCTCGGGGCCGACTGGGACCACCAGCGCCTCGGGGGCGAGCTCCCCGACCGGAGCTGGCTCGACCGGGCCGCACCCGGACACCCCGTCTTCCTGAGCCGGCTCGACATGCACATGGGGGTCGCGAGTTCGGTGGCGCTCGCCCTCGCCGGGATCGGGGGCGGGAGGCCCGACCCGGAAGGGGGGCTCGTCGATCGCGATCCTGCCTCCGGGGAGCCGACGGGGATCCTCCGGGAGCGGGCGATGGAGGCGGTCTCCCGCATCGTGCCCCCGCCGAGCGACGGGGAGCGGTGGGAGGCACTCCGGCGCGGGTTGCACCACGCCCTCTCGCGCGGGGTCACGCAGCTCCACGACATGGGCGCGCTCCACTCGGCCGAGGAGAGCTGGGGGTCGCTGAGGATCCTGCGTCGGATGCGGCAGGACGGTCCCCTCCCGGTCCGCGTCTCGGCGGCCGTCCCCTTCACGGAGCGCGCGGAGCTCGCCCGGTTCGTACGCGAGGAGGGGCGCGGGGATGCCTTCCTCCGGTGGGGGGCCGTGAAGGGGTTCGTGGATGGCTCGCTCGGGTCCTCGACCGCCTGGATGCACGAGCCCTACGAGGGGCAGGGCGACAACTGCGGGGTGACGATCACCGACCTGCAGGAGCTCCGCGAGGGAATCCTCGATGCGGGGGCGCGGGGGCTCCAGCCGATCGTGCACGCGATCGGGGATCGGGCGGGGGACTGGCTTCTCGATGTCTACGAGGCGCTGGCGCGGCGGCTCCCCGGACACGATCTGCGGCCGCGCTACGAGCATGCGCAGCACATGAGCCCGGAGGGGATCGCGCGCGCGGGGCGGACGGGGGCGATCCTGTCGCCGCAGCCGATGCACCTCGTGGAGGACGGCTGCTGGGGCGAGGCGCTCCTCGGGCCGGAGCGGTCGGGGCGCGCCTTTGCCTTCCGCTCGCTCCTCGACGCGGGTGCGGAGCTCGCCTTCGGGTCGGACTGGACGGTGGCGCCGGTCGATCCCGTGGGTGCGATCGAGGCGGCGCTCACCCGCCGGGTGCGCACGGGCGGGCGCTGGGTGCCCTCCGAGGCCATCACCCTGGAAGAAGCGCTCCACGCGCACACCGCCGTCGGGGCGCGGGCCGCCTTCCTGGACGAGGAGACGGGACGGGTCGAGCCGGGGATGCGGGGTGACCTGACGGTGCTCTCGGCCGACCCCTTCGAGGTGGCGCCCGAGGAGCTCTCCGGGCGGGTACGGGTCGAGATGACCTTTGTCGAGGGGAGCTGCCTCTGGGCGTCGGCATCGGCCCCGGCCGCGGCGGTGCCGACGGGCGAGCGCGGGGGTGTGGGATGAGCGGGCCTGCCGTGACCCTGGCCGCGCTGCGGCAGCGGGTGATCGACGAGCTCTGCGAGCACTTCGCGCGCGACGCCCTCACGATGGTCGAGTTCGAGCGGCGCCTCGATGCGGCGAATCGGGCAGGGGACCGGACCGAGCTCGGGGAGCTCCTCGCCGATCTGCCCGCGCTCACGGCGGGCTCGTCCGGGGGCGAGGGCGAGCAGGGCGAGGGCTCGAGGGGAGGCGGCAAGGGGCGCGCAGGGACGGGCGCGGGTGGCGAGAGCGAGGCACGCGGGGTCATGCCGGTGCCGGGGAGCGCGACCGGCCGTGTGCCCGCCGCGCGGGTGGCCGATTCGCAGTGGTCGCTCGCGGTCTGGTCGGGGCGCTCCCGGAAGGGGGCCTGGGTCCCGGCGCGGAAGATTCGGGCCGTGGCCTGCATGGGGGGGATCGAGCTGGACTTTCGCGAGGCGCTCTTCGGGACCGACCTCATCGAGGTCCATGTCGTGGCGCTCATGGGCGGGGTCGACATCATCGTGCCCCCGGGGGTGCATGTCGATGTGGGAGGGTTCGCCTTCCTGGGCGGCTTCGACGAACAGCTCGGGCTCGCGGGGGAGGTGCCCTCCGAGGCGCCGAGCATCCGGATCACGGGGATGGCAATCATGGGAGGGGTCGACGTGAGCAGACGGCACGCGGGTGAGAACGCGAGGCAGGCGCGGCAGCGCCTCCGGGAAGAGCGGGGGCGCCGGCTCGACTCGGGCGGCCGGGAGGGCCGGTGAGCGGGGCGGGGCGGCCGGGGGAGCGGGGCGAGGTCGCGCTCCTCTCGGTGAGCATCGACCTCGGGGCGGGACGACGTGGGGTCGACATGGGACCCTCGGCGCTTCGGATCGCGGGGGTCGTCGACGCGGTCGAGGCGCTCGGGTACCGGGTGACGGAGGCCGGGACGGTGAACGCGGGGGCGCCGGAGATGGCGGTGCCCGGGGACCCTTCTGCCCGGTACCTGCAGGAGATCCGGGAGGTGTGCACGGTGGCGGCGGGGCGCGTGCGGGCCGAGGTGGCCCGGGGTGCCTTCCCCCTGGTGCTCGGGGGTGACCACTCGCTTTCGATCGGGACGGTGGCGGGGATCGCCGATCAGGTGCGCTCGGAGGGCGGGTCGATCGGGCTGATCTGGGTCGATGCCCACACGGACATGAACACGCCCGCGATCACGCCGAGCGGGAACATCCATGGGATGAGCCTGTCGGTGCTGACGGGGCGGGGTCCGGAGTCGCTGCTTCGGATCGGGCAGGAGGTGCCCGCGGTGAACCCGGCGAATGTGAGTGTGCTCGGGGCGCGCGAGGTCGATCCGCGGGAGCGGGAGGCGGTGCGGGAGACGGGGATCCGGGTCTTCACGATGAGCGAGATCGACGAGCGCGGGCTCGCGGTCTGCGTGGAGGAGGCGATCGAGCGGGCGATGGCGGGCACGGCGGGTTTCCATGTGTCATTCGACCTGGACAGCGTCGATCCGAATGTCGCGCCGGGGGTGGGGACACCGGTCATGGGGGGGCTGAGCTACCGGGAGGCGCACCTGATCTGCGAGAGTGTGGCGCGCACGGGTGCGCTCGTCGGGTTCGAGCTCGTCGAGCTGAACCCGGTGCTCGACCTCGGCAACCGTACCGCGCAGCTCGGGGTGGGACTCATCGAAAGCGCGCTCGGGAAGCGGATCCTGTAGGAGGCTGCCCGGGAAGCGGAGCGGCGCCGGCGAAGAGGTCTTGCCCTCGTCGGATGCGTTCCCCACCTTGCTCTGCTCCCGGCCCGTGACGCCTCACCCGAGGGGCTTCGGCAGGCTCGCCTCATTTTCTCTCAGCCCGTCGCACCGACCATGAGCACCTCGAATTCCCGCCCCATCGAAATGGCCGCGCGAACCCTGGCCGCACGCTTCGGGATCCCCGCGATCCTCGTTCTTGCGCTCGCCCTGGGAGTGTCCGGTTGTGCGTCCGGGACCCCGACACTCGCCCAGGCGGCGCCCGAGAGTGCAGGGTTCGACCGGGAGATGCTTGAGGCGGCGGTGGATCTCTACCGCGAGCGGGTCGAAGACGGCAGGCTTCGCAGCGTCGTGCTTCTGGTGGCGCGCCGCGGGCAGGTCGTGCTGCACGAGGCCCTCGGGTGGCGGGACTACGAGAGCCAGCTCGCGATGGAGCCGAACTCCCTTATCCGGATGGCCTCGAACACGAAGGCCGTGATCACGACCGCCGCCCTGATCCTGGCCGAGGAGGGAGCCCTCTCGCTCGACGACCCCGTCCATCGGTACCTCCCGGCCTTCGAGCGGGAGGGATTCGACGAGATTACGGTGGCCCAGCTCATGTCGAACAGCAGCGGGATGCCGAGGGGCCCGATCTTTCTCCCGGGGGCGAACGCCGAGTCGAATCTCGTGCGCGAGTCGGAGCGCTTCGCCGAGTCGGTCGAGCTGGCCAGCCGGCCCGGGACCGCCTATGGCTACAGCAATGCCGGGTTCAACATCCTGGGCGGGGTGATCGAAGCAGTGACCGGACAGAACCTGGAGGAGGTCCTTCGCGAGCGGATTTACGAGCCTCTGGACATGCTGGATTCCAGCAACTTCGAGTCAACGACCGACAATGGCCGCATGGCGGTCGTGTATCGCGGCGCCGAGGGGCGCCGCGGCTGGTCGCCCGGCGACCCTCCCTCCTTTCCGATCGTTCGCGCATCGGGCGGAATGATCTCGACCGCCTGGGACTATGCCGCCTTCATGCAGATGTGGCTGAACGGGGGGAGCTACGGCAAGGTGCGACTACTCTCCGAGGAATCGGTGGCCCTCGGCCTCTCGGTGCAGTCAGCCACGGGGAACTACGGGTACGGCTGGATGATCCGGTCGAACGGGAGCTTTGACCATGGGGGCTCGGACGGCACCTTCGCCTGGGCCGATCCCGACCGGGAGCTGATCGGGATCGTCTTCACCCAGCATCCCGGAGGGGATAACCCGTCGTCGGAGTTCCGGGAGCTGATCGAGCGGGCGATCAGCCACTGATGCGCCGGACCCTTCGCCTCCCCCGCGTTCTCTGCCTCCTCTTCCTCGGCTTCGCCGCGGGGTGTGCCGACGAACCGTATGACCTGATCATCCGGGGGGGCACGGTGGTCGATGGCACGGGAGGGGAGCCGTACCGGGCCGACGTGGGGGTGCGCGGCGACCGGATCGCGGCGATCGGCAACCTCTCCCGGGCTCGGGCCACGCATCTCCTCGAGGCCGAGGGGCTCCACCTGGCTCCCGGCTTCATCGACCTCCACTCCCACGCCGATGGCGGCCTGGTCTCCGAGGAGCGGAGTGTGGCGCATGCCCTCCTCGCCCAGGGCCTCACCACCGTGGTCATCA
Source organism: Gemmatimonadota bacterium (assembly GCA_007125125.1). GTDB lineage: Bacteria > Gemmatimonadota > Gemmatimonadetes > Longimicrobiales > Gaopeijiaceae > SLDT01. Next base: position 28,127 of record SLDT01000244.1, on the reverse strand, counting down.
ACGCCGATGGACGGAGCCCCGACCTGGTGCGCCAGCGCGAGCAGCTCCTGGAGCACGGGCTGGGGGTGAACGTGGCGCAGCTCGTGGGGCACAACACGGCCCGGGTCGCGGCCATGGGCGGGAGCCACGACCGGCCCCCGACGGCCGAGGAGCTCGAGGAGATGCGGGCCACGATCCGCGCCGGGATGGAGGCCGGGGCCTTCGGGCTCTCCACCGGGCTCTTCTACACCCCGAGCAGCTACGCCGAGACGGACGAGGTCATCGCGCTCGCCGAGGTGGTGGCCGAGTACGGAGGGGTGCACTCGAGCCACATCCGCGACGAGTCCGACTACACCGTGGGCGTGGTGAACGCCGTCCAGGAGATCATCGACATCTCCCGCGCCACCGGGGTGACCGGAATCGTGAGCCACATCAAGGCGCTCGGGCCGAACGTCTGGGGCCACTCCGAGGAGATCGTCGCCCGGATCGAGGCGGCGCGGGCCGAGGGCCTCTCGATCTGGGCCGACCAGTACCCCTATGCCGCTTCCCAGACCTCGCTGGTCGCGGCGCTCTTCCCGGCCTGGGCCCAGGAGGGAGGAGGGCTTCGCGGGCGCCTCCGGGACCCGGCCATGGCCGCGCGGATCCGCCCCGAGGTGGCCGACAACCTGGCCCGGCGGGGGGGCGCCGACCGGCTGCAGTTCACCGGCGGGGACTACATGGGCCGCACCCTGGCCGACCACGCCGGGGACCATGGGCTCGACCCAGTCGATGCCGCGATCCGCATCGTGCTGACCGGCGGCGCGACCGGGGTGGTCTCGCACAACATGCACGATGACGACATCCACCGCCTTATGCGGCAGCCCTGGATGGCCACCTCGACCGACGGGTTCCTGCCCGAGTTCGGACGTGGAATGCCGCACCCGCGGGGCTACGGCTCCTACGCCCGCAAGCTCCGCAAGTATGTGCTCGAGGACCGGGTGATCGACCTGCCCTTCGCGATCCGCAGCATGTCGGCGGTCGGGGCCGAGGCGATCGGGAGCGAGGGGCGCGGGGTGCTCGAGGAGGGCGCCTTCGCCGACATCGTCGTGTTCGATCTGGCGAGGGTCAACGACCCCGCCACCTACATGGACCCCCACCAGCTCTCGGAGGGGATGGTCCATGTTCTGGTGAACGGGGTACCGGCGATCCGGGACGGGGAGTTCACGAACGCCCTGGCCGGGCGCGTGCTGAGCCGCCACGGCCCGGAGCGGGCGGTGGGTGGCGAGGTGGTCGCGGAGGCCCGAACGGGGGAACGCACTCGGTGAACACGCTCAAGGGGCGAGGGGCACGAGCCTCCAACTTCGTGTCACTCGAAGGCGATCAACCGCAACCGCCGCGCATCGAGGAGGAACCCGTTGACGTCACCATAGGCACGACCGGCGAGGGACGCCCGCTCAGGCCGTGCCCGTCGTGGAGGGCGTCCCGGCGAGGCTCAGCCAGGTCTCGACCACGGTGTCGGGATTGAGCGAGAGGGAGCCGATCCCTTCGGCCATGAGCCATGCGGCGAGGTCGGGGTGGTCGGAGGGGCCCTGCCCGCAGATCCCGATGTACTTGCCGCGGTCGCGACAGGCGCGGATCGCCATCGAGAGGAGTGCCTTCACGGCGGGGTCCCGCTCATCGAAGAGGTGCGCGATCGTACCGGAGTCGCGGTCGAGGCCGAGGGTGAGCTGGGTCAGGTCGTTCGAGCCGATCGAGAACCCGTCGAAGTGCTCGAGGAAGCGGTCGGCGAGGAGGGCATTCGAGGGGACCTCGCACATCATGATGACGCGAAGCTCGTCGTGGCCCCGCTCGAGGCCGTTCTCGGCGAGGATGCGGACGACGTCACGGGCCTCGCCGAGGGTGCGCACGAAGGGGACCATGACCCAGACGTTGCGAAACCCCATCTCCTCGCGCACGCGACGCACGGCTCGGCACTCGAGGTCGAAGGCGGGGCGGAAGGCGGGGTCGACGTAGCGGCTCGCGCCCCGGAACCCGATCATGGGGTTCTCCTCGTGGGGCTCGTAACGGGAGCCCCCGACGAGGTTCGCGTACTCGTTCGACTTGAAGTCGGAGAGGCGGACGATGACGGGGTGCGGGGCGAAGGCGGCGGCCAGGGTGGCGATGCCTTCCTTCAGGCGCTCGACGTAGAAGGCCTCGGGCGAGGGGTATCCCGCGCTCCGCTCAAGGATCTCGCGCTGGAGGTCCGGGTCGAGGGTCTCGAGCTCGAGGAGGGCCTGGGGGTGAATGCCGATCTCACGCTCGATGAGGAACTCGAGGCGGGCCAGGCCGACCCCCTCGTGCGGGAGCGATGCGAAGGTGAAGGCCTGCTCGGGGTTGCCGACATTCATCATGACCTTCAGGGGGAGGGGAGGGAGCGTGCCTACCTTCGTCTCGGTCTGCTCGAAGGGGAGGAGGCCCTCGAAGATCAGGCCCTCGTCACCCTCGGCGCAGGAGACGGTGACCTCGGCCCCGTCGGGGATGGCCGTCGTGGCGTTGCCGCATCCGACGACGGCGGGCACGCCGAGCTCCCGGGCGATGATCGCGGCGTGGCAGGTGCGGCCGCCCCGGTTCGTGACGATGGCCGAAGCCCGCTTCATGATCGGTTCCCAGTCGGGGTCGGTCATGTCCGTGACGAGGACGTCACCCTCCCGAACGCGCGCCATGTCGGCCGGGGAGGCGACGACCCGGGCCGGGCCCTGCCCGATCCGCTGCCCGATGGCGCGCCCCGCGGCGAGGACGGGACCACGGGACTCGAGCCGGAAGTGCTCGGTCACTGCCCCGCCGGGTCGAGACTGAACGGTCTCGGGGCGGGCCTGGAGAATCCGGATCTCTCCAGTCACCCCGTCCCTGGCCCACTCGATGTCCATGGGGCGGCCGTAGTGCTCCTCGATGAGGAGTGCCTGCCGGGCCAGTTCATGGACTTCCGCGTCGGTCAGACAGAAGCGTCGCCGATCGGCCTCCGGCACCTTCTCGATCCGGACCCGCTCGCCGGAGCCGGCGTCGGCGTAGACCATGCGCACCCCCTTCTCGCCGAGGCGCCGGCGCACGATTGCGGGGCGTCCCGCCCGGAGGGTGTCCTTGTGGACGTGGAACTCGTCCGGGTTCACCGCGCCCTGCACGACGGTCTCGCCCAGCCCCCAGGCGGCCGTGATGAAGACGACTTCGGGGAAGCCCGACTCGGTGTCGAGGGTGAAGAGCACCCCGGAGGCGCCGAGGTCGCCACGCACCATCTCCTGAACACCGGCCGAGATCAGGACCTGGTCGTGAGCGAATCCCTGGTGCACTCGGTACGAGATCGCCCGGTCGTTGAAGAGGGAGGCAAAGACATGATGGACCGACTCGACGACCTCGTCCTCGCCCCGCACGTTCAGGAAGGTCTCCTGCTGCCCGGCGAAGGAGGCGTCGGGAAGGTCCTCGGCCGTGGCCGACGATCGCACCGCCACCGCGATCTCATCTCCCCCTCCCAGGGCGCGGTAGGCCTCGCGGATGGCCCGGTCCAGCTCCGGGGGGAAGGGCGCTTCGAGGATCCACCCCCGAATCTCGGCTCCCGCCTGTGCCAGCTCGCCCACGTCATCGACATCGAGGGTGTCGAGGCGCTGGGCGATCCGGCGGTCGAGGCCGGTCGAGGCCAGGAGGGTGCGAAAGGCGTCGGCGGTGGTCGCGAAGCCCCCGGGAACGGAGACGCCCGCATTCCCGAGGCGACCGATCATTTCGCCGAGCGAGGCATTCTTGCCGCCGACTTTCGGAAGATCATCGATCGTGAGGTCGGCGAGATCGAGCACGAGCGGGTTCATCGGCGAATCTCCGGCGCGGGGCGGGGGTAGTCGGGGCATGGCACGCACAATCTTCTACGTCTCCGACGGGACGGGGATCACCGCGGAGGCGGTCGGACATGCGCTCCTTACCCAGTTCCCGGGGCTCAGGTTCAGGACCGAACGCATCCCCTTCGTCGAGGACGAGGAACGCGCGCAGGCCGCACTGGAGCGGATCCGCGCGGTCGCCAGGTCCGAGGGGGTGCGTCCCGTCGTGGTCAGCTCGGTCGTGACGCCCGAGATCCGGCGCGTGTTTGCCGAGGCCGATGCCCTCGTCCTCGACATCATCGATTCCTACCTCGGGCCCCTCGAGGAGGAGTTCGGGGTGCAAAGCTCGCCGAAGGCCGGGCGAGCCCACGGCTTCGGGGACCCGGCACGCTATGATGCCCGCATCGCCGCGACGAACTACGCGTTGAGCCATGACGACGGGCTGGGCTCGGACTACGACGAGGCCGATGTGATCCTCCTCGGCGTGTCTCGCTCGGGGAAGACACCGACCTGCCTCTACCTCGCCCTCCACTACGGGGTGAAGGCGGCGAACGATCCCCTCGTGCCGGAGGACCTCGAGGCGCGTCGGATTCCAGACAGATTCGCGCGGGTGCGGGACCGGCTCTTCGGGCTCACGATCGATCCCGAGCGACTCGCCGAGGTGCGGGAGACGAGGATGCCGGGGACCCGGTACGCGAGCCTGGCGCAGTGTCGCTGGGAAGTCGCGGCCGCAGAGCGACTCCTCGCCTCGCGATCGATTCCGATCCTCAGCACCACGCGCTCGTCCGTCGAGGAGATCGCGAGCATGATCATGAACCGTCTCGATCTGAGGGCGCCGCGGCAGCGGTAGGAACGGGGGCGCCCGAAACTCCGGCGAAGCCGGAGTCCCGCGGGCGAGTTCAGCTGCCCAGGTGGCCCCCCATTCGCAGAGCCGCGAAGATCAGGAGGAGAGATGATGCCAGGGTGAGCCGCGCGCTCCAGCGGCGGCCTGCGTCTTCTGCCCGGTCGGGATGGGCTCCGGCGCGGTCCCGGGACCGAGCGCCAACCGCCTCTCCCCCTCCCTGTCGCAGCGCGAAGAGGAGGAGTCCAAGCAGCGCGAGTCCGGCCGCGACTTCGAGCCAGGGTACTCCGACGGCCCAGGCGGCGAGGAGGAGCGCAGGGGGGAGGGAGACGAAGGGAGAGCGGGGCACGCCCCCCGTGGCCGAGACCACGGCCGAGATCACCGCAAGGTTCAGCAGGAAGAAGGCCGCTCGGCCACCCCAGTCCGGAACGCCTCCGAGCCCGCGGAGGTGGAGCGCACCAGCCCAGACCTCGACCAGGGCATTCGAGAAGAAGAGCAGGCCCGCCACGACCATGAGGAGCGGGAGAACCCACCGCGTCAGCTCCATCTGCATCCAGGCCGGTCCCCGGCTCCACTCGAAGCGAGGCAGGGGTGCGCTCCCGATCCAGAGCACGGCTGCGACGAGGAACTGGAGGACGAGGAGCCGCAGGATGACCTCGTACATTCGATGCAGGGAGGCTGGAGTAGGGACGGGGAGGTGTTGCAGACGACCCGGGCCCGGACCCCGGGCCCGGGTAAAGGTGCCCTACGACTCCGGCTCGTCGCTCAGGCGCGCCTCGAGGTAGCGGGCCATGTCCCTGAGCGTTGCGATCTGGCCGTAGTCCGACTCGGGGATCTCGACGCCCAGCTTCTCGTCGAGGAGTACGATCAGGTTGAGTGCGTCCACGGAGTCGAGGTCCGCCTCGTCCCGGAGGTTCGCGGTGGGGTCGATGGCGTCGAGGTCGATCTCGGGGGCGATGCGGCGAAAGGCGTCGCGAATGCCCGCCTGCACCCGTGCCTGGTGGGACTCGTTCACAAATCCTCCGGTGTCTCGAAGTGTCGGGCGATGCGATCCAGGAAAAGGGACCCTCGATGTCCGTCGCTCGCCCGGTGGTCTGCTGCGAGGGTGAGTGTGACGACGCGGTGGCTTCCGACCATGCCCCCGACGGCCCAGGGGCGCTCGACCACGGAGCCGACTCCCACGATGGCGACCTGAGGAGGATAGATCACGCCGAAGACCGTCTCGACCCCCCGGTCTCCAAGGCTCGTCAGGGTGATCGTCGGGTCGGCGACCTCCGACCCTCGCAGGTGCCCGCTTCGGGCGCGCTGGACGAGGTCGCGAATGCCTTTGGTCAGCTCCTCGAGGGAGCGCTGATCCGCGTCGTGGATCGCGGGGGCCACGAGTCCCCCACCCCGCAGAGAGATGGCCATCCCCGGATGCACACCCGGCGCCGGGCGGAAGCCGCCGTCGTCCCAGAATCCGTTGAACTCCGGGAACTCCCGTACCGACTTCGCCACGGCCTTCAGGTAGAGAGAGGCCAGGAGCAGGCGCTCGGCAGGCCGTCGCTCCTCATTCACCCGGGAAAGCCAGCGAAGGGTCCTCTCCAGGGAGAAGGCGTGGGCCAGGTAGTAGTGCGGGATCTCGCGCTTGGACCGGGTCATGGCCACGGCGATGGCCTTGCGCATGGCGGCATGGCGGTCCTTGTCGCCGGGCTCCTCGTCCTTGGGGCGTGGTGGCGAGGAAGGGGGCTCTTGGCCCGCGCTGTCCGGAGCTTCCTCCTCTCCGGCCTCCCCTCTGGCCGCGCTCTCCACGTCGGCGAGGGTGATCGCTCCTCCGGGCCCGGATCCCTCGAGGGATTCGAGTTCGACTCTCAGCTCCCTCGCCCTTCGACGCGCGACGGGACTGACGCGCAAGCGGGGCGCGGCCTCGACGGGCGCCGCTTCCGGTGCTGCCTCGGACTCGTCCCAGACGTCCTCCAGCGCAGGGGACTCGGCCTCCGCGCTCCCCGGGGTGGCTGCCTCGACGGACTCCTGTGCCGACGGCGACCGATCGTCATCGTCCCCCTGGCCGGCCAGAACGAGGAGGGGTTCCCCGACGGGCACCTTCGTCCCCGGATCCGCCACGATCTCAAGGACCTCGGCGTCTTCCCAGATCTCGATCTCGATCGCGCCCTTCTCCGTGTCGACCACCCCGACCACGTCTCCCCGTCTCACCCGCTGTCCTGGTTCGACGTGCCACTCGATCACGGTGCCGTCTTCCATGCCCGCACCGAGCGAGGGCATTCGGTAGGGCTTGCTCATGCCACGTCCCCCTCGCCGCCGGAGAGCAGCCCACGCGCCGCCTCCACGATGTCGGGCACCTGGGGGAGCGCGGCTCGCTCCAGGTGCTCCGGGTACGGAGTCGGGACCTCCACTCCGCAGACCCGGGCGGGTGGCGCGTCCAGGTCGTAGAAGGCACCCTCGGTGATTCGGGCGCTGATCTCGGCCGAGATCCCTCCGCTGCGCCATCCTTCATCGATGATGACGGCCCGGTGCGTCTTGCGCACAGTCTCCAGGATCGCGCGATCGTCGAGAGGGCGGAGGCTCCGGAGGTCGAGGACTTCGGCCGAGACTCCCTCTTCTGCAAGGACCTCGGCGGCTTCGAGTGCCTTGAACACCCCGATCCCGAAGGTGATCAGGCTCACGTCCGTGCCTTCGCGTCGAACCGCGGCACCTTCGATGGAGACCGGGCCCGCCTGTTCGGGCAGCTCCCCCTCCATGTTGTAGAGCAGGACGTGCTCGAAGAGAATCACGGGGTCCGGGTCTTCCAGAGCCGACCAGAGCATGCCGCGCGCATCGTCGAGAGTGGCTGGAGCGACGATTCGGAGACCCGGGATGTGGGCGTACCAACCCTCCAGGCTCCGGGAGTGCTGCGCCGCCACCTGCCGTCCTCCCCCGGTCGCCATGCGAATCACGAGCGGAACGTTGAAGGCTCCCCCGGACATGTGGAGGAGAGTGGCTGCATTGTTCACGATCTGGTCCAGGGCGAGGAAGCTGAAGTTCACCGTCATGATTTCGACGATGGGGCGCATCCCGCCCAGCGCTGCCCCGATCCCGGCGCCGGTGAAGCCCGACTCGGCAAGGGGTGTGTCCCGAATACGCTCCGGTCCGAACTCCTCGAGGAGTCCCTTGCTCACCGCGTAACACCCGCCATAGCGCCCGACGTCCTCGCCCATGAGGAAGACGCGCTCGTCCCGATGCATCGCCTCGCGAATGGCCTCGCGAACCGCCTCCCGGTACGTCGTCTTCATTCGGCCACCTCCGGGTCGCTGTGGACGAACCGAGTCAACTCCTCGACCGGCTCCCAGCTTCCCTCTTCGGCGAAGCGGACCGAGTTGTCCACCTCCTCCGCCACTTCCGCCTCCAGGGCATCCATCCCGGCATCGTCCAGGATACCGGCCTCCCGCATCCGGTTTGCCAGGAGCACGATCGGGTCCCGCTTCTTCCACTCCGCGACTTCGTCCCGGGAGCGGTACAGCTCCGGGTCGAACATGGAGTGCGGACGGAAGCGGTAGGTTCGGAACTCGAGGAAGTGGGGGCCGCCCCCTGCCCGCACGGACTGCACGGCCCGGCGGGTGGCGTGTTCCACGGCAAGGACATCCATCCCGTCCACGGGCCAGGCGGGCATCCCATAGCTGGTGGCGCGAAGGGCCAGGTCCGTTTCGGCCTGGGCGACCTCGAGGGCCGTACCCATCGCGTAGAGGTTGTTCTCACAGCAGAAGAGAACGGGAAGGTTCCAGAGCGCGGCGAGGTTCATGGACTCGTGGAACTCCCCTTCGGCCATCGCTCCGTCTCCGAAGTAGCAGGCGGTCACACGGTCCTCGCCCTGCATGTGCGCTGCCAGGGCGAGGCCCACCGCCAGCGGAAGCCCGCCGGCCACGATCGCGTTTCCCCCGTAGAAGCGAGTCTCTGCGTCGAAGAGGTGCATGGATCCCCCACGTCCCCGGGCACAGCCCTCCTGCTTTCCAAACATCTCGGCCATGACGGTCGTGGCAGGAACGCCCCGAGCCAGTGCCTGTCCGTGCTCACGGTAGGTGGCGACGACGGAGTCCCTCCGCTCCAACGCGGCAATCGAGCCCGTGGCGACGGCCTCCTCCCCGATGTAGAGGTGGAGGAATCCCCGGATCTTCTGCTCGGTGTAGAGCTCGGCGCACTTCTCCTCGAACCTTCTGACCAGGAGCATGCTCCTGAGAAGGGAGTGTGCATGGGACGGGTCCGGGAGCGGGGGAGAGGGGGGAAAGGTCATGCCGGTTTCTCCAGGGTTGAGACGTCTCCTTCGGGAGTCCCCATCTCCCTCGCCTTGAGGAGCCGTCGGAGTGTCTTCCCGCTCCTTGTCTTCGGCAGGTCGTCGAGGATGTCGATCTCCCTTGGAGCCGCCACCGATCCGAGTCGCTTCCGGGCGTGGCCCAGGATGTCGAGTTGGAGATCCTCCGACGGCTCATGTCCGGGATGAAGGGCCACGAACGCCTTGACCACCTCGCCCACGACCGGATCGGGCTTCCCGATCACGGCGGCCTCGGCGACGGCGGGGTGCTCGATCAGGGCGCTCTCGACCTCGAAGGGGCCGATCAGATGGCCCGCGGACTTGATCACGTCGTCGGAGCGCCCGACGAACCAGAAGTAGCCGTCGGCGTCACGGCGCACCAGGTCGCCGGTCAGGTACCACTCGCCGGAGAACGAACTGCGATAGCGGCCTTCCTCGTGAAGGTAGGTCCGAAACATCGAGGGCCATCCCTTTCGGAGGAGCAGCTCTCCCTCCACGTCTGGCTCATCGACGAGTTCCAGCCCGCCGTTGGTCTTCCGACCCACCCTCGCCTCGACGCCCGGAAGGGGACGTCCCATGGAACCGGGGCGGATCTCCTGTCCGGCGACGTTTGCAATCATGATTCCCCCCGTCTCCGACTGCCACCAGTTGTCATGGATCGGAAGTCCCAGGACCTCGCGCGACCAGATCACCGCCTCCGGGTTCAGGGGTTCGCCCACGCTGGCGACGAACCGGAGGCGGGAGAGGTCGAAGCGCCGGGGAAGCTCCCGGCCGGCCTTCATGAGCATCCGTACGGCAGTCGGTGCGGTGTACCAGACCGTCACACCCTCCTCCTCGAGAGTTCGGTACCACCGCTCGGCGTCGAACTCGCGCTCGTCGATCACGCTCGTGACACCGTTCGTCAGCGGGGAGAGGATCCCGTAGGAGGTCCCCGTGACCCACCCGGGATCGGCCGTGCACCAGAAGACATCCCCCGGACGAAGGTCCAGGGCGATCTTGCCGGTGGCATGATGGGCTACGACTGCCTCGTGGACATGAAGCGCACCCTTCGGTGCGCCCGTCGTCCCGCTCGTGAAGTGCAGGAGCGCCGGGTCTTCCGGGTCCGTGTCCGGGATCGTGTAGGTGGGCTCGGCCTCCTCCAGGAGGGTTGTCAGGGATCGGACCCCGTCACTCCCCGCACCCACGGCACTGCCCTCTTCGGCAGACCCGGTGAGCAGGACATGTTCGAGAGACGGAAGCGCCTCGCGCAGGCCAGCCACCTTTCGCCGGTAGAGTGCCGGGGTGGTGACGAGCACGCGGGCGTCACCCTTCGCCATCCGGGACTGGATCGGCTCGGGCCCGAAAGCCGAGAAGAGCGGACAGACCACCGCGCGAGCCTTCAGGGCGCCGAGGGCGGCGACGTAGAGCTCCGGTACTCGGCCCGCGAGGAGGAAGACGGTCTCCCCTGCCCCGACGCCCAGGGCTTCGAGGGCGCAGGCGAAGCGACTTGTCGCCTCGGACAACTCCCGGAATGACATCTCTCGTCGCGTTCCGTCCTTCGCCAGGAAACGAAAGGCGACCCGCTCGGCCGCGCCGCCTGCAAGGTGCCGGTCGACCGCCTCGTGCGCGATGTTCAGCCCCCGACCCCCGGGGAGCCCGTCCAGGTCGGCACGAGCCTCGGTCCAGACACTCCCGTTCCTGTCTCGGGTCGACATCATCTCCAGTCCATCCTCCGGGCCGGGGTCGCGATCAGGCGATGGGAGGATGCCCGGTCCGCAACCTCCCGTCCGAGGATAGGGCAAGCCGTGTGCCACCAGCCAGCGCCGGATGCGGGCGAAACCGGCAGGCGCGAGGAGCCAGGTTGCCCCGACCCCTGCCCCGATTGGAGCCAGGATGCCCCGACCGGTGCCGGGGTCTCGGGGCCATGCTCCTCTTGCAGCGACCGGCACGAGGCGAAGGAGCGGCGGCGAGCGACTCGCGCCAGAGAGCCCCGGTTCGCTACCTTGTTCCTGGTGTCACGAACAAGCCGGTCCTGTCTTCAACAGCCTCTTGAGGCCGGCGGAAGGGGGGAGCGGCCCTTGCGAGGGGTCGAGCTGCCCCCCGAACCGACATGAGACGATGCCCAGAGTCGATGCGTTCTTAGAGATCATGGAGCAGGTTCGAGCCTCGGACCTCCACCTGAGCACGGGGAGTGTGCCGATGCTCCGGATCGACGGGGTGCTGGAGCGCACGAAGCACCGGGAGCTGAGCGCCGAAGAGGTGCGTCTCCTGCTTTACGAGATCCTGACCGATGCCCAGATCGAGCGCTTCGAGCGCGAGGGTCAGCTGGACTGCGCCTACACCCTTGGAGATGGGGGCCGCTTCCGGATCAACGTCTTCAAGAAGCATCCGGGGATCGCAGCGGCCTTCCGCCGGATTCCCGCCGAGGTGCCCAGCCTGGACGGACTGGGCATGCCCGAAGTCCTGAAGAGGATGCTCCGCCAGCGATCGGGGCTGATCCTCGTCACTGGCCCGACGAACTCGGGAAAGTCCACCACCCTGGCCGCGATGGTGGACTACCTGAACGAGAACATGAAGTACCATGTGATCACGCTCGAGGACCCGCTCGAGTTTCTCCACACGAACAAGCTCTGCCTCATCAACCAGCGGCAGATCGGGGAGCACTGCCGGGACTTTGCCGAGGCCCTCCGCGGGGCGCTCAGGGAAGACCCGAACGTGATCCTCGTCGGGGAGATGCGCGATCTTGAGACGATTCGCCTGGCACTCACCGCTGCGGAGCTCGGCCTCCTCGTGCTCGGCACCCTCCACACCCGTTCGGCTGCCCAGACGATCGGCCGCGTCGCCGATGTCTTCCCTGCCGACCAGCAGGAAGCGATCCGGTTGACCCTCTCCGAGGTCCTGAACGGGATCTGCTCGCAGCAGCTCCTGCGGCGAGCCGATGGAAACGGCCGAGTGGCGGCGCTCGAGATCCTGGTCGGGACGACTGCCGTACGCAACCTCATCCGGGAGGGCAAGAGCCACCTCGTGAACAACGCGATCACGACAGGACGCAAGCAGGGGATGATCCTCCTCGACCAGTACCTGAAGGAGCTCATCACCAAGGGAGTGGTGACCGGGGAGGAGGCCGCCCGATTCGCCGCGGATCCCGCGGGCCTCCTGGCCTTCGCCTCGAGCCCCGCCGCGCGGACGGCGGCCGGTCACCGGGAGCGCTGAGGTGGGGACGCGCGCGACGGGCCGGGAGCGGCCGCGCCTGGACCAAGTCCTTCGGGAGCTGGGGTATGCGGACGAAACCGCGATCGCCCGGGCCCTCGCCCGCCAGCGGGCGGTGGGGGGTCGGCTCGGATGGAATCTGAGGCAGCTCGACCTCCTGACCGAGACGCAGCTGACCGAGGCCCTGGGGCGCCAGTTCGGGGTTCCATGGGAGCTGGTCTCGGCCGAAGAGCTGGCACCGGAGCTCCTCTCGCGGATCCCCCCTCCCTCGGGCCGGGGCGACGAGGTGGCCGTCCCTCTGGGCTGGGACGAGGAGAGCTCGACCCTGACCCTCGGGGTAGGGACTCCGCTCGCGCAGGGGGCGATCGCGCGCGCCCGCGGGGCATTCCATGCCCGCCGGGTCATCGTGAAGATCGTGCCGGACTCGACGCTCGCAAGGGCGGCGGAGCTTCTCGCCGGCTGGACGATGTCCTCGAGGCCCGGTGAGGGCCCCCTGGCGATCGAGCTTCCCGAGGTCTTCTCCCTCGACGACAGGGAGGAGGACCGGACGGAGGGGCAACCCGGGGATGCAGCGGCCCAGGGGGCAGCCGAGGGGGCACGCGTGCTCATGCTCACGGATGGGGCCGCCCGGAAGAACTTCCTCCCACCGGTCTTCGAGCGGGAGGGTCGGCCTCTCACGGTGGTGCGCACCGCAGAGGAGATGTCCGAGGCCCTCGGCTCCGCGACCTACGACGCGGTCCTGGTGTCATCGGCCAAGGCGGCGGAGCTGCGCAGGTGGCTGCGCGAGGGGCGGGTGCCGAGACCCCGCGGGGGCGTGCAGCTCTTCGGATCCGTGAGCGGAGCCCTGCTCGACAACCCGGTGCCCTACGAGGCGGTGGTGAGCAGCGTGCGGGCCGCCGCGGAGGCGCTGGGAGGGTTCCTTCAGGGCGAGGCCGAAACGGAGGTGGGCGAGAGCCTGCCTGCACTGCGGCGGCGAATTGCGGCCGAGGTCGGCTCCCTCGCCCGCGCCCAGCGTCTTCCCGCGCTCGCGGCCGACGGGCTGCATGTGGCCAGCCACCTCCTGGCCATCCCCGACGCGGAGGCGATCGAGTCATGGATGGCTGCGGTGCACGAGGGAGCCGGGCGCGGCCCCCTGCCCCTGCCTTTCCGCGAACCGGACCGCTCCCGCGAGATCGCCGCGGGGCTGGGCTTCCCATGGCCCCTTGAGAAGGCCATCGCCGTGTGCCATGCGCTCTTCGCCGAGAGGGGAATCCGGGGCGACGAGGAGGCTCGACGAAGGGACGTTGTACTCGGAGGAAGGCTCCTCGCCCTCGTCTGGCTTCGGAACGTCGTCCTCGCCCCCCGGCACTCCTCCTCCGAGACGTTGACGAAGGCCCTCAGGGAGGTGGGCGGCCACCTGGCCGAGCCTCATCTGGTCGAGGCGTACATCCGCCTGCACGAAGGGGGGGGCGGGGCCCTGGCCCCCGCGCGACAGGTGGTCCTCGTGGGCCGTGAGCGCGTGGCCGCTGCGTTGTCGGGGAGGCTGACCCGGGCGGGGCTCCGGACAGTCCACACTGCCGATCCCGCCGACGGGCGGGAGATGCTCGAGAGGGCGCCGCCGGCGGGGGTTGTCATCGACCACGAGACCTTCTCCGGGGAGGCAGCGGCGGAACTGCTCCGGGCCGCGGCGGCAGACCCCTCGCTCCTGGCCTTCGTCCTCCTCGGGACGGCCCGGCAGGGTCTCGCTCTCGACCTCCTGGACGCGGGGGCGGACGATGTCTTTCTTCCACCGCACGACTTCGAATTGCTGGCGGCCCGGATCGCACGGGCGGTGGAGTCACGGGCCCGGATCGAGTCCCGAGGTTGGGGCGAGGGAGCGGGAGCCGAGGCAGGCGCCGGCGAGCGCCGGGACGACGCCCTGCTTTCGGCCACCTTCGAGGCCTTCCCCTTCCTCGACCTGGCACAGTCACTGAGCCATGGCCTCAGGTCGGTCAGGGTGGAGCTCGAGGGGGAGGAAGGAGAGACAGCCGTGCTTCACCTCGAGCGGGGGCACCCCGTCCATGCCGAGTGCGGCGAGCTCGAGGGTGAGGCGGCGGTGTACCGTGTGATCGAATGGGAAGACCGGGGGCGCTTCAGGGTCTTTGCAGCCTCGAGCTTCCCGGAGGCCAACATGGAGCTCGCGATGGACGCCGTGCTCATGGAGGGGTGCCGACGGCTGGACGAGAGCGGGGCGTCCTGAGGATCTACACGTGGTGAGGCCCCCGGGGCGGACGACGCCCCGGGTGCCTCTTCTGCGCGCGGGATTACCGACCGGCCGGTGCGGTCCCGTTGGCCTGCACCGCTCCGGCGTCACAGCCCTCGTTGCGGAGGTACCCCCGCTGATCGGTGGCCGCGCAGGTGGCGGGGTTTCCGGCCCCGATCGCCTGGCTCCCCGCGACGAGGGCATGGGTGAGGGTGGGGCCACCGTGGTTGCCGAGCACGGCCTCTACTCCCGGGTCCACGCCGAGCCGATCCGAAGCATGGGTGAGCCAGGCGCTGCAGGCCTGGTCCTCGACGACATTCCCGCCCTCGGAGACGATCGTGGCCCCGCCGTCCTGGACCGCGCACCCCCGGGGCTCCCCGTCCGTGCGGTTCCCGTCCATGACGACGTGGCGCAGACGCGCCTGGGTCGCAGCGCCGAAGACATGCAGAGCGCCGCCAAAGCCGGGACTCGGGTCTGTGGGCGATGACAGGTTCCCCACGATCGTCACGTGTTCCAGAAGTGCCGATGCGGCGAAGCGCACGGCGGCCCCGTTGAGGGCCGAGTTCCCGGAAAGGGTGACGTTCCGCACCAGTACATCACCTTGCGTGACCGAAAGGGAGAGTCCGCCTCCGCCGATGCCCCCCTCGTTCCCTCGCACAGTCAGCCTCTCGAGCAGGACGGTGCTCGCGCCCAGGACAGCGATGCCGCCGCCGAAGCTCCCGACCTCGTTGTCGGCCACATCGAGGTCATGGAGGGAGGCCTGGGCGAAGGCAACGAACACACCGCCACCCTGGGACGCGGCCCGGTTCGCGCGCAACACTCCGCCAGACCAGGTCAGCTCGGAAGAGCTTCCAAGGGAGACTCCGCCTCCCGATGTGCCGAGCGTCTCGTTGCCCAGCACCTCCATGGCCTCCATCGTGACGTTGGAGTTGAAGATAAGGCCGACACCGCCTCCTCCCCCCACTTCGGCGAGATTCTCCTCGATTCGGCTCAGGGAGAGCGTGCCCTCGGACTCCGAGAAGAGCATGCCTCCACCACCCACCGCGTTCGAATGGTTCCCGATCACCAGGCTCTCGGTCATCACGAGGGAGCTGGCGGTCACGGCAATGCCTCCACCACCGAGGCCGGACTCGTTGCCCTGCACGGTGACCCCCTCCAGGACCACGGAGCTCTGCGTGCTCACGGAGATCCCTCCACCTGCTCCCGACTCGGTGCGATTGTCCTCGACGAGGCTGTCCTTGATCGTTCCCGTGGACGAGGTGGTGACGACGATCCCGCCGCCGGATGACCGGCTCAGGTTCTCCCGGATCTCGCTCTCACGAACGGTGATCTCGGCATTGTCCGCGTATACGCCTCCCCCGAAGCCGGTTGACTCGTTGCCACGGACCTCCGAGTTCTCGAGAACGAGGCTGCCCTCGTTGATCGAAACCCCGCCCCCTGTCGATGCCTCGTTCTCCAGGATTCGCGAGTCCTCGATGTGGAGCGAGCTCCCGAAGGCGGCCGCGACTCCTCCCCCACCGGCGCGGGCATGGTTTCCTCGCACGACCATGTCACGCAGGTGAACATCGCTTCCGGAGATGGCGAAGATGGCCCCCCCTCTCCGGAGGGCGGGAGGGAGCGCCTCGGTGCTACCCCCGCTCAGGGTCATCCCCTCGAGCGTGACCTGTCCGTCGACGATGTAGAAGACCCGGCGGTTCTGATCGGTGGCCGCATTCGCGTCGACCGTGAGCGCGTCGGGTCCCGGTCCCACGATCGTGACTCGGCCATGGAGGGTGGGGAGGGCCGAGCCTAGAGTCAGGGTGGCCCCGTCGAGGGCCGAGGCGAAGCGGATCCGGAGCTCGTCCGCGCCCCCGTCGAGCTCGGCGAGTCCGAGTACGAGGGCTTCCCGGAGCGAGCAGTGCGCCGGGTCGCACCGCCCGTCGTCCTGGTCGTCGGAGGCGTTCACCACGAAGTCCGGATCGACCGAGAGCTCGGCCGTTGCCGAGCGGGAGGGGTCTGCCGTGCTCGTGGCCGTCACCTCGCAGGCGCCCGGGACCCCCGGGGCTGTCCAGGTCGCTGTCGAGCCCTCCGTGGCAATCCCCTCGCAGGTGGACTGCCAGGCGACCCCGGTCTGCACGGTCCCCGTCACCGCGGCGGTCACGGTGGTCGTGCCATGACGCGGGACCGGTGCACCGGGCGCCTGAAGCGCGACCGCCACCTGCGCCACCGTCACGGTGGCCGAGCCGCTTCGGGTCCCGTCGGCCACACTCGTCGCCGTGACGGTGACCTGCCCCGCCGACTCCGGTGCCGTGAGTGTGACCGTGTTGCCCTGACCGGAGAGGGTCCCGGCCGTCGTGCTCCAGGTCACCCCCGTGTTCTCGCTGTTCGTCACCGTCGCGGTGAAGGAGGCCGTGGCACCCTGGTCGAGCGAGGCCGAGGAGGGCGACACGCTCACCTGGACCGGGGGAGGAGGTTCCGTCGGGCTACTGTCACCACACCCGGACACGAGCACGAGGAGGACGGGAAGAAGGAGGAGGTGCGGGAGCGGTCGGTGTCGTTTCATGGGGTCCTCGCTGCGGGAGTGCGGGAGTGTGGGTAGGTCGGGGGGACCGGCTCCTCGGCGCGGTCCCCCTCACACTGATCCACGCGCGAAGAGCGCCGGTGAGGGCTCATGGGACCCCGGGGTCCGCGAGGCTCCAGCCCGGGCAACCCACCGAGGCCCGATCCCGGATCACCGATCGAAGAGGTCGTGTTCCGGCCAGTCGACGTTTGCGAGGAAGGGATCGAGCACGAAGTTCAGTTGTCCACCGGAGTGCCGGTTCGACACGAGCATGTGCGCCGTTCCCGCATGGTCGTACGAGAGGCGGGCCCATGAGCCACGCGCTGCCCCGGTGTGGCTCCAGACCGGGGCCGATCCCGAGAGGTTCACCGACCAGTGGAGCCCCATGAAGGAGGTGGGCGAAGGTGAGGCGGCTGGGTTCCTGCCCATGACCTCCTCCTGGACTCCGGGCGAGAGAAGGGGAGGAGTGCCGGGGGTGCCCTCGAGGGCGGTACGGACCACCCTCAGGACATCGGAGGCGGTGCCGATCCACGCGCCCGAGGCATCCCAGTGCATCATGACATGGTCCGAAGCGTCCATGAGCGCCGAGGTCGCCCCGGTCTCGTCATGGTAGCGGACCTCCATCGGATCCCGATCCTCGAGCCCGCTCCGGCCGAAGGCCATTCGCTGGACGCCGGCGGGTGCCATGAGCGCTTCCCGTGTGAAGCTCTCGATGTCCGTGCCCGTCAGTACCTCGATGTAGCGAGCGATCGTCTTCGTGTTCTTGTTCGTGTACTGGTAGTACGTACCGGGGTCATGGTCGAGCTGTCGCCCAAGCATGTGTCGGTAGACCTCGTCGATGTGCGTGGCCCCGTGCTGCCAGACCGCCCGCCATGCCACCTGATCCACCTCGCGGCTTCCGTAGCCCGTCTGGTGACGAAGGATCTCCCTGGCGGTTGCGGTTGGAAGTCGGGGATCGACCGTCTGCCCGGAAAGGGGGGTGTAGTGGTCCAGGAGCACCTCGACCGGGCGGTCATCAAGGCCGGCGATCCCCTGGTCGACGAGTCGCAGGAAGGCCAGGCCGGTCAGGGGCTTCGACACGCTCCCGATCCGGAAGAGGCTCTCTTCCAGGACCGGATCCGGGGCATCGACACTCTGAATGCCATAGCCGCGGGAGAGCACGAGCCGGCCTTCCCGCATGACCGCGACCTGTGCTCCGGGAACCGAGAAAGCCTCCATCCACGCGACGACCGCCGAGTCCACGACCACGAGTTCGGGCACCCGCGGGCCGGATCCCGGGAAGACCCGGATCTCCAGGGCCGTCGAGGGGCCCGAGCCCCCGGACGCCTCCCATCGGACCTCTGCCGTGCCCGGTGACAGGGCCTCGACCAGTCCATCCGGGGTCACGGTCAGCACCGCGGGATCCGTCACCGACCAGGTGACCCCCGCCGCCTCCATGGTCCGGCCCCTCTGGTCGCGCACCTCCAACCGGGGGTCTTCCCGGTCGCCCGTGAGGAAGAGGGACGAGGACACCCCCGCGTGCAGGGACGACACAACCCTCGGATCCGCGTCGACAGTGAGGGTGTCGGCCGCACCTCCCGCAGAGGCCACGACCCGGGCCGGGCCGGGAGCCAGGGAGCGGAAGCGCCCTGAAGACACCACTGCGAGGCGGTCGCCATCGGGGCTGCTCCAGGTGACCGCAGCACCCTGGATCACAGTCCCCTGTTCGTTTCGCACGCTGGCTGCGAGCTGGAAGGTGTCGCCGACCACGAGGGAGGCCGGAGCTCCCGAAAGGGTGAGGCTGGCCGGAAGGGAGGGGTCGGGTTCCTGGACCGGATCCGTCGGGCTGTCGCCCCCTCCGCAGGCAGCCGAGGTCAGAACGAAGACGAGTACGAGGAAGTGTCGCGAGAGCATGGCGGTTCCTGAGTGAGTGTACAGGGTGTGCACGGTAGAACGCGCAGGTCCCCCTGGAACCGGATCATCGTCGACGGCCGACCCCGGTGGACGGGAGGGGAGGGGCACGCCAATTTGCAGCGTCCCCTTCACTTCCATGAGACCAGGATGACCCGAAGCGAAGCCCCCACCCCCGAAGCGCCCCCCTCGGCCGGGGGGAGCTGGCTCAGGATCCTGGGTGCCGCCGTCCTCCTCGTCGTCCTCGGACTTGCCCTCCGAGCGGGATGGCTCGACCCCTCGCGGGTCCGCGACTTCATCCTCTCCTTCGGGGTCCTGGCCCCGGTCGTTTGGACCCTCCTCTACCTCGTCGCTGTCTTCATTCCCTACGCCACCACCGTCATGACCGTGGCGGCCGGACTCGCCTTCGGTGTCGTCCAGGGAGGACTGCTCACCTACGGCGTCACCCTCTTCGCCAGCCTCCTCCCCTTCACCGTCGCACGTCGCCTCGGCCGGGACTGGGTCGAGCGAAGGGTGGGGGGGACCCGGGCCGAGAAGTACGTGGAGCTCATCAACCGGCACGCCTTCCTCGTCCTCTTCTACCTCCGGCTCCTCCCGACCCTCCCCTACGAGGTCCAGAACCATGTGGCGGGTATCACCCGCATCCGATACCGGCACTTTCTCCTCGCATCCGCCCTCGGCAACGGCCCCATCCTCTTCGTGCTCGCCTTCCTCGGCGACGGGATGGCCACACCCGACTCGCCCCGCCTCTGGGCCGCGGTGGTCCTCTACGTCCTGGCGCTCCTCACCCCGCCGGCTCTCGCGCTCATCCGCAAGGCGATGGGCAAGCCTCCCCTCCCCGGAAGCTGAACCCGCATCCCACCGCAGGACGACAGGGCCCCCGCCGACTCCCCGGTCCGGCGCCAGGCTCCCCGGTGTCCGCGATCCCGGTGAATCGCTGCTACCGGAGGAGGGTTCCGGTGATCATCCGGAAGAGCGCGTTCCCGCAGCGGTCCGGCGACCACCGACGGTCCACGGTCAGGTCTTCCAGCAGGTCCACGGACATGAGGGCCCAGAGAAGGTCCGTGGCATCCTCCCGGGTCCACTCCGAAGAGAGGTGCCCCTCGTCGGCGAGCCGGTCCACCAGGGTGCGACACACCCGGTGCCAGGCCCCCATGGCGTGGTCCCACAGGGCCTGAGCGTCGTCATCGGTTCTGCGTGCCCGGTCCACTGCCTGGACCACCTTTCGGATATCCGGATGGTATGTGGACAGGTGAGCGGTGAACGCTTCCAGGGCAGCGAGGCCATCAGAGGCCCGAAGCACGGGCTCGAGCGACGCCTGCAGGTCCAGTTCCCGGTCCATATGGGCCATCAGCGCGAGGAGCAACTCGGTCCGGGAAGAGAAGTGGAGATAGATCGCCCGCCGGGAGATCCCGGCCCGCTTCGCCACGTCCTCCATCGAGACGTTCCGGGTCCATCCTTCCTCCACCAGGATCCAGACAGCGTCCAGGATGGCCCTTCGGGTCCTTCGGCTTCGGGCGGTCCTGGGCTCTTCGATCCGTTCCACGGTCGTTCTTGGGCGGCGGTCGAGGTGCGACCCCGGCGTCCAACCTAAACGGAGGAGCCTCATGTCGGCAACGAAGCACGAGCACCGTTTCTCCCCCCTGTGGCGGACGGCCGGATGGGTCCTTGGGGTCATCTTGGCCTATCTGGTCGTCGGCAATCTGCTCCACCTCGTGGTGTTTCGCCCACCGCCTCCGGATCCCGGCACCTTTCCAAGGGCCGGAGACGAGTTCGGAAGCGTCTACGAGGGATTTTACCAGCGGATCTTGGACGTGGTGGACGGGGAGGTGATTGCCGAGCTCACGCTGGCTCCGGGAGCGGTCGGGCCACCCCTCCACTACCATCGGCACTTCGCCGAGGAGTTCGTGGTTCGGGAGGGCATGCTGCACCTGGAGCTCTCGGGCGGGGTTGTCACCGTGGGACCGGGAGAGTCGCATCGGGTGGAGCCCGGCGTGGCCCACCGCCCCTTCAACCCCGGGGACGAGCCCGTGGTGGTGGCCTCCGACGAGCCCCTCTTTCCCCAGTCCTTTGCAGCCTGTCTCGCCCAGATCTACCCCCGCCTCGACGAGGCGGACGGGGTGAGCCTCTCGCTCTTCCTCCAGCTGCAGGTGATCGACCCGATCTGCGACACCCATCTCGCGAACGTGCCCCGGCCGGTGCTTGGCGCCGTGAAGCTGTTCGTGGCCCCGGCGGCAAGGGCCCTGGGATACACGAACTACGATCCCGCCCTGGCGCTTCATGCGCCCGGGGGTGGATGACCCGGGCCGGCAAGCCCCCCTTTCTCCGGCACCTTCGAGACAGGGCTGCCAGTGCGGCTCCGGCGGTCGCCACCGGGAAAGGGTCGGCTCCGGGGAAGTGACGATGGGGATCATCTTCTGACAAGCCGGTCGCCGGAAGGCCCCCCGGTTGCCCCACTCTCCCCGCCTCGCTATCCGTAAAGACATGGAAACCTCCGATGCACTCTACAGTCGGTTGAGGCAGGAACTCGACGCTCTGGTTGGGAACGGTCTCTCGGCAGACCCGGCCACGCATGCACTTCAGGTGGCAGGCGTCGCTGGGATACTGACGCAGGCGTTCGAGCGTGCCGCGTTGCGGGTAACCCTCGTGGGAGGCGGAGCCATCGAGATCCATGCCCCGGGCACGTACCTCTCACATGATGTGGACGTAGTGCTCGAGGGGCCAGGCGATGTCGGTCCGAAGGCAGAGCGGGTCTTTCGCGAGCTCGGCTTCACCAGGGTTCACCGGCACTGGGTCTACCGGGACACGCTCTTCGTCGAAACGGTGCCCCGCCCGGTTGCGGGCCCCACGGAGTTGGTCCAGATCGGGAACGCCCGGTTTCGTGTCGTGCAGAAGGAGGTCCCGCTTCGAGATCGCGTGGTCGGCTTCAAGCACTGGCAGGTGACCGCGTACGGGGCCGAGGCGATGGCCATGATCGTGGCGTTCGCCGGTGAGCTGGACGAGCCGTGGCTCCGCGACGAACTGAGGCGGGAAGACTCCCTCGATGCCTTCGAGGCTCTCCGAACACTCGTGGAGGCGGATGAGGAGGTGACCGAGGAGGCCCTGAGGGATCTGTTGGACCGCCTGCACCGCCGGCAGGGAGGATGACCATGGAGAAGGAGCCGAACGATCCCCGCCGAAAGTGGCCGGAGCGCATGCGTCGCATCGAAGAGCTCAAGGCGCGCATCGATGTGACCGGCATGACGCGCCCGATGCGTGATCCCGAGGAGCGCGCGTTCCTGGAGCGCACGGGTCAGAGCCTGGGGCCCTTCCGGGAGGTGAGGATCCCGACACCCACGGGGCTGCCACCGTGGGTTTCCCCCTCGGACGAGGAGCCCGGGACCGAGGAACCATCGGGCTGACGAGCGGTCCGTACGCGAGGTAAGGCCGATCGCTCCCGACTCAAGGTCGGGCAGCGGGCTCTCGGGAGTTGCATTCGTGCCGCCAGCTACTTCGCATGTGTGGCTGTGCTATCGTTGCGAATATGCCCCCGGTGCCGTTGCAATCATGCTGATGAGCTGCTCGTTTCGGTTTCGGTTGGAGGATGGCCCGGCCATCTGCGGCGTACGTCGAGCGCCGCTTTCCAGGCGAACCACGACTACCTCGAAGAGGTGCGGCGTGTCGACATCTCCCTCGTCGACGGCACCTCCCGGGATCCGGACCGGGTGGGTCGGTTCCTCCGCTCCTACGCGCGGAACGTCGCAACGCATGCCACGATGGCCACGGACACGGCCGGCGGGGAGGGGCCCCTGAAGCACCACACGGCACTGGAGCATGCCAGTTCCCTGACGCGACTCATGGTCATCGAAGACCAACCGGCCTGGGCTCCACACCTGCGGTCGAAGTCGATCCTCCGCAACGCTCCGAAGCGGCACTTCGTGGACCCGTCTCTCGCCGTGGCAGCGCTCCGCGCAGGTCCTGATCAGCTCCGCCGAGACCTCGAGCTCTTCGGCCTCCTCTTCGAGTCCCTCGTGGTGCGTGGTCTCCGCGTGTACGCGCAGGCGGCTGACGCGGACGTCTCCCCGATCGCGACAGAATGTCACTGTGGTGGGTCAGGTCGGCCGCGTGATCCAGCGCGCCTCCCCGATCGGCTCGAGGCTCGAGTGCGGCAGGAAGGCTGATGGATCGGGCACCTGGCCGGCCCGGACGCCCTTCTGCACGGATTGGTTCAAGACTTGCCTCTTCAAGCTGATGCCGCGGGTGGACTGGTTCTCCACCGGCTGGCGCAGACACCACTTCAGTCCAGGAGAGTTCTGACCATGTCCAAGATGATGAAGGCGCTCGTCTTTCTCGAACCGGGCAAGATAGCCCTCGAAGATCGGCCGATTCCCGACGTGGGCGCGAACGATGCGCTCATGCGGATCACCACCACCACCATCTGCGGCACCGACGTCCACATCGTGAAGGGGGAATACCCAGTCGAGAGCGGACTCATCATCGGCCACGAGCCCGTGGGCGTGATCGAGAAGCTGGGAAGCAATGTGCAGGGGTACGAGGAGGGGCAGCGCGTCATCGCCGGTGCGATCTGCCCTTCGGGTACCTCGTACGGATGTCTCGACGGTCTGCACTCGCAGGATGGCCAGGCACGTGCCCATGGTCTGAAGCCCCTCGGAGGATGGCGCTTCGGAAACACGATCGACGGCTGCCAGGCCGAGTACGTCCTCGTGCCGGACGCGATGGCGAACCTTGCCCCGGTGCCCGATGGGCTCTCGGACGAGGAGGTTCTCATGTGCCCGGACATCATGTCGACCGGCTTCGCCGGCGCGGAAGCGGGGAACGTGAAGATCGGTGACGTCGTCGTGGTGTTCGCCCAGGGACCCATCGGGCTGTGTGCCACCGCCGGTGCACGGCTGAGGGGAGCCTCGACGGTCATTGCCGTGGAGCGGGTGCCCGAGCGGGCAGCGATGGCACGCAACCTCGGAGCGGATCATGTCATCGACTTCTCGAAGACCGATCCGGTGGAAGAGGTCATGAAGCTCACCGGAGGTCGAGGAGTCGACGTGTCGATCGAGGCACTCGGGTTGCAGGAGACGTTCGAGGCTGCCCTGCGGGTGCTCAAGCCGGGTGGAACGCTGTCGAGCCTCGGTGTCTACTCCTCCGATCTCAGGATTCCGCTCGACGCCTTCACGGCGGGTCTGGGTGACCACCGCATCATCACCTCCCTCTGCCCCGGGGGCAAGGAGCGGATGCGCCGCCTGATGAACACGATCGAGGGCGGACGAGTCGACCTCAAGGCCATGGTGACCCATCGCTACAAACTCGATGACATCGTGGAGGCCTACGACCTCTTCTCGAACCAGCGAGACGGGGTGATGAAGGTGGCGGTCACCCCCTGACAGAAGGCTTGCCAACCGGGCTTCGGAGTGGCGTGGGCGCCCTCTACCCCGAAGCGACGGCCCCGAGTTCGTTCAGGACGAAGGGGTCGTCGTCCCGGGTGCCCACGCCGACGAGCGCCTTCCTCGCCTCGGGCGATCCCACCCGTCCGAGCGCCCAGACCGCGTGCCCCCGCACCAGGGGCTCGGGATCGGCGAGTGCGCGCACCAGAAGCGCCACGGCCGCGTCTTCCGTCGCGCCCCAGGCGGGTTCGTCCACCGTGGCGAGCCAGTTCCCGATCGCGACGCACACGTTGCGCGCGAAGCCGCCCCGCCCCGCCCGCCGGATCGCCGAGCCCCGGGAAAAGGCCTCCCACCCCGCCTCGGAGAGCGCCATCTCGAGGAGCTCGGCGAGGGGCGGCCCGTCCGTTCCGGGGTGCGTCGCCTCCGAGTCCGCCTCCCCGGGGAGCGCCTCGACCCCCGCCGGCCGCTCCCCCGGACCGCGCGCCGCGTAGCCCGGATCCCTCGCCCCCTCCCCGAACCCCACGTTGAAGGGGCACACCTCCTGGCAGATGTCGCACCCGTAGATCCGGTTCCCGATCGCCGGCCGCAGCTCCCTCGGGATCGGCCCGCGGTGCTCGATCGTGAGGTACGAGATGCAGAGCCGCGCGTCCATGACCGGCGCGCCGTGCTCGTCACGCCCCAGGAGCGCCCCCGTCGGACAGGCATCGAGGCAGGCCCGGCAGCTCCCGCACCGATCCGCCTCGAAGGGGGCATCCGCCTCGACCTCCGCGCCCACGAGGAGCACCCCGAGAAAGAACCAGGATCCCCGCCGCGGATCGATGAGCATCGTGTTGCGCCCGAACCAGCCGAGCCCCGCCCGCCGCGCGAGCTCCCGCTCGAGCACCGGCCCGGTGTCGACGTAGGCGCGCATCGGCACCTCGCGGCCCGCCCCCTCGACCACCCGCCGCCGCACCCCCTCGAGCTTGCGCTGCACGATCCGGTGGTAGTCCCGCCCGCGCGCGTACCGGGCGATCACCCCCCGCGCGGGGTCGTCCGGAACCCCGTCCGGGTCGTCTTGCCCGTAGAGGTGCCCGACCACGAGCGCGGCCCTCACCCCTTCCAGACTGGAAGAAGGGTCCCCCCGCCGCTCCAGGCTCTCCGGGCGGGCGAGCCACGCCATCTCGCCATGCATCCCCCGAGCGACCCACGCTCCGAGAAACCGCCGGTGCCGGGTGAGGCCGGGGTCGTCCGGGTCGATCCGGGCGATCCCGGCGAGCTCGAATCCCTCGACGCGCGCGCCCTCGAGGAGGAGCGAGCGGAGGGCGTCGGGGGCCGGGCGGGGGGTCATGGCACGGCTTCCCTTCCGCCCGTGTAGGTGCGCCCCTTCCATTCGATGCGGCGTGTCCCGCGCAGCCAGCTCCGGGCCACGATGAAGGCGACGACGGAGGCTCCGGCCGGGTAGAGGAGGGCGTACGCAGCTCTTCCTCCGAAGCGGAGGTGGACCCCGGCCCAGATGAGGGCCGACATCCCGGTCACAAGGGCACTCCAGGCGAGGAGGGGCGAGGGGTCCGGGAGGGCGCCGGAAAGGGCGGGGCGGACCGTGAGCGCGAGGAGGACGACCGGGGGAAGGACCCACGCGAGGAGGAGGAAGGCGAGGATGCCGGGGAGCACGATCGGGCCCAGGCGGGTCGAGGCCTGGCGGGCGCCGATGGCGACGTTCTTGGTCCAGCCGTTCACGAGGTCGGGGAGCGACGTGTACATGCGGGTCGAGAAGAAGGCTCGAGCCTCGCGCAGGGTGAGGCGGAAGCCTGCTCGCACGAGCTCCTGGGCGAGGCGGAGGTCCTCGACGACCTCGCCCCGGACGGCGCCGTGGCCCCCGATCGCCTCGTAGGCGTTGCGGCGCACGAGCACGAACTGTCCGTTCGCGATGGCTTCGGTCCAGGCGTCGCCCTCGAGGACGCGGTCGAGCTGACGGTAGCGCATTCCGATGAGGAGGAAGACGTGGGGCTGGACGAGGCGCTCGCCCGGGGTCCCCATCTCCTGCTCGCCGAGGAGGGAGAGCACGTCGGCGCGGTCTTCGTCGAGGGCGGCGAGGGTGCGGGCGAGGAGTTCGGGGTGGTGCCGGGTGTCGGCGTCGACGAAGAGGAGGATCTCGCCGCGGGCGCTGCGGGCTCCCTGGAAGCAGGCCCAGGGCTTGCCGAACCATCCGTCCGGGAGGGGCTCGCCCTCGACGACGGAGATGCGGGTGGCGCTGCCGCGGGGGTGGGCGCGGGCGATCTCGGCGGTGCGGTCGGTCGAGCGGTCGTCGACGATGAGGAGCTCGAAGGGGGGCGCGCCCTCGAAGGTGGTGAGCGAGGCGAGGCAGCGGGTGATCGTGGTCTCCTCGTTGCGGGCGGGGACGATGATCGAGACGAGGGGGGCTGCGTCGGGGGTGTCGGGTGCGCCGGGTGTGTCCGGGGGGGCCGGGTGCGGGTCGGGGAGAGGCCTTGGCTCCCGGATCCCGAAGGCGAGGGCGGCCCCGAGGGCGATCCAGGGGAGGAGGCCGGCAAGGAGGAGGGCTCCGGTCATCCGTTGGGGCGTGGGCTGGTGGAGGTGGAGGTCGGGGGGTGCGTGCCGACGGAGCGCGGTGGCACCGGGCACGCGGGGCTGGCAGCTCGCGGTCCGGGGTGAAACAACGCGTTACGTCCGGGGTCCTCGGGCACGCTCCCTCAGGAGGCTCTACGCCATGCTGCCAACCCGGAGAACCCCATGAACGATGCCATTGGTCCCGCGGCCCCCCCGGAGGGTGCGAGGCTGCGAGCTCTCAGGGACGAGTTCCCGATTCTCGCTCACTCAAACTACCTGAATTCCTGCTCCCTGGGAGCCCTCTCCCGGCGTGCGGAGGGGCGGCTCGGGGAGTTCCTGGGTCGCTGGCACACGATGGGCGCATCGGCCTGGTACGAGCACTGGCTGGGGGCGCTCGACGAGCTGCGCGGCCGGATGGAGCGCTTCTTCGGGGCCGAGGCTGGGGAGGTGGCGCTCTCGCCCTCGACCTCGGTGGCGCTCGCCTCGATTGCGGAGTCGATCGACTGGGATGCGCGCCCCCGAGTCGTGACGACGGAGCTCGACTTCCCGACCCTCGTCTACCAGTTCCGGGCCCGGCCCGAGGTGGAGGTGGTCGTGCTCCGGAGCGAGGACGGGCTCGGGGTCGAGCCGGCGCAGTTCGCGGAGGTGGTCGACGAGCGCACTGCGCTCATCGCGACCTCGCATGTCCAGTTCATGACGGGGTACCGGCAGGATCTGGAAGCACTCGGCCGGATCGCACGCGAGGCGGGGGCGCTGACCCTGATCGACGGATACCAGGGGGCGGGACAGGTTGTCACGCATCCGCGGGACGAGGGGGTCGACGTCTACACGAGCGGGCCACTCAAGTGGCTCTGCGGGGGACCGGGGCTCTCATACCTCTGGGTGCGGCGGGAGCTCGTGCCGGAGCTGACTCCGAGGCTCGTCTCCTGGTTCGGGGTGCGCGATCCCTTCCGCTTCGACCCGGGGGCGGTCGAGCTGCGCGACGATGCGCGCCGTTTCGAGATGGGCACGCCGGCCCTTGCAACGGTGCACACCGCGCTCGGGGCACAGGAGCTCCTCGACGAGGTGGGGATCGAGGCGATCGAGGCACGGAACCGCGATCTCACGGAGCGGCTCGTGCGTGCGCTTCGCGGGGGTGGGTTCGAGCCGCGGGTGCCCGGCGACCCGGCGCGGCGGAGTGCGATCGTGACGGTGCCGCACCCGGATCCGACGGGGGCGGTGGCGGCGCTCGCGGCCCGGGGGATCATCGTGGATGCGCGCCCGGGGATCGTGCGGTTCTCGCCGCACTTCTACAACACGGTCGACGAGGTCGAGGGGGCGGCGGCGGCGCTGGGGCTGACGCTCTAGGCGGCGCTGTCATCGCTGGGTTGCGGCGCGAGGTATGCCCAAAAATTGTGAAACGGCCTTTTTCGATGCACAAAATTTGTGCAACGGAGGCTCTGGGATGGG
>SLDT01000159.1 GCA_007125125.1 Gemmatimonadota bacterium | reverse complement strand
CGGATGGGCATTTTCATGCACTGACGATGCGCGCGGGGCCCGCGGATGTTAGGCAGGTGCGCCCCCGGGAAAAACTCCCCGAAGAGTTCGACCCGAGCCGGTTCGCGGGGAGAATTTGTGCGCCAGCGGGGAAAACTCCCCGGAGTCACGGCACCGCGCAGCCGGACCGGGGAGTTCTTGTTCATGGCCGGGGGAAAAGTCCCCGCACACGATCCACTGTGGTCATAATAGGGGAGTTTTTCGCGCCTCGCCCGTTTCTGTCCGCGGAGCGTCCGGTGTCCCAGCGCATGAGGCACTCCGTGGGGCGCGCCGTGGGGAGAACTTGTGCGTCGCGGAGGAAAGACTCCCCGCGCTCGTTGAGTCGCGCCTTAGGTGCGGGGAGTTTTCGCTCCCTGGCGAGGGAGAACTCCCCGCACGTGGTCAACGAACGTTGCTATAGGGGAGTTTTTCCCGGGGGGGCGGGGAGGGGAGGCGGAACACGGCGAGCCAGACGGTCTCGCGCTCGGGGTCGGTCCACTCCACCCGGTGGGGTCGATGCGCGGGCAGCCAGAGGTGATCGCCGGGAGCGAGCGCGACCTCTTCGTCGGGATCACGCAGACGAAGGCGCGCGGCCCCGGAGAGAAGCATGACCCACTCGTCCTCGTCCTGGTCGTACCAGAACCCGGGCGGGGAGGAGTGGCCGCGCGAGACGATCCGCTCGATGCGGAGCGAGCCGTCGCTCAGGAGGGTGTGGACCTCCTCTTCGGAGCGGGTCACGTCCAGCTCTCGCCCTCCCAGCACAT
Organism: Gemmatimonadota bacterium; assembly: GCA_007125125.1. Taxonomy (GTDB): domain Bacteria; phylum Gemmatimonadota; class Gemmatimonadetes; order Longimicrobiales; family Gaopeijiaceae; genus SLDT01. Next base: position 3,263 of record SLDT01000159.1, on the reverse strand, counting down.
GTCCCAGAAGCGGAGTTCGTAGCGCGAAGACAGGATGAAGATCTCCTCCAGGTGGCGCGCCTTCTCCTCGCCGACCCCGGCCGCCTCCCGGTCGAGCTCGCTTCGGAGCCAGTCGGCCGCGCCCGCGAACTCCTCCGAGGCGTACTGGTCGATCCAGTCGCGGTAGCGCTGGTCGTCCGGCGGGTCCCCGGCCGCGAGCGCGCGCCCGATGTGCACGTACCCGGAAGCGCAGGGGAGGAGGGCAGCCAGGAGATCCGCCATGTCACCGTCGGCAGCCGTGCGCACGAGGAAGTCCGTGTAGGCCCGGTTCGTGGGCCACATCTCGGCCTCCTCGAGCTCGGCGGGCGAGATGCCGAAGCGCGCGGCGTAACTCCGGTGCAGCTCCATCTCGGTGTTCAGGGTGAGGTTCAGGACCTGAGCGTACCATCCCATGGATTCGAGCCGCCGGGCCTTCGCGACAGCCCAGGCGAACACGCGCGAGAACTCCTTCAGATATCCGTAGTCCTGTACGACCCAGCGTTCGAAGACCTTCGGTTCGAGGGTCCCGTCGCCGATTCCCTTCACGAAGGGATGGTCGAGTTGCGCATCCCAGATGGGCCGGGCGGCCCGGTAGAGTCGTTCCGTTAGCACGGTTCCTTCCCTTGGATTGTCATGGCCAGGGTGAGGGGCGCGCACCAACCGGCCGAGATGGGGGGCGCGCACCGGCGGTCGGCGGACCCAAACCGGGAGCGTCGCCCAGGACTTTGCGCTCGGAAACTACCCAAGCGCGTGATGCAGATCCACCCACACGAGAGCGTTCTCGGGCGCCCGGCCTCCGCGGGATGGCCCGGTCACCGCACCAGACTCGGGTGGTGCGAGGCATGTCCCGCGCGGGCCCTGCCCGGCCGCTCGTCCGAACCTCCCTTCCCAACCGCCCCCGCACCCCGTATTGTGGCTCACGAAGGTGGGGTTCGGTCAGGACTGCTCATCGGATCAGGCCACCTCGTCTCCAGCGGGCCCAGGGCCTCCAAGGCGCGCCCCCGGAGTTCCTGCCACCTGCACACCGCTCGAACCAGAGCGCTCCAGGAGTTGATGCCATGATCAAGCACAGCCTTCCCGGCTGGCGGCGCCTCGCCGCCTTCCTCTGCGTGTTCACGGTGCTTGCCACGACCAGTGCATGCGGGGACTCCTCGACCGACCCTGCCGGCGGGATCGAGGGGACGTACATCCTGCAGTCCGTGAACGGGCAGTCACTCCCGGCCACTCTCTTCCAGCTCACGATCGGAGACGTGACGTTCGAAGAGCGGCTGGTGGCAGGACAGATCACGCTCACCTCCTCGACCTACTCCGGCAGCCTCACCACGCAATCCCGCGAGAACGGCGTTGTGGTCGACAGCGAGGTCGACAACTTCGGCGGAACCTACACGCGGAGTGGCAATACCCTGACCCTCCGGGACTCGGACGGGGATGAGGACGTGATCGTGACGATCGCGGGCAATCGACTCACCGCCGCCCTCAACGCCGACGGCATCTCCTTCACTCTCGTCTTCGCAAAGTAACCGCACATGGCTGACACCTTTGCCGAGCGCGCCCGGCGCTCCTGTGGGCCGGACGGTCGCGGAGCCCTCCTCCTCCCGGCCGCGCTCCTCGCGGTTGCGGTCCTCGCCGCGCCGGGCGAGGCACAGTCGGCCCCCGACACCACGACGACGCTCGAGCCCACCGGCCTTCCCCTCTACGAGAACCTCGGCCCGCTCACGCGCCCGATCACCACGTCGAGCCCTCTCGCCCAGGCCTACTTCGACCAGGGAGTCGCCCTCACCTACGGCTTCGCACACGGCGAGGGGGTCCGCTCCTTCCGCGAGGCGCGCGCCCACGACCCATCCTGCGCCTCCTGCGCCTGGGGCGAGGCCTGGGCCCTCGGCTCCCACATCAATGGCCGGATGCGCCCGAACGCCATTCCCGCCGCGGACGCCGCCATCTCCCGAGCCCTCGAACTCGCCGAGGCAGGCGACCCCGCCCTCTCCCCCGTGGAGGAAGCGCTCATCCGCGCCCTTCGCGTCCGCTATGCCCCCACCGCCGAGGCCGAGCAGGCCGCCGGGGGGCGCGCCGCCCTCGACTCCGCCTACGTCCGCGCGATGGAGGAGGTCGCCGCGCGCTTCCCCGACGATCTCGAGGTCCTCACCCTCCTCGGCGAGGCCCACATGGTCCTGCGCCCCTGGTCGTACTGGGCCCCCGACGGCTCCCCCGAGCCCGGGGTCGAGCGGGCCCTCGAGGTCCTCGAGCACGCCCTCTCGATCGACCTCGCCCACCCCGGCGCCTGTCACCTCTACATCCACCTGGTGGAAGCGTCACCAGCCCCCGAACGCGCCGCGCCCTGCGCCGAGCTCCTCGAGGATGGCATCCCCGGGGTGAGCCACATCCCGCACATGCCGAGCCATGTCTTCATGCGCATCGGCCGCTACGGGGACGCCGTGCGGGGCAACCAGCGCGCCTGGGTGGCCGACCAGCGGGCCGCGCATGGAGGCGCGCCCGGCGTCTACACCTCGCACAACCTCCACATGCTCACCTTCGCCGCCTCCTTCGACGGGCAGGCCGCCGTGGCGATCCAGGCCGCCCGGGACCTCGCGGGGGTCGCGGCCGGGTCTTCCTTCTACCTCCCGCTCGCCTTCGTGCGATTCGGGCGGTGGGACGAGATCCTCGAGCTGCCCGTCGACGAGGGGAACCCCTTCCGCGCCGGGGTCCACCACTTCGCGCAGGGGCTGGCCCGCCTGCGCACCGACGACCCCGAGCAGGCCCGAAGCGAGCTCGCCACCCTCGATGCCCGCCGCGACGAGCTGCCCGGGAACGCCCGCTTCCGCGGCCACCTCCAGCGCGACCTCCTCGGGATCGCGCGCGGGATCCTGGCCGGTGAGATCCTCGCCGCGGGGGGTGAGCTCGACGCGGCCGTGGAGGCCATGAACGAGGCACTCGCCCTCGAGCTTGCCCTCGCCTACGACGAGCCCGAGCCCTGGACGATCCCGGTGCGCCACTTCCTCGGGGCGATCCTCCTCGAGGGTGAGCGTCCCGCCGCCGCCGAGGAGGCCTACCGGGGCTCGCTCGAGGTGCACCCCGAGAACGGCTGGGCCCTCACCGGGCTCGCACTCGCCCTGCGCGCGCAGGGCCGGAGCGCGGAAGCCGACGAGGCCGAGGCTGCCGCCCTCGAGGCCTTCCGCCGAGCCGACACCTGGGTCCCCGCCTCCCGGTTCTGAGCGAGCCCGCGCGAACGCGGGGCGGCGCGGGGGCGG
>SLDT01000066.1 GCA_007125125.1 Gemmatimonadota bacterium | reverse complement strand
GCATAGACCGGGATCGTCATCCAGAGCACGAGGGTGTGCCCGAGCAGAAGAAAGAGCACACCGGAGAGGATCCCGGGGAACTCGATCATCGCACTCGCGATGATCAGGCCCGTCATCACGTTGCCCGGACCGTGCTCCACCGGCCCGACCTCGTCACCCGTGGGCCGGTCGAGCGCCCGCCCCCGAAAGACGAGCGCACCGGCGAACCCCGCAAGAAGCGCAGCCCCCTGCACGGCAAGGGCGATCGCCAGGGGGAAGGCATCGGGCGCAATCCCCACCGTCCCGCCCTCCGTCACGAACCAGGCCACCACCCAGAAGATCACGACCCCGCCCACGAAGCCGGCAGAGATGATCCGTGACGTCATGAGAACCTGCTGGGTCTCCTGTGCCATCGTGCCTCCCCATCTGGAGTGAAAGTCCAAGGAACCGACCGCCGCGCGCGCAACCCAGCGAGTCTACGGGGCCGGGGACCCCCGCACCAGAGCCCGGAGCTACGACTGCGGCCCGCGGGAGGGGTCCCGCGGTCGCACCGTGCCCACCCAGGAGCCGTCGTCCCGGCGCCGAACCGACCACCGACTTCTGGTCATTATGACCATTATGACCACTTTTTCGGGGATACGCATCCCTGTTCACCGCACCAGGCGCTCCGAGGGCCGCCCATTCTCCTCACGCATCAGCCGCGGCGCGGAGCGGGATGGGCGCCGGGGCGGGGGTCGAGCATGAAAATCGCTAACGAGCTCGGTGTACGACGACCTCGTTAGCGATTTGCACTGCATAAGTGAGAGAAGTGCTAACGCCAATGACGTACGAAGACCTCGTTAGCGGTTGTCGTACTTATACGGTGAAAAAGACTAACGAACTCTTCGTACGTCGAGCTCGTTAGCGATTCTCACGGTCCGGGAGCAGGCCCGCGCGTCCCGGAGGCTCCGCGCGTCCCGCAGGTCCCAAGCCCGCCCGCCGCGAGGGCCGCAACCATCCCAATAGGTGGAGCGGCGCTGCGCGCCGCCCTGATCCATTCCGGACTCGGGGGTCGGTAGCCAACGAAAGGCCGTCCAGTCCGGCACCCTTCAGGCGCGCCCTCTCCGCCCTCCTCCAGGAATCCTTCGAAGGGTGCGAGTGGTGGCTGACGGGGATCGCCTACGACCTCCCGTCCACCGGGGAGCTCTGGATCAAGTTCTCCGAGGAGCGCACCGATCCCACCGGTGACTGCGCCCAGGGCGAGCGCTCCGTCCAGGTCGTCATACGCGGCACCTGGGCACCGATGGCCCCCGGAAGCATCCGCCTCAACTTCCAGCAGGCGTGGGAGTTCATCGATGGCGAGATGGAGTTCGAGGAGACCCTGATCGACACCGAAGTGGTGTCCTACGAGGTCTCGGACGCCGAACTGAGGCTCTTCGATACCCAGGGAAGCATCGACTTCACCCCCGGCGCCATCGAGTTCCCCCCGATCCCCTGAGGCCGCGCACCGGCACCCACCCCGACCAGTCCCCTTACCCGGGCGACACCCGGCCCACCCAGACGGAGGAAGCGCTCCACCGCTGAACCCGGCCCCCGGGCCACAGCCGCCCCCTCGGCGACCGGCTCGCGAGTCGGACAAGCACCCGGTCCGGAGGCGGATCGCGGCCGTCTCACAGCGTTGCGGATCGATCCATCGCACCTTTCTTGTAGCTTGGAGGGTATTGGAGAGACCGTCAACCCTCCGATCGGCCGAGAGGCCGATCGGGTCGAATCTCAATGCCGGAGCAGGTGATGGACCGCTTGACCCCCCTTCTTGCGATCATGTTCGTGGTGGTCGGCTGCACCCCGGTCGACGCCGAGCTCGCCCCCGACGCCAACCCCGACGCCTACGTCTGGGCCGTCGGGGTCGAACGTCCGGATCCCGGCGAGCCGGGGCTGGACGATCAGAACCCCCGTCAAGCGGATACCCTGCGGATCGTCGAGGAGGCAACCGTACTTGCCGCCGTGGTGCAGACGACGGGCCTCGTGGCCCGGTTCGCCCCCGACCATCTCATCCGGGCCACCGAGTACGACCTCGTGCTCGTTCTCGACCCCGACCGGCCCGAGAGCGCCCGGTTCTCGGGGCAGATTCCGGTCGAGCCGCTCGTGGTGGACGACCCGGAGTACCGGAGCGAGCTGGAGGGGCGGCTGCTGGAGCTGGGCGTGCTCGACGCCCCCTACGACGACATGTCCGAGGACGATCGGGAGGATGTTCGCTCCGCGATGCTCGCCGAGGGCCAGCTGCACGCGGAGGCCCATCCGTCGATCGAGGTAGAGCTGGTGGGGGTCGACTCCGCCGACGACAATGCCTTTCCCTGGGTCGTGACCGTGGCGCTGACGGTTCGGGGGAGCCGCGTCGAGGAACCGCTTCGCGCCCGCATGGAGCACGAAGACGATCGGATCCGGATCGAGGCGTTCGGCCCCTTCCGGTTCAGCGATCTCGGCATCGAGCCCTACAGCGCCGTTCTGGGCGCCGTCAGGAACCGGGACGAGTTTCACCTCTATCTGGACCTCGTGGCTGAGTCCGCCGGCGCCTCCGGCGCCAGATCCATCCGTAGATTGCCAGATTGACGGCAACGACCCCGATCCCGAGCAGCGTCCATCCGGTCGGGCCGATGCCCCCGGGATAGATGAAGGAGATCAGGTACTGCTCGAGAAAGCTGTCCGTGTATCCCGCCTGGCCACCGAGCCGCCGGAGATGGTTCTCGAGTGGTGTGAGCGGGCACGTCCAGCCGATCAGGGTGATCAGGGCCCCCCACAGCGCGGTCGGGACGTGCAACCACGCGAGCCAGGGTCGCCACGCGACGAGGAGCCCGCCGAGCACGACGAAGAGAATGAACGCGGCGTGCGCGAGGAGCGTGATGTCGGCGAGGATGCGATAGATCATCCGGCTGATGAAAACGAGATCGGCGCACGCGGTCAAGACTCCGCGCGCCGTAGCACGACCCGGGCTTCGCCCACGACGGCATGGAATGGGCGCCGGGCTGACGGAGGGAGACCGGGAAGGCAACGGATCCGGGGTGCCCGGGGGTGCCCGGGGTGCCTTCCTCCGGCGGCATCGGACTTGTAGGATGAAGGGACGACCACCCGAATGCATGCGATTGAAGAAGGAGCTCTTCTCGAAGTCGGTGCGAGCCTGAAGGAGCTGCGGCCCCGATTCCCTTCTCCAACAGCCTTCTCGACCCTACTTCCACGCCATCGACCCGGAGCACCATGGACCACAATGTGCGGATCCTCCACAACGGGTTCATCACCCACGATGTCAGGCAGTTCATCGTCACCCGCCCCGACAGCTTCGAATACGAGCCCGGTCAGGGGGTGGAGATCGCCCTCGATCTGGAGGGGTGGCGGGAAGAAGGGCGCCCCTTCACTCCGACCTCGCTCCCGGACTCGCCGGTGCTCGAGTTCACGATCAAGGGCTACCCCGATCGTGACGGCATGACCCGGAGGCTCCATGCGGCGGGACACGGCACCGGCCTTCTGATGTCCGGGGCCTTCGGGACGATCACCTACCGGGGTCCGGGCACCTTCGTGGCGGCGGGTGCCGGGGTGACACCCTTTCTGGCCATCCTGCGCCGGATCGAGGAGCCCGCCGAACGCGAGGCGTGTACGCTCCTGTTCACGAACCGGACGCCGGCCGACGTCATCTGCGACAAGGAGCTCCGGCACCTCCTGAAGGGCCGGTGCCACCTGACCTGCACCCAGCGTTCGGCGCCCGGATACGGGAGCCGGCGCATCGACCGCGCCTACCTCGAGGAGAAGATCGACGACCTCGAGCAGCCCTTCTACGTATGCGGTCCCCCCGGCTTCGTCGAAGAGATCGGGACTGCCCTCGAGGACATGGGAGCGCACTCCGACCGGATCGTCGTGGAGGAGTGAGCGCCCCCGGTCGCCGGCGGCCCCGAGATGAAGCGGATCACCGCGCTGGATCGCACCCGGACCAGGCCCCTTCCCCGGGCGACCTCGGGCCCGCCCAGACGGAGGAAGCGCTCCACCGCTGAACCTGGCCCCCGGGCTCGGCGCGGGGTCCGGCGGGGGGTTCGGCGGGGACCG
>SLDT01000239.1 GCA_007125125.1 Gemmatimonadota bacterium | reverse complement strand
GGCCCCGAGGGCTTCCACTGGGCCTCCGTGCTCTGGCACGAGCTCGCCCACGTCTTCCACCTCTCGATGACGGACCACCGCGTCCCCCGCTGGTTCACCGAGGGGCTCGCCGTGCACGAGGAGCGCCGCGCCGGTCCGGGGTGGGGGAGGCTTCCCTCGCTCGGCTTCCTCGAGGCCTGGGAGAGCGACCGGCTCCGCCCCCCGAGCCGCCTCAGCACGAGCTTCGTGCGCCCCCGCTCCCCCGACGAGGTGCTCCACGCCTATACCCTCGGCTCGATGGTGATGGCCTGGATCGAGGAGGAGCATGGATTCGACGCGATTCTCCGGATGCTCGAGGAGTACCGCGAGGGCCGCACGAACGAAGTCGTCATCGAGCGCGTCCTCGGCCTCGACCCCGACGCCTTCGACGCCGCCTTCGACGCCTGGTTCCGCGCCCGCTACGCCGAGCCGATCCGCGCCGCCGCCGCCTCGCGCGCGGGCCGGGAGCGCTCGCCCGATCCGGCGGGAGGAAGGCTTGCCTGGCTCCGGGCCAGGGTCGCGGACAACCCCGCCGACATCGAGGCCCGCCTCGAGCTCGCGGCCCGGCTGGCGGCCGAGGAGGACTGGGCGGGGGCAAGCGTCGAGCTGGAGGCCGCCCGGGAGCTCTTCCCCCGTGACCCGGATCCGGCGGGGGCGCTCCGGCTCCTGGCCGAGGTGCACCGGGCCGAGGGGCGCAGCGAGGAGGCGCGCGAGGCGCTCGAGGCCTTCGTCGAGGTGGCGGGAGGGCACTACGGGGCCTGGCTCGAGCTCGCCGACCTGCGGCGGGAGGCGGGTGACGGAGAGGGCGAGGCCCGCGCCCTCGAACACGCCCTCGAGGTCTATCCCTTCGAGAGCCAGGTGCACGAGCGGCTCGCGGAGCTCCTCCATGAGCTCGGGGAGTTCGAGCGGGAGGTGCGCGAGCGGCGGGCCCTCCTCGCCCTCGGGCCGGTCGACCGGGCGGGGGCACTCCACCGGCTGGGGCGTGCCCAGTTCGGGGCGGGGGACCTCGCCGGGGCCCGCAGGAGCGCGCTCGGCGCCCTCGAACTGGCGCCCCGCTTCGCCGAGGCGCAGGAGCTCCTTCTCGAGATCGCGGCTGCAGGTGGAGGAATTCGATGACGAAGGGTCTGGCGGTGTGGGTGGTGGGGGTGATCGTCCTGGCGGGGGCGGCCGCAGGTGCGGACCGGGCGCTCCCGGAGGGTGTGCTGCCCGGGGTGCCTTCGTCCGTGGAAGGGGTGGCCTCGCCCGCAGAAGGGGTGGCGCCGGGTGGCGAGCTCTGGGAGAACCGCCCCTACGACGGGCGCTTCACCCTGGCCCGGATCCGCTTCGACGCGCGGGGGTGGGCCGACTTCTCCTGGTTCCCCGGCGGAGGCGCACAGCCACCCTGGGCGCACGACTTCCCGCGCGCCGAGGAGAACCTCATGAGCATGGTCGAGGAGATCTCCTACCTGCGCCCGAGCTTCAGGGGGGGGAACGTCTTCTACTCGGACGATCCGGAGCTCATGCGCTTTCCCATCGCCTACCTCGTGGAGCCCGGCTTCTGGGAGCCCTCCGAGGAGGAGGTCGAGGGGCTGAGGACCTACCTCCTGAAGGGGGGGTTCCTGATCGTGGACGACTTCCTCGTCCAGCACTGGGCGAACTTCGAGCGGCAGATGGCACGCGTGCTCCCGGGCTACGACTATCATCGCCTCGACGTGGACGCGCCGATCTTCTCGAGCTTCTTCACGATGGAGGACCTCGACTTCCCGCACCCCTACAACCGGGGCGCGCAGCCGACCTACCTCGCGATCCACGAGGAGAACGATCCGGAGCGGCGGATCAAGGTCATGGTGAACTGGCAGCAGGACATCGGGGACTACTGGGAGTTCCTTGCCACGGGGCGCTACCCGATGACCGACACGGGCGAGGCCTTCAAGACCGGAATCAACTATCTCATCTACGGGATGAGCCACTAACGACACCCTGGAGGAGCGGTGGAAGCGTCGCAGACGAAGCTGGACGAGAGTCGGGTCGCGGGACTCGATGACGAGGCGCTCGCGGAGCGGATGCGGGAGAGCCGCGAGGCGATCCTGACCGAGGTCGGGAAGCGCATCGTGGGACAGGACGAGGTCCTCGAACAGGTGCTCCTCTCGCTCTTCGTGGGGGGGAACAGCCTCCTCATGGGGGTGCCCGGGCTCGCGAAGACCCTCACGATCCACACGATGGCGCAGGTCCTCGACCTCAAGTTCCAGCGCATCCAGTTCACCCCGGACCTCATGCCCTCGGACATCACGGGAACGGAGATCCTCCAGGAGGAGGCGGCCTCGAGCCGGCGGGAGCTCGTGTTCCGACCGGGGCCGATCTTCGCGAACGTGGTCCTGGCCGACGAGATCAACCGGACGCCCCCGAAGACCCAGGCCGCGCTCCTGGAGGCGATGCAGGAGCACCGGGTCACCGTGCAGGGCCACACCTACGTGCTCGAGGAGCCCTTCTTCGTCTTCGCGACGCAGAACCCGATCGAGCTCGAGGGCACCTATCCCCTCCCGGAGGCACAGCTCGATCGCTTCATGTTCGAGGTCGTGATGGAGCACCTCCCCGAGGAACTCGAGCTCCAGGTCGTCCAGCGCACGACCGGGGTCCAGAAGGGGGAGCTCGCGCCCGTGGTCTCGCGCGAGGAGCTCCTCGCCTTCCAGGCGCTCGTGCGGCGGGTCCCCGTCTCCGAGCCGGTGGCGCGCTACGCGCTCTCCCTCGTGCGCGCGACGCGACCGGGGCCCAACGGGACCGCCGACTACATCCGGAAGTGGGTCGCCTACGGCGCGAGCGTGCGGGCGGCGCAGTACCTCGTGCTCGGGGGGAAGGCACGCGCTCTGACCCGCGGTCGCCTCGCCGTCAGCTTCGAGGACATCCGGCATCTCGCACGCCCTGTGCTCCGGCACCGCGTCCTGACGAACTTCCAGGCGCGGAGCGAAGGTGTGGGGAGCGAACAGATCGTCGACCTCCTTCTGGAGAATGTGCCTCTTCCGAAGTCGGGGCTGTAGGAGCCGGTGAGCGCCCTCAACGCCTCGGACCGGATCGCGGCGGGACCCGGCTCCCGCCTCCTCGACCCCCTCGTGCTCCAGCGGGTGGGGAACCTCGAGCTCGTCGCGCGCGGGGTCGTGGAGGGCTTCCTCCACGGGCTGCACCGCTCGCCCTTCACCGGGCGCTCCCTCGACTTCGCGGAGCACCGTCCCTACACCCCGGGTGACGACCTGAGGCGGGTCGACTGGGCGCTCCTGGCGCGCACGGACCGCTACTTCGTGAAGGAGTTCGAGGCCGAGACGAACGCGAACTTCACCGTGTACCTCGACTGCTCGACCTCGATGAAGTTCGGGAGCCGGGGGGTCACGAAGCTCGAGTACGGGAAGTTCCTCGCGGCGAGCCTCGTCTACCTTGCGCGTCGCCAGGGCGACCGGATCGGGGCGGTGACCTTCGACGACGAGGTGCGGGACTGGATCCCCTGCTCGGCACGGAACCTCGACCTCATTCTTCTCACCCTCGACCGTACCGAGGCCTTGCGGCCGGGCGACCTCGGCCCGGCCTTCGAGAGCCTCGTCACGAAGCCGGTGAAGCGCGGGATCGTCGCCGTCGTGAGCGACCTCTACGGAGACCCTGAGGTGCTCGCCCCGATCCTCGGGCGGCTCCGTGCGGCGGGGAGCGACATCGTGGTGTTCCACCTCCTCGACCGGGCCGAACTCGATCTGCCCTGGGAGGGGGCGATCACGATGGAGGACCTCGAGACCGGGGTGACCCTTCCGGTGACCCCCGAGGCGCTCCGGGAGGAGTACCGTGAGCGGATCGAGCGCCATGTGCGCGAGATGGGGCTCGCCCTCGCAGGGGTGGGCGCGGAGCACACTCTCGTCGACACCTCGGTGCCTCTCGACTACGCTCTCTACCGCTACCTCACACTCCGGCAGGAACGCCGGCGGACGGGACGATGGGCCTCGCCTTCCTGACCCCCCTCTTCCTGGCGGGGCTCGCCGCGCTCGCGGTCCCTGTCGTGATTCACCTGATCCGGCGGCACCGGGGGGAGTCGCTCGCCTTTCCCTCGCTCATGTTCCTGCGGGAGCTCCCGGTGCGTTCGGTGCGCAGGCGGCGGCTGCGCGACTGGCCCCTCCTCCTCGTGCGCCTCGCGGCGCTCGCCCTCATCGTGCTCGCCTTTGCCCGCCCAGTGCTCCAGGGTGCCGAGGAGGAGGAGGCCGGGGGCGAGGGCTTCCGCGAGGTCGTCGTGGTCCTCGACCGCTCCTGGACGATGCGCCTCGGGGACCGGTGGGAGCGGGCCCTCGAGGGTGTGGAGGGGGTGCTCGCCGGGCTCGTGACCCCGGACCGCGTCTCGCTCGTCCTCTACGAGGGGAGCGGGGAGGTCGTCGTCGAGCCCACCCTCGATTCCTCCGGGGTCCGGGCGGTGCTCGACACCCTCGCCCCGGGGTGGGGCCCGGCGCGGATCGGGGCCGGGCTCCAGGCCGCCGCAGGGGTCCTCGAGGCCTCGGACCGGGAGCGAAGGGAGGTCTTCCTCGCGGGAGACCTGAACCGGCGGTCGTGGGAGGCCTCTTCCGGGGACGGACTGCCCCGCGGGGCCCGCCTCGACCTTCTCGACCTCGGCGACGACCGGGCGGGACTCGCGGCGCCCGTCGATGTGAGCTTCCAGTACCAGATCGTGGACGGACGCCAGCGGGCGCACCCGCGGGCCCGGATCCTCGCCCTCGGCGAGCTTCCCGGGCGCGAGGTCGAGGTCGTGCTGAACCTCGACGGGCGCGAGGTGGAGCGGCAGCGGGTCGAGCTCGCCGAGGAGGGGGCGGTCCCCGTCGAGTTCACCCCCTTCTTCGTCCCGGTCGAGGGGGCACAGGGGAGCGTCTCCGTTGAGCTCCCCGGGTGGTCCTCGCCCCTCCCGCCCTGGCGGTTCGTGCTCTCGCCCGACGAGCTGCGCCGGGTCGTCCTCGTGGACCCATCGACCCCGGGCGATGACCGGGGCGTGTACCTCCGGAGCGCGCTCGGCCTGACCGGCGGGGTGCCGATCCGGGTCGAGCGGCGGGGGGGGACAGCGCTCTCGGTCACCGACCTCGAGGGTGTGCACCTCGTCGTCCTGAACGACGTGCCCCTCCCCGGGGGCGCCCCGGGGGAACGGCTCCGGGAGAGGATCGAGGCAGGGATGGGGTTGATCGTGATCGCAGGGCCCCGGAGTGACCCCGCCGCCTGGGAGGCCGGCTGGAGCGCCTTCCTTCCCGGGCAGGTGGGAGCACCCGTCGAGACGCGCACGGAGCGGGGTGGACGGCTTGCCCGCATCGACGGGGACCACCCCGTCTTCGCGGCCTTCGGGGGGGCGGGCCGGGCCGGACTCGGGGATCCGCGCTTCTTCCGCTACCGGAGCTTCGAGCCCGACACGGCGGGTGCGGGGGGGGCGGTCCGGATCGCGGCCCGCTTCGACGATGGAACCCCGGCGCTCGTGGAACGGAGGGTCGGGGAGGGGCGGGTGCTCGTCTGGATGACCTCGATGGACGCCGTCTGGAGCGACCTCCCCCTGAACCCGGCCTTCGTCCCCCTCGTGCAGGAGATGGCGTCGCATGCGGCGCCCCCCTCGGGTCTCGCGCCGGCCTATCTGGTGGGACAGCCGCTCGACCCGGTGTTCCTGCGGCGGCGGGCGGGGATCCTGGACGAGGCCGAGGGGGCGCCACCGGCGCTCCTCGTGCCCCCGGACGGGCGGGGGGTCACGATCCCTGCCGGGGCGGGACGCCTTCCTCCCGACCTGCGGGAGCCGGGGCACTACACGGTGCGCCCGGAGGCGCAGCCGGGGGCGGCGGGCTGGGGGTTCGCGGTAAATGTGGACATGCGCGAGGCCGATCCCTCCCGGATGGAGGCGTCGGAGCTCGCGGCGGGGGCCGGGGCGGGGGGGGCGCCGGCGACGGCAGGGGCGGTGCCCGTCGACGGGGTCGAGGGGAGCGGGGCCCGGCTCGAGGAGCGGGAGAGACGGCAGAGTGGCTGGCTGCTCCTGCTTCTGGCCGCGGCGCTCCTCCTCGCGGCGGAGCCCCTCGTGGCGAATCGGTTCCGGGGGCTGGCGGAACGATTCGCGGACTCCGATGTTAAAGTCTGAACCACTTCCGGGAGACGATTGAGGCGATGACACAGAGCGCGAAGGGAAGCGAGCGGAGCGAGCTGCAGCGGATCGTGCGCACGGTCCGGAACCGATGGCGCATGCGGCACCTCCTGCGGGGGCTGCTCGTGACGGGGGGGGCGGCGGTCGTCGCCCTGCTGCTCGTGCACTTCGCCCTCGCCGGCCGGGTGAACCAGGCCTGGCTCGCGGTCGGGATCGCGGGGGGGCTCTATCTCGGGGTGGCCGTGCTCGCGGTGCGGACCCTCGTTCGACCGGCACTCCGACGGATCAGCGACCGGGATGTCGCGCTCTACGTGGAAGAGCACGAGCCCGGGCTCGAGGCGGAGCTCCTGACCGCGGTCGAGGCGCTGGAGATCCGGGGAGAGGTGGACCCGGCTTCCGATGCCTTCGTGGCAGCGCTCGTGCGCTCGGCCGTGGGGCGGGCGCGGACGGTCGACGACGGGAGGCGGATCGACCGGGAGCCGCTGCGGCGGCTCTCCCTTGCGACGGGGGCGGCGGCGCTCCTGATCCTCGCCTTCGGGCTCGTGGATCCCCTCGGGATGCGGGCGACCCTCCCCGAGATGGCGCGGCCCTGGACCGCGGTCGAGGCGGCTCCGATGCGCTCGATCGCCGTGCTCCCCGGAGACACGACGGTTCCGCGGGGGGCGGAACTCAGGCTTCGGGCCGAGCTGCGCGGCTTCGCGGCCGAGGGGGTCGAGGTGGCCTATCGGACACCGGGGGAGACGAGCTGGACCCGTTGGCCGATGATGGAGGGGGGTGGGCCCGGGGAGCACGAGTTCGTGCTCTTCCGAGTCGACGAGGAGCTCGAATACGTGGTCGAGGCGGCAGGGGTGCGCTCCGAGGTGCATCGTGTGCGCGTCGTGGACCTCCCCTACGTGGGAGAGCTCGAGCTCGTCGTTCAGCCCCCCGCCTACACGGGGCTTCCGGCCGAGACCTACGAGATCGGTGGCGACCTGGCGGTGCTGCCGGGGACGCGTGTGACGGTGCGGGCGACACCGACGGTTCCGGTGCCGGCCGGACGCGTCGTGCTCGACGGGGTGGGCGAGGTGGAGCTCGACCTCGATGCCGAGGGCCGGCTGGCGGGGATCTTCGAGGTCACGGCGGCCGGGTTCTACCGGATCGAGCTGCGCGACGATCGCGGGGCGCGGCACCGCGGGACGCCCGACCACCGGATCGACCTCCTCGAGAACCGGCCCCCGGGGGTCTCCTTCCGGCGACCGGGGCGTGACACGCGCGCGACCTCGATCGAGGAGGTCTTCATCGAGGCCGAGGCGCGCGACGACTTCGGCATCGCGCTCCTCGAGCTCGTCTATTCCGTGAATGGCGAGGAGGAGATCCGGATTCCCCTCCTGGACGAGGCGACGGGACGCCTGCGCGAGGTGCAGGTGGCACACACCCTCTTCCTCGAGGAGTACGACCTCGAGCCGGGCGATGTGGTGGCCTACTACGCGCGGGCCCTCGACGTGGGCCCCGGGGCCGAGGAGCGGGAGGCGCGCACCGATCTGTACTTCATCCAGATCCAGCGCTTCGACCGGGAGTTCCGTCAGGCCGAGCAGCAGGGGGGGATGCAGGGCGACGGGGACGGGGACCAGGACGAGCGGGGCGCGGGGCAGCTCTCGCGCCAGCAGCGCGACATCATTGCGGCGACCTTCAATGTCGAGCGGGACCGTCGCCAGTACACGGACGAGGAGTTCCGCGAGGCGGTCTCGACGATTGCCCTGGCCCAGGAGCGGCTGCGGGGCGAGGTCGGGACCCTTGTGGAACGAATGAACCAGCGCGGGATCACCGCCGACCCCGAGATGCGGCAGGTGGTCGAGGCGCTTCCGCAGGCGATCGAGGCGATGACCGAGGCGCTCGAGGCGCTTCGGCGGCAGGCCACTTCCGAGGCTCTCCCCGCCGAACAGCGGGCTCTGCAGCACCTCATGCGGGCCGAGGCGGCCTTCCGCGAGGTGCAGGTGCAGTTCCAGCCCGAGCAGCAGGAGGGCGGGGGAGGGGGCGGGGAGGCTGCCGAGGACCTCGCTGACTTCTTCGACCTCGAGATGGACCGGAATCGGAACCAGTACGAGGAGCTCCAGCGGGGAGAGCGGCAGGAGCAGCAGCGTCAGGTCGACGCGGCGCAGGACCTGCTGAGCGAACTCGCGCGGCGGCAGCAGCAGGAGGAGGAGCGTCTGAGGCGGGCCGCCGAGCAGCAGCCCCAGGGGGCGCAGAGCGCGGGGGGAGACAGCCAGCGGCGCCTGGCCGAGGAGACGGAGGAGCTCGCGAGGCAGCTCGAGCGTCTCGCCCGCGAGCAGGCCTCGCAGGAGATGGCCCAGACCGCCGAGCGGCTGCGTGACGCGGCCGAGGCGATGCGTCGGTCGGCCGCCTCGCGCGACGAGCGGGGGCTCCAGCAGTCGGCCGAGGCTGCGGAGGCACTCGAGGAGGCCAGGCGACTCCTCGACCGGACCCGTTCCGGGAACCTGGATCGGGATGCGCAGCAGGCAGCGGACCAGGCCCGGCGCCTGATGCAGCGACAGGAACGGATCCAGGAGGCGGTGAACCGGTTGCCGACCGAGGACCAGGAGGCGCGTCGCGCTCAGGCACAGGACGTGATCGAGGAGAAGGACGCGCTGCGGGAGGAGCTGAGGGGGCTCGACGAGGAGCTGCGCCGGCTCGCCCGCGAGGCGACGGCCGACGGGGACCGGGATGCGGCGCGGGAGTTCCGCGAGGCCTCCGAGCGGATTCGTGACGGTCGGCTCGAAGACCGGATCGAGTTTTCCCGCACCCTGGTCCGGACGGCCTTCCCGGGCCAGGCCCGCGACTTCGAGGAGGAGCTCACGGAGCGGATCCGCGAGGTCACCGATCGGATCCAGAGCGCCGCGGGTCGGGTCGGGGAGCGGGAGGAGGACCCCGGACGCGAGCTGATGGACAGGACCCGCGACCTGCTTCGCAGTGCGGAGTCGATGGCCGAACGCACGCGCCAGGGCGAGGAGGCTCGGGGTGAACAGGCTGGGGAGGAGCGCGGCCTCGACCGGCGCGCGGATGGGGGTCAGCAGCAGGGGCAGGACCAGCAGGGCCAGCAACAGGGCCAGCAGGGACAGGATCAGCAGGGTCAGCAACAGGGCCAGCAGCAAGGTCAGCAACAGGGCCAGCAGCAGGGTCAGCAACAGGGCCAGCAGCAGGGTGGCCAGCAGCAGGACCAGCAGGGTCAGCAGCAGGGTGGTCAGCAGCAGGCGGGCGAGGAGCGGGGCGAGCAGGCGGGCGGGGGTGCCCGCGGGGGCCAGCTCAGCGACGAGGAGCTGGTGCGCCAGCTCCGCCGCGAGGCCGAGGAGCGGCTGCGCGAGGTGGAGGACCTCTCGCGCGCCCTGGGCGCCGCCGGGATCCGGACCGATGCGATCGACCGGATCGCGACGAACTACCGCTCGATGACCGCGCCCCGGAGCTGGGACGATCCCGATGCGCTGAGGCGCCTCCAGCTCGAGAACATCGAGGCGCTCCGGGAGCTCGACTTCCAGCTCCGGCGCCAGTACGCACCCCCGAGCTCGCGCTCCGTGATGACGGGGTCGGGAGGGGAGGTGCCGGAGGCCTACCGGAGTCTCGTCGAGGAGTACTTCCGGAGTCTCGCGCGCCCGGACCGTTGACCCCCCGCGCCGCCACGCATTAATGTCCGACCCCGGTCCGGGGTCGGGCATCGATGCGCCCGCCGGACGAAGGGCTCTCATCCCACCCTAGGCGAAGCGATGGCGCGCAGCATCCAGGTCACCCTCCCCGACGGAAAGGTACTCGAACTCCCCGAAGGTTCGACCGGCCACGATGTGGCGGCCGCGATCGGGCCGGGGCTCGCAAAGGCGGCGCTGGCGGCGGTCGTCGATGGTGAGCTCGTCGACCTGCACCGCCCGATCGAGTCCGATGCCGAATTGCGCCTTGTGACGGCGCGCGACCCGGAGGCGCTCGGTCTCCTGCGCCACTCCGCCGCGCACGTGCTCGCGACCGCGGTGAGGCGGCTTCGCCCCGGGGCCGAGATCGGCTTCGGGCCCGCGATCGAGGAGGGCTTCTACTACGACTTCGGCGTCGAGGAGCCCTTCACCCCGGATGACCTCGAGCGCTTCGAGGAGGAGATCGAGCGGGTGATCGAGGCGGACTACCCCTTCGAGCGGCGGCAGGTCACGCAGGACGAGGCGAGGGAGCTCTTCCACGACGACCCCCTCAAGCTCGAGCGCCTCGAGGAGTTCGACGAGGACGAGGTCATCACCGTGTACCGGGACGGCCCCTTCCTCGACCTCTGCCGGGGCCCGCACCTCCCCTCGACGGGCCACCTCCGCCATGTGAAGCTCCTCTCGGCGGCCGGGGCCTACTGGCGGGGCGACGAGCGGCGCCAGATGCTCCAGCGGATCTACGGGACCGCCTTCTTCCGCGCGAAGGAGCTCGAGGAGCACCTCGAACGACTCGAGGAGGCGAAGAAGCGCGACCACCGGGTGCTCGGGCGCGAACTCGACCTCTTCACGGTCGACGAGAGGGTCGGGTCGGGGCTCATCCTCTGGCAGCCCGCCGGCTCGATCATCCGGAACGAGATCGAGGAGTACGAGAAGGAGCTCATCCTGCGCCACGGCTACGAGCTTGTCTACACCCCCCACATCGTGAGCGAGAAGCTGTTCGAGGTGTCGGGCCATCTCGAGAACTTCCGCGAGAACATGTTCGGGGCGATGGAGGTCGAGGGGGCCCGATACCGCCCGAAGCCGATGAACTGCCCCGGGCACATCTGCATCTACCAGGCGTCGCAGCGCTCCTACCGCGAACTCCCGATCCGCTACGCGGAGTTCGGGACGGTCTACCGCTACGAGCGGAGCGGGGTGCTCCACGGGATGCTCAGGGTGCGCGGCTTCACGCAGGACGACGCCCATGTCTTCTGCACCGCCGAGCAGGTCCCGGCCGAGATCGAGGCGCTCCTCGACCTCGTCGACGAGATGCTCGCGACCTTCGGCTACCCCTACAC
Organism: Gemmatimonadota bacterium; assembly: GCA_007125125.1. Classification (GTDB taxonomy): domain Bacteria; phylum Gemmatimonadota; class Gemmatimonadetes; order Longimicrobiales; family Gaopeijiaceae; genus SLDT01. The sequence continues at coordinate 3,305 of SLDT01000239.1, read as the reverse complement.
GATCGAGCTCGCCACGCGGCCCGAGAGCGCGATGGGCTCCGAGGAAGTATGGGACGAGGCGGTCGCGACCCTCCGGGGCGTCCTCGAGGAGCGGGGGCTCGAATACACTGTCGACGAGGGTGGCGGGGCCTTCTACGGGCCGAAGCTCGACTTCAAGCTCATCGACGCGATCGGACGCCGCTGGCAGGGACCCACGGTCCAGCTCGACTTCAACCTCCCCGAACGCTTCGGGATCGAGTACATCGGATCGGACAACGAGCGGCACCGTCCCGTCATGCTGCACCGGGTCCTCGTCGGGTCGATGGAGCGCTTCATCGGAGGGCTGATCGAGCACTATGCCGGCGCCTTCCCCCTCTGGCTCGCTCCGGAGCAGGTGCGGGTCCTTCCGATCTCGGAACAGTTCAGCGAAAACGCACGCGCCTTCGTCGACGAGATGCGGGCCCACGGGATCCGCGCGGTCCTGGCCGATCGTGAGACCCTCGGCTATCGGATCCGGGAGGCCGAGATGCGGAAGATCCCCTACATGGGCGTGATCGGCGAGCGCGAGGTCGACGAGGGAACCGTGGCCGTCCGCCGTCGTGGTTCCGGCCGCAAGCAGGAGGTCATGGAGCGTGGGGCCTTCCTCGAGCAGCTCCTCGACGAGATTCGCGGCCGCTCCCTCGACACCATTCCCGACGCCTGATCCCCGAGACCCATGAGCCCTTCGCCCCTTCCGCCACTCCTCCTCGACGGCTGGTACATCCTCCACCAGTTCTTCCGGGTCGAGCCCCTCCCCGATGATGAGGCCGCCCGCGGGTTCGCCGACCTCTTTGCCCTCTGGGATGACATGGGCGAGGAGGGATGGAGCGGGTACTACAGGGTTGTCGGGGGGGGCACGGACGTCATGCTCATCCACTTCCGGCGAGATCTCGAAGCGCTCGGTGACGCCGAGCGGGCCGTGCGCCGCAGCCCCGTCGGGGAGCACCTCATACCCACGGGCGACTACCTTTCCGTGGTGGAGCTGGGACTCTACGCACTCACCGCCGCACTTCTCGAGAAGGCTGCGGCCGAGGGGGTCGTGCCCGGGACCGAGGCCTGGGATCTCGTGGTCGAGGAGGCACTCGCGCAGGAGCGCGAGAAGCGCTACGTCGCTCAGCGTCTCCAGCCCGTTCAGCCCGACTCGATGCCCTGGGCCTGCTTCTACCCGATGGACAAGCGCCGCGCTCCGGGGCAGAACTGGTACACCCTTCCCCTCGAGGAGCGGGCCCGGATGATGGCCGAGCACGGGATGACGGGCCGCCGCTATGCCGGCCGGATCTCCCAGGTCATCAGCGGCTCCGTGGGCTTCGACGACTGGGAGTGGGCGGTCACCCTTTTCGCCGCCGATCCCCTGGCGTTCAAGGCGCTCGTGACGGAGATGCGTTACGACGAGGTGAGTTCGGTCTACGCTGAATTCGGGAGCTTCCTTGTGGGGCAGAGGATCCCTGCCGCAGAGATCGCTTCCGAGCTGGCTGGAGGAGGGTAGCCTCGCCTTGGCCGCCCGTGCGCTCCTTCAGGCCGCTGCGCTGCTCCTTCTGGGCGCACCCTCCGTCTCGGGGATTGTCCCGGCACAGCCCGCCGACACGGGGGCCACGCTTGGAGCCCGGCTCGCCTCGCAGGTCGAGATCCGGCGCACGAGCTGGGGCGTCCCGCAGATCCTCGCCGAGGACCTGCGCTCCGCGGCCTTTGCCCTTGCCTGGGTGCAGCTCGAGGACCATGGCCCGACGGTGATCCGCGGGATCGCGACGGCCCGCGGGCGCATGGCGCTCGCCGAGGGGCCGGCCCGCGTCGAGGCCGATGCCCGCAACCGGCGCCGCCACGCCCGGGCGATCGAGAGCTTCCACCTCCTCGACGAGGACACCCGCTCGGTCTACGAGGGGTTCGCCGAGGGGATGAACCACTTCATCCGAGTGCACCGGGGCGACACGATCGGGCGGGGTGCCGAGCTCGCCCCCTGGATGGAGCCCGACTTCACCGCCTACGACGTGCTCGCCCGGGACATCCGGTGGCCGAGCGACGGGGTGATGGCCAGCTTCGAGGCCCGGATCCTGGCGGATCCGGACGACCCCCGGCTCGCGCCCGCGCAGGCCTTCCTCCCGGCTGACGAGGTGCACCCGGTCGAGCCGGGGAGGCTGGTCATCGCCGAGGTCGAAGACGAGAACACGGGGTCGAACTCGCTCGCGCTCGCGCCGGAGCGCACGACGAGCGGGCATGCGATCCTGCTCAGGAACCCCCACCTCTCCTGGACGGCCGGGTACTACGAGGCCCATGTGCGGGTGCCGGGGGTCCTGGACTTCTACGGGGACTTTCGCATCGGGGGGCCCTTCACGGTGATCGGGGGCTTCAACCCCGACCTCGGCTTCTCGACGACGAACAACCAGACGCGGACGCACGAGTTCTATGCCTTCCGGCTCGACCCGGCGCGCCCGGATCACTTCGTCCTGGACGGGGCCTCGATTCCCCTCGGGAGGGAGGAGGTCGAGGTCGAGGTGCGGGTGGGCGATGCGGTGGTGACCGAGGTGCGGGAGTTCTGGACGAGCCACCTGGGGCCGGTCGTGCACCGGGGCGAGGGCCGGGTCTACATCTACCGGCAGGCGCTCGAGGGGGAGTTCCGGGCCGGGGAGCAGTGGCTCAGGATGATGCAGGCCGGGAGCCTCGAGGCGTGGAAGGACGCGATGCGGATCGGGGCGCGTGCGACCTCGAACTTCACCTATGCCGACCGGGAGGGGAACATCCTCTACGTCTGGGTCTCGGCGGCGCCGCTCCTCCCGCACGCGCCGGGGGGCGACACCCTCGCGATCGAGGCTGCACGGACCTCGGAGCTCTGGACCCGGGTGGTGCCCTTCGACTCCCTCCCGATGCTCCTGAACCCGCCGGGGGGGTATGTCCGCAACGAGAACGACTCGCCCCACTTCACGAACCTGCACGCGATCCTCGACCACGACCGCTTCGGCTTCGAGGTCGAGGAGCCGAGGCTCCGGCTGCGGAGCCAGCACGGGCTCGAGCTCCTGCACAACGAGCGGCGCTTCGGCCTCGCGGAGGTCGTGGAGCTGAAGCACAGCATGCGGATGCTCCTCGCCGACCGGGTCAAGGACGACCTCGTGGCGGCAGTGCGGGCGGCCGCGCCGGGGGGTGAGGTGGCCGAGGCGATCGAGTTCCTCGATCGGTGGGACAACACGGTCGCGGCCGAGAGCCGGGGCGGGGTGCTCTTCGAGGCATGGTGGGGCCGCTACCGCGGCCTCGTGGATTCCGACTCGCTCCATGCCGAGCCCTGGGACATCGAGCGG
>SLDT01000028.1 GCA_007125125.1 Gemmatimonadota bacterium | reverse complement strand
GTCGAGCACCCCCTCGGTCTCCGGGGTCGCGGGCGCCGAGAGCACGAGGGCATCGAGCTCCGGGAGGAGGGCATCGAGGGCCGACAGCCCCCGCACGATGCGAACTCCTTCGTCGTGCCCTTCGGTCGGGTGACCACCGGCGGCCCCACCCCGCCGCACCCCCGTCACCCGGGCCCCGAGCGCCCGGAGCCGCCGGCCCACCTCGCGCCCGATCCCCCCGTAGCCGAAGATCCCCACATGCATGCGCGAGAGCTCGCGCACCGGCGCATCGGCACGGAAGAAGGGCTCCGGGGCCCACCGCCCCTCGCGCTGCCCCCGGGCCGCATGGTCGAGTCCGCGCGCGAAGTGGAGGAGCATCGCGAGTACCGTCTCGGCGATCGGGGGACCATGCGTCCCCGCCGAGTTCGAGAAGAGGACCCCGCTCTCGCGCATCGCGCGGTGGAGGGAGCCCCCGACCCCGGCCGTCCCCGTGTGCACCCACCGGAGGGTGTCGCGTCCGGCGAGGAGGACCTCCTCCGGGACCCCGTAGCCGATGTAGACCTCGGCGCCCCGCACCGCCTCGAGGAGCTCGGGCGCCACCCCCCAACCCCCGTCGCCCGAGCCGTCGGCCCAGGTGCCGGGCTCGACGACCTCCCATCCGTCCGGGAGCGCCTCCCGGATCGCGGCGGCCCCCTCGGGGGGGAGCGCCCAGATCGGCCGGCGGTCCCGCAGGTCGAGGACGAGGCGCCTCACCGCCCCGCCACCTCGTGGACCGCCTCCACGATCTGCGGGGTCTGGACGAGGACCAGGTCGGCCGCGGGCCCGAGGGGCACGAAGGTGTCGACGGCGCGCACGCTGCGCATCGGAAGGCGGCTTCCTCCCTCGACGAGCCCCGCGATGAGGGGGTCCGCGATCCCGCCGCCCGTGGCCCGGCACTCGTCCACGACGACGACCGCCGAGGCCCCCGCGGCCGCCTCCGCCACCGCCTCGAGGGGGAGCGGGTTCAGCCAGCGCAGGTCGAGGACGCGGACCGGGATCCCGTGGTCGCGCTCGAGGATGCGGGCCGCCTGGAGGCTCATCCGGAGCCCGTTCGCGTAGCTCACGATGAGTACCGGGCTGACCCCGGAGCGCTCCTCGGGGGCGGGGCCGTAGAGCCCGACCTCGCCCGGGAGAATCGCCTCGCCCGGCGGCGGATGGTCGAAGAGCCACCGGCCGTCGCCCTCCTCGTGGAGGTCGCGCTCGTGGTAGAGGGCGATCGGCTCGAGAAGGACGACCACCCGGCCGCACTCGGCCGCGAGAGCCGTGCAGCCGCGCAGCATCCGGACCGCGTCATCGCCCCGTGAGGGGGTCGCGAGCACGAGCCCCGGAATGTCGCGCAGCGCCCCGATTGCGTTGTCGTTGTGGAAGTGGCCCCCGAACCCCTTCTGGTAGGCGAGGCCGGCCACCCGCACGACCATCGGGTTCCGGAACTGCCCCGAACTGAAGAACTGGAGCGACGCCGCCTCGCCCCGGAGCTGGTCGATCGCGTTGTGCACGTAGGCCAGGTACTGGATCTCGGGGATCGGGAGGTGCCCGGCGAGCGCGGTGCCCTGCGCCACCCCGAGGATCGTCGTCTCGTCGAGGAGGGTGTCGAAGACCCGCCCGACCCCGAAGCGCTTCTGGAGGCCGGCCGTCACGTAGTAGACCCCGCCCTTCCGGCCCACGTCTTCCCCGAAGACGATGACCTCCGGTCGGCGGAGCATCTCGTCGGCGAGGGCTGCGCTCAGGTGCGCCGCCATCGTTCGCCGGGTGACGGCCGTCACCTCCTCGGGGAGCTGCTCGCCCCAGAAGGCCCGGCGCCGCTCGGGGTCGACCGCGCCCTCGGCCGAGGCCCGCACCGCCGCCGGGTCCTCGGGGGCGAGGGGTGCCGTCACCTCGGCCGCGCTCCCGAGGGCGGGGCGGGCGGCCGCCTCGCGCCCCGCCTCCCGGACGCGCGCACGGGTCCCGTCCAGGATCGTGCGCAGTGTTGCCGGCGTCGCCGCCCCGCGCTCGACCAGGAGGCGCGCGTTCTCGAGGAGCGGGTCGCGCGCCTCGGTGCGAGCGATCTCGTCCGGGGTCCGGTACGCCGCCTCGATGTCGCTTCCGGCATGCCCCCAGAGGCGCACCGTCTGGAGCCGGAGAAAGACCGGGAGCCTTCGGGTGCGGCAGAGGTGGACCGCCTCCTCCACCACGTTCCAGAGATCGTCCAGCTCGCCCGCACCGTCGAAGTAGCGGAGGTAGCGCATCCCGCCGAAGCTGTCCGCGATCCAGCGCGGGGGGGTGTCGACCGAGATTCCGAGCCCGTTGTCCTCGCACACGAAGAGGATCGGCATCGGGTTCCCCCGCCGGAGCGCGTAGCGGGCCGAGTTGATCCCCGTGAGCGCGGTGGCATGGTTCGCCGAGGCATCGCCGAAGGAGCAGACCACGATCGCATCGTCCGGGACCCCCGGGTCGTGCTCGAGGCGCCGCGCCCGCCCGAGCGCGAAGGCCATCCCCACCGCCTTCGGGAGGTGCGAGGCGATCGTGCTGGTCTGCGGAGGCACCCAGAGGCGCCGGCTCCCCCACACCTTGTGGCGCCCCTCGCTGATTGGGTCGTCGCGCCGCGCACAGATCGAGAGCATCGTGTCCCGGACCGGGTTCACCTCCGGGTCCTGGCGCGACCGCGCCATCATGAAGCCCCCCGACCGGTAGTGGAGGAAGGCGGGGTCCGTCGTGCGGGTCAGCGCCCCGACCACCGCGTTCTGCTCGTGGCCCGCGCTCGAGATCGTGTAGTAGCTGAGCCCCTCGGCCTTGAGCCGGCGCGCCTCCACGTCGACCGCGCGGCTTCGCACCTGGTCTTCCCAGAGCGCGAGGGCCGCCCCGGCGGTCAGCCCTGAGCCGGGCACGAGCGGATCGCCCGGCGCGAGCGTCGCCGCCGACGGCGAGGCCGAGGCGAGGTGGGCATCGAGGGCGGCTTCTACGGCGGTGACGCGGTCGAGACTCAAGGGCCGGGGCTCCGGAGGAGGTCGGTCAAGGAGGAGATCGAGTGGCCGAAGCTATCGCGGGGCGCGGGGGCTGTCGAGGGGCCCCCCTCTGGCGCGAACGCTCCGGACGCCGTAGACTGGCGCTCCATTCTCCCGCACAATGGCCCCGGCCGGGGCCCTGCACCACTTCCGCACCTCAGCACGCCTCCCTCTTGCGCTCGATCCCAAGACTTCTCTGCCTGTTCGCGCTCGCATGTGCCCTCCCTCTGGCCGCACCAGAGGCCGCGGAGGCACAGCTCGAGCGACACCTGGAACTCCGCGGCGGGGTTGCCGTACCCGGAGGAAATCTCGCCGATGGCTACCGCCCCGGCCGTTCCGTCGCCGCGAACCTCACCTTCCCTCTCTCGGACCGGTTCTCCCTGAGGCTGAACAAGGGAATCGACGTCTTTCACCGGGGCGCTCCCCTCATGGCCCAGGAATCGGCCGTCCTTCCCGAGGCCTCGATCCTCCGGGGTGGCGCGGGACTCGCCGTTCACCTCCTCGACGGGTACGGTCCGGCTCGCCGCTTCGTCCTCGACCTCACCGCCGACGGGGGGGTCGCGGCCTTCAAGTCAGGGCGCGAGATGGTCCCCGTCTACGGTGGGGGCGCGGGCCGGGTCTACATCGACTTCGTCGAATTCGCGCCCCAGCTGACCGCGGGCGCGAACATCGGTGTGCGCCTTCCGGGCCGCCACCTCTTTCTCGGACTCCAGGCCCTCGTCGCACCCCTCGACCAGGGCGCCACGGCGAACTTCCCCGAGATCAGCCCGCAGCTCCGCCCGATCGGCACCCTCGTCTCCTTCCCCGTCACCCTCGGCTTCGCCGCCTACTTCTGAGGGCCCGGGCGGACCGGCGCCTCAGAACCTCCGGTCGAGCCGGACGAAGAAGCGGCTCGACCCGTCGCCCGCATCGTCGGCGACCGGCACCGCCCAGTAGACCCCGAGCCCCCCGAGCTGGAGTCCGACCCCCGCATCGTAGCGGGCAGGCGAATCCATGCGCCCCGACCCCGGGCGATCGCCGACGACCCACCCCCGTCCCCCGTTGAAGAAGACGCTCCACCGCGGCTCGGCCCTCAGCACCGCGCTCCGCTCGATCGCCTCGGGCGGCG
>SLDT01000052.1 GCA_007125125.1 Gemmatimonadota bacterium | reverse complement strand
TCGGCACGATCGCCGACCCCAACGGCGGGGTCGCCGTCGTCGCGGTCGAGGGCTCGGGGGCGCACGTCATGTCGCTCGGCGAGGAGCTCTTCGGCTACCGGCTCGCCCGGATCGGAGCGGGCTCGGTGACGATGACGGGCGACGGCCGGAGCCTCACCCTCTCCGTGCCCGGACCCATGGCGACGGGGCAGGGCGCCGAGGGCACGGCCGCAGCCGCGCGCTCGGGGCAGGAGGTGTTCGAGGCGGTGCGCGCACGGGGCGAGGACCCCGTCTGGCGACAGGAGCAGTTCGTACGGCAGCTCGAGCAGCTCCGGGCCCTCCAGGACCGCGGAATGGGCCAGCTCGAAGTGCTTGAGGACCGGATCATCTTCACCGGCGAGGGCGGGACCTGGCGCGAGCTCCCCTTCCCCCCCGGGGCCTCCGTGATACGGCAGGGCGACGGAATGCAGATGCAGCTCCGCCAGCCTCCGGGAGGGGACCGCTGAGCAAGCCGGCGCAGGGGGCGCCTCACCGTACCCGCTGGGACCTCCGGTACGCGGAGGGCGACTGGGTCGAGCGGGCAGGTCCCTCCGAAATCGTGCGGGATGCCCTCCCCCACCTGGGTCCCCCGGGCGTCGCCCTCGACCTCGCATCCGGCGCCGGCCCCGATGCCCGCTTCCTCGCCGACCGGGGGTGGAAGGTCCTCGCCCTCGACCTCTCGATCGAAGGGCTCCGCCGGATGCGCGCCGCGGACCGGCCCGGCCGCAACCCCTGGCCCGTCCTTGGCGACGCCGCCACCTTCCGCACCCGCCCCGCCGCCTTCGACCTCGTCGTGAACCACCGCTTTCTCCTCCGCGAGAGCTTCGCCCTCATCCGGGAGTCTCTCCGGCCGGGGGGCCTCCTCCTCTTCGAGACCTTCAGCGTGATCGAGCTGGAGGAGCTGGGCGCGGGCATCCACCCCGCCTTCACCCTCCGGCGGGGCGAGCTCCTCGAGGCTTTCGTCGGCTGGGAGATCCTCCTCCACGAGGAGGGTGTCTTCGAACGGGAAGAAGGCGAGCGCGGGCTCGCCCGCCTCATCGCCCGGAAGCCGCCGTTGGCCCGCTGAGCCCCCGGCTCCGGCGATGCGGGCCGAGATGGACCTCGGGGACGCCGAAGGGGCCGAGCCGCGTGACTGACTGAACGTTCAGTCAGTCACTGGAGTGCGCTCCTCGTCCCGTCCGGTTCGGCCGTCAGGCCGCCGGGAGCTCGGCCAGGAGTTCCCGGGCCCACCCCCTGTACCAGGAGGCGAGGGGGGTCCGCTCGGGGAGCTCGACGGCCCGCCGGGCCTCGGCCCGGGCTTCCGCGAGCCGATCCGTGTCCTGGAGGACGCGGGCGAGTTCGACCCGGTGGTGGGGCGCGTCGGGCTCGAGCTCGATCGCGCGCCTCAGGTGGAACTCCGCCACCCCCCAGGAGGCATCCCGGAGCCCCTCGTCCCCGACGATGCGCCGGTAGAACCAGCGCACGGGCGGACTCAGACGAAGCACGCTCCCGTGGAGCCTCCCGAGCGCATGATGTCCCCCGGGGTGCCCGGGGTGATCGCGCACGAGGGTGCCGGCCTCCTGGTGAACCTCCCGTGCGATCGGGATCCGCTCGCGGAGGGTGGCCTCCTGGCCGCGGAGGCCAAGGGCAGCGACGAGCCACCAGCGGGCCTCCGGATCGTCCGGGGCAAGGGCGACGGCCCGACGGGCGAGCCCTTCTCCCTGCTCGAAGTGCGCCCGACGCTCGGCCGCGCTCGAGGCGCCCCACCCCCGGTCGAGCTCGCCCTGGACCCGTGCGAGGAGGGTGCCGAGCGGGGTGTCGGCGGGTTCGTTCCCCTGCGCGGGGCGGCGCGGAAGATGGGCCTCGACGGCCCCCCGGAGCTCGCGCACGGCGGGGTTCGCGCGCGCCAGGGTGCCGGGCACGAAGACGATGACGACGACGCCCCGCTCGAGGTCGACCCAGGGGAGGGTCCCGAAGGCGCCCCCATGGCTCGCGACCGCGAGCGGGCCCTCCGGTGCGTTCCGGTCCAGGTAGACCCCGAGCCCATAGTCGGCCCCGTACGGGGTGCGGTTCGGGTTGCGTGCCATCGGGGTGCGAATCTGGCTGACCGCGGCCTCGGAGAGAATCTGATGCCCTCCGTGGGTGCCCCCGGTGAGATGGAGGCTCCAGAAGCGGTGCAGGTCGTCGAGAGTCGAGGTCAGCCCTCCCCCCGCGCTCACCCATCGGTTCGAGGGGGGCCCGGGGGTGTCCGGGTCCGGGCGACCGGCGGTCGCAGGGGCGAGCCTTCCTCCCTCGGCGAAGCGGGTGTCGTGCATCCCGAGGGGGGCTAGAAGCCGCTCCGTGAGGAGTTGCTCGAAGGGGACACCGGCCGCTACCTCGGCGACACGGGCGGCGATGTCGTACGAGGGGCCCCCGTAGGCGAAGCGCTCGCCCGGGAGTGCGACGAGGCCGCGCTGCGCGGTGAGCTCGGAGAAGTCGGCGAGGGTCCCGGTCGCGGGGCGGCCTCCGGGGTAGAGCGGGGGAATCCCGGAGGTGTGGGTGAGGAGCTCGCGGACCGTCGGCGCACGGGGGGCCGTGGGTAGTTGTCGACGTAACCGGGCGGCGGCGCCGGCGCCGGGGAGGGCGCGCAGGGGCACACCGGCCCACTCCGGAAGCCAGGCCGAGATGGGGGTGTCGAGGTCGAGGAGGCCGTCATCGGCCAGGGCGGCGAGGAGAGCCGCGACGATGGGCTTGGTGCTCGAGGCGATCTCGACTGGATCGTCGGGGCCGAGGTCGCCCGCGCCTTCCCGAAAGAGGACCTCGTCGGGGCGTGCCACGAGGACCGAGGCGCCGGGGGCAAGGCCCCGCGCGACAGCCCGATCGAGGACCCCGCGGAGTGTCGCGGCCAGGTCGGTGTCCGGGGACGCGGCCAGAACCCTCGCGGGGGGCGCGGCGAGCCACCCTTCCGCCGGAAGTGGAGGGGATGCGGCGGCGGGGCCGGCCGGGGCCCCGAGCGCGAGGGCGGCGAGGGCGAGAAGGAGAAGGGTGGGCGAGGTGTTCATCTGCGGGGGGGATGCCCCGGGTCGGTTCGACGTTAGCCCTCCCCGTCCCGCTGGCCGGGGGAGCCGTGGGGCGGTAGGTTGGTCCTTTCCGCTGGAGGGAAATCGTGTCCCGAAGATCCGAGGAGTTCCCCATGACCACCCGACTCGTTGTTCGGGGCGGGCTGCCCCGCCTCCTGCTCCTGCCCTGCGCGCTCGTGCTGGCCCTTGTACTGTCCTCGATGACCGGACTCGAGGCGCAGGAGCCCCCCGAGGCGCCTCCGGAGCACTGGGGGCCGATCTCGATCAACATGGAGGAGGTGCCCTATCCGCACCCGGTCGACCATGTCGAGTTCACCCTCTGGGGCGAGGATGTCCGGATGGCCTTCATGGATGTGCGCCCCGCCGGGGAGGGGAACGGGCGCACGGTCGTTCTCCTGCATGGGGGGAACTACTGGGCGGCCTCCTGGGAACGCACGATCGACGATCTCGTGGAGGCGGGGTTCCGCGTGGTGGCGATGGACCAGATCGGGTACGGCCGGTCGTCGAAGCCCCTGGTGCCCTATTCCCTTCACATGCATGCGGCGAACATCGCACGGGTGCTCGATCACCTCGAGATTGAACAGGCTGCGATGGTGGGGCACTCCTTTGGCGGGATGAAGGCGAGCCGCTTCGCACTCATGTACCCGCAGCGCACGACGCATGTCGCCCTCGTGAACTCGATCGGGCTCTCCGACACGAGGGCCGGTCGGGGATGGAGCGAGCCGAGTGCCGCGGCCGGCCGGAGCTACCAGGCGGCGCTCGGGACGATCCGGGGGCATGTGGCGGAGTGGGACGAGCGGTACCTCGAGTACGTACGGATCCACTACGGGTGGGGACTCTCCGGAGACTGGCCGCGCCTCTCGATGGTCCGTGCGCTGAACAGCAACGTGATGCGCACCGAGACGGTGGTCCACGACTGGCCCCAGATTCAGGCACCCGCTCTCGTGATCGGGGGTGAGCTCGACGGTCCGCGCTTCCCGGAGCTCGCGCGGAACGCGGGCGATGCCTTCCCGAACGGTCGCACGATCCTCTTCGAGGGCGTCGGGCACAACCCGCACTGGGAGGCACCG
>SLDT01000195.1 GCA_007125125.1 Gemmatimonadota bacterium | reverse complement strand
GGTCTCCATCACCCGGTTCGGTCTTTCGGCTTGTTCCTCTCGGGGCCGCAACCAGCCGTCGCTCCAGCTCCAAACCGTCCCGACGGCTCCTTGAGGGCGGGGTTCTTCAACAGCCTTCTAGAGCAGGAGTCCCGCGAGTTCGTCCCCGAGGTGCGTCCGGAGGAGGTCGCGGTACCAATCCGTGTTGCGGAGCCCGTCGCCCCGCTCGAAGAAGCGCTGCATCGGCTCGGCCCAGTCCGAGCCGTGGGGCATGATGACTCCGAAGGTCTCCGAATCGTCGTCGGCGACCGCATGGCGGCGGAGGGGCGCGCCATCTTCGAGGGCCCGCCAATAGTTGTAGATGTCGATGAAGCCGAAGTAACCCTCGCCGGAGGCGACGAGGCCGACGAGCTCGTCGTTCGTCGTGACCGTTCGAGTCTCGAGGCCGCTGAGGTACTCGTCCCGGAGGGCCAGGAGCCGCGTCTCGTGGAGCGTCCCTGGATAAAGGAGTCCGGTCATGCTGCCAAGAACGTCTGCCGACTCCTCGAGCGAGCCGAGTTCGGGGACGTTCTCGTGGGTCATGAGAATCGCGATGTTGCTCAGGTAGGGGGGCGAAAACGCAAGCTCTTCGCGGCGCGGCTCGGTGATCGTGACATTCCCGATCCCGAAGACTCCGCCCTCTGAACGCATGACCCGGCGGTAGAAGGTTGCCCACTCCGGCTCCTCCTCGAAGGTAACCTCGACCTCGAGGTCGTACTCCTCCGCGACGAAGCGCCCGAACTCGCGCATGATCTCCACGGTCACGCCGGTCAGCGTTCCGGTATCGTCCGCGCCCGCGAAGCCCGTCGAGCGCACGTAGAGGACCCGGATCTCGGCCTCGCCCGCCTCGAGGGCCTCGGCGAACGCGGGGGCTGACAGGGGTGCGACCTCGCCCGGCGCCGTGGCGGGGTCGGCGGTGCCTTCTTCCGTGGCTTCGGGAGGAGGGGCGTCCGGGCCGCAGCCTGCACCGAGGGCGAGCAGGAAGAAGAGAAGGACCGGAGCCGTGCGGCGTCGAAGTGCGTCCATGGAGGGCTGACCTGGGCAGAGTTGGTGAGGAGGATGTCCCTTCCCGCAATCTATCCCTGACCCGGTCGCGGTGCACCCCCGGGCTCAGACCTCGGCGCTCGAGTGCCTCCCGGCGCCATGCTTGATCACGACTCCTTCGGCGAGAAAGACGACATCTTCGGCCACATTCGTGGCGAGGTCGGCGATTCGCTCGAGGTTCTTCGATATGAGAAGGAGCGACATGGCGGGCCCAATGCGGCGGGGGTCCTCCATCATGTGGGTCAGGAGAATCCGGAACATCGAGTTGTAGAGGTGATCGACCTCGTCATCACGGAGACGGATCTCCCGGGCGGCCTTTCCGTCGCTTCGAACGAAGGCATCGAGCGCGTCGGAGAGCATCTCACGGGCCCGGCGAGCCATCTCGGCCACTTCGCTCATCTGGCCGAAGGGAGGGAGTCTGGCCAGGTCCTGCACGGCACGGGCGATGTTCACCGCATGATCGCCCACCCGCTCGAGGTCGTTCGAGATCTTCATCGTCATCGTGATGAAGCGAAGATCCCCGGCCATGGGCTGCTGCAGCGCGAGGAGTTCGTGGGCCCGCCGGTCGATCTCCAGCTCGAGTTCGTCGATCGTCGTGTCCCTGTCAATCACGGCCTGGGCACCCTCGAGGTCACCCTCGAGGAGGGCGTCGACCGAGAGCCGGACGAGTTCTTCGGCCTCGCCCGACATCTGCAGGAGCTTCGACTTGAGCTCGCCGAGCTCCTCATGGAAGTGACGATGCACGCCGTTGCGAGGAGTCATCCGAAGCGTCCGGTGATGTAGGCCTCAGTCTGTTCCACCTTCGGGTTCGTGAAGATCTCCTCGGTGCGTCCTACCTCGATGAGTTCGCCCATGAAGAAGAAGGCGGTCCGGTCCGAGACGCGAGCGGCCTGCTGCATGTTATGGGTCACGATCACGATCGTGTAATCTTCCTTCAACTCGTAGACGAGTTCCTCGATCTTCTGCGTCGCGATCGGGTCCAGGGCGCTGGCCGGCTCGTCCATGAGGAGGACGCGTGGTGACACGGCGAGGGCCCGTGCGATGCAGAGGCGCTGCTGCTGCCCCCCTGAGAGGCCGAGAGCACTCGAGTGCAGGCGGTCCCGGACCTCGTCCCAGAGGGCGGCCTGGCGGAGCGAGCGCTCGACGAGTTCGTCGAGCTCGGAGCGCGAGGAGGTGATCCTGTTCACGCGCGCGCCGTACGCAACATTCTCGTAGATCGACTTGGGAAACGGGTTCGACTTCTGGAAGACCATCCCGACGCGCTTCCTGAGGGCCACTACATCCTGATCGGCGCGGTAGACGGAGTCCCCGTCGAGGGTGATGTCACCTTCGTGCTGGATCCCGGGGATGAGGTCGTTCATCCGGTTGATCGAGCGCAGGAACGTCGACTTCCCGCATCCGGAAGGCCCGATGAGGGCGGTTACCTGCCGATCGGGCATCTGCAGCGAGACCCTCTTCAGCGCCTGGTTCTTTCCGTACCAGAACGAGAAGTCCTTCGCCTCCACGGCCGGCCGGATCTCGTGCGCCTCGGGGGGGGGCTTCCGTGGGGAGGGCCTCGTCACCTGGGGTGCTCCTGTGATGGGGGAGGAAGTCTTGCCCGCAGAGGGGCGTTCTTTCGTCGTGGGCTTCATCAGGGGTCTACCTGTAGGGATTGCGAATGAGGAAGCGGGCCACAAGGCTGATCGCCAGCACCAGCCCGATCAGGACGAGGGCAGCGGCCCAGGCCTGACGGTGCCAGTCATCGTAGGGCGAGATCGCGTACTGGTAGATCAGGAGGGGAAGGGCCGAGATGGGCTCATTCAGACGCCACTCCCAAAAGGGGTTCCCGAAGGCGGTGAAGAGAAGGGGGGCCGTCTCTCCGGCAATTCGGGCCAGCGCCACGAGGATCCCGGTCAGGATTCCGCTGCGGGCGGCAGGCAGCACGACTCCGAGGGTTGTGCGCCAACGCGTGAAGCCGAGGGCCATGCCTCCTTCCTTCAGTTCCCGGGGAACGAGGCGAACCATCTCCTCGGTCGTGCGTGTCACCATGGGCAGGAGCATGACCGCGAGCGCAACCGACCCCGCCAGGAGGGAGAATCGCCCCATCATGAGCACGACCCAGGCCCAGACGAAGATCCCGGTCACGATGGAGGGTGTCCCGTTCATGACATCCGCGATGAACCGGACGAATGTGCCGAGTTTCGTGTTCCCGGCCTCCGCGAGGTAGACACCTGCCCCCACTGCGATCGGGATCCCCATCAGTCCCGCATAAAAGACCAGGAGGAAGGTTCCCAGGAGGGCGTTTGCCATCCCTCCGCCGGCTTCCCCTGCCGGCGCGGGGAGCTGGGTGAAGAAGTCGAGGTTGAGCGCTTGAGCTCCGGCCGTGACGAGGTAATAGAAGATGAGGAGGAGCGGTACGACGACCACGAACGCCGCGATCCCCGTCAGGGTCAGCATGAGCCGGCTGAAGAGGATCCGGCGGCGGTGGAGTGCAATCGTGGTCATGCTGCGCCTCCTCGCCTCGCAACGCGCCAGACGAGTGCCTGGGCCGCGATGTTCACGAGGATCGTGATGCCGAAGAGGATCAGGGCGATCTCCATGAGCGCCGACAGGTAGAGCTCACCCGTCGCCTCGGCGAACTCGTTTGCAAGGACCGAGGCCATGGTGTAGCCCGGTGCGAAGAGGGAGGCCGCGATGTCGGGGCGGTTCCCGATCACCATCGTGATCGCCATCGTCTCGCCCAGGGCGCGTCCGAGTCCGAGGATCGCCCCTCCGATGATGCCCGGCAGTGCGTAGGGCAGCGCGACCTGCCAGGTCATCTCCCAGCGCGTGGCTCCGAGGGCGAGTGCCGCCTCCCGCTGGGAGCGGGGGACCGCGGCAAGCACCTCCCGAGTCACGGCCGAGATGAAGGGGATGATCATGATCGAGAGAATGACGGCCCCGGACATCATGCTGAAGCCGTATGCGGGCCCCTCGAAGAAGGGGATCGTGTCCCCGAAGCGTCGCGAAAGCGGCTCCTGGACCGTGAAACGCAGGAACGGGACCAGGACGAAGATTCCCCATAGTCCGTAGACCACCGAGGGGATCGCCGCGAGGAGTTCGGTCGCGAAGGCGATCGGAGCTGCGAGCCAGCGTGGCGCCAGCTCGGTCAGGAACACCGCGAGCCCGACGGAGAGCGGCAGGGCGATGAGGAGCGCGAGGAACGACGAGACGACCGTTCCGAAGATGAAGGGGAGCGCGCCGAACTCTCGGAGCACGGGATTCCACTCCGTGCTCGTGATGAAGGCGAACCCGAAGGCCTCCATCGCCGGCCGGGCCTCCTGGCCGATGCGCAGGACGATGAAGACGAAGAGAAGGGGAAGGGTGAGCCCGAAGAGCTTCAGGATCATCCCATAGAACTGGTCCGTCAGATTCCCCTTCTTCCGCGACGGCAGGAATCGGCCTCCCTCTCCGCCCCCGGGCGCGCTCGAGGGCGGTGGGACCGGACGCTGACCCCCGGGGAGCGCCGGCGAGCTGTCAGTCGCGCTCGGCATCACGGGCCTCCTCGGCGGCATGCCCCCGCTCCGCCTCTGGCTCGGTGGGCCTGGCCCCGGACTCCGGAGCCTCGAACCGGATCGCGGGGTCGAAGACCGGGGTCCGCTCCGGACCACAGGTCACGACCCGGAGCGCGTTCAGGGCGCGAAGTCGAATCTCCATGGTCAGAGGGGCGTAGTTGAGCGCACGAACATCGTCTTCGCGCTCGAGGAGGCTCCAGCGGATGAGGTCGAGGAGCGCCCGTGCCCGTCGGCAGTCCTCCATGTGCGGCCGAATCAGGAGATAGGTCCAGGCCGCGATCGGATAGGCCCCGTCCGCATCGGCGTTCACGATCGAGAGGCGGAAGTCATCGTTGTCGGGAATCCGCTCGAGGAGCCCCGCCGCGGCCAGGGTGGTTGCCTCGATCGAGGGCGCGACGAACTCGCCCCGAACGTTTCGCACCGAGGCCATCGGGAGGTTGTTCTGACGCGCGAAGACCTGCTCCACGTAGCCGATGGCGCCGGGAGTCTGCCGCACCTGTCCCGTCACACCCTCGTTCCCGCGAGCGCCGAGACCCGTCGGCCATCGAACCGCGTTTCCGCGCCCGACCCGGGAACGCCAGGCCGGGCTCACCTCGTAGAGAAAGTCCGTGAACACGTAAGTGGTTCCGGACCCATCCGAGCGATTCACGGGAATGATGTCCCGATCGGGGAACTCGACCCCCGGGTTCAGGGCCTGGATCCGCGGGTCACGCCAGCGGCGGAGCTCTCCCAGGAAGATTGCCGCGAGCGTCTCCCCGTCGAGACGCACCGGTGCCTCGAGACCGGGGAGGTTGTACGTCAGCACAACCGCCCCGAGCACCGTCGGAATGCTCAGTGTGCCCGGAATGCGTTCGAGATCCTCTTCGGTCAGGGGCGCATCCGTGGCCCCGAAGTCGACGGTGCCCGCGATCATCTGCCGGATGCCGCCCCCCGACCCGATCGACTGGTAGTTGATGCGCACCGGGTTCTCGCGCGAATAGATCGAGAACCAGCGCGAATAGATCGGAAAGGGAAAGGAAGCACCGGCGCCGGTGATCGTCAGCTGAGCACCGGAGTCCCTGCCATCTTCCTCCCCCTCGGGCACGGGACGGTCGCTGCTCCAGCACCCCGCGACGGCCAGGGCCGTGAGAAGAAGGACCGCAGGACGGAATTGGACGGACAAGGTCGGAGGTCTCCGGGATGGGTCGAGGTGGTCGAAGCACGACGGGGCTCCGACCCGATGCCCGAAGGTATCAGCACCTCGTAACGGCCATGTAACAGAACTGTGCGCAGTGTGTCACAGATCTCGGATCGGACCCGGGGCCTCGGCCGCCCGGTTCAGGCCACCTCGCCCAGATTCCTCCGGATCAGGGCCTCCTGGTCGGGGTCCCGTCCCATGAACGCGCGGAAGAGCTCGTCAGGATCGTCACGGTCACCGGCGGAGAGGATCGTCTCGAGGTACTCTCGACCCGTATCCGGATCGAAGATCCCCCGCTCGAGGAAGCGGGTGAAGAGGTCCGCTTCCATCACCTCGGACCAGAGGTACGAGTAGTACGAGGCGGCATATCCGCCGGAAAAGAGGTGGAGGAAGGAGGGCAGGGGATGGGCGGCAGCGAAGACCGGATCGGGAGAGAGGGGCTCCAGGAGCCGATCGACCCAGGAAACCGGGTCCCCGTCGCGATCCGGGTCGAAGTCCGTGTGCAACCCGAGGTCCAGCGTTCCGAAGGAGAGCTGGCGCATCTGTCCCCAACCGCCCATGAACCGCCGTGCCCGGACCATGTTCTGCCAGATGTCGTCCGGGAGGGGCTGCCCGGTCTCCCAGTGTCGGGCGAAGAGGTCGAGTGCCTCCCGCTCCCAGCACCAGTTCTCCATGAGCTGCGAGGGTACCTCGACCCAGTCCCAGGCCACGTGGATCCCCCCTCGCTCGGGAACCTCGACCCGCGAGGTGCAGTGATGGAGGAGGTGGCCGAATTCGTGGAAGAGGGTCTCCACGTCCCTGTGCGTCAGAAGCGAGGGCTCCCCGTCGTCCGAGGGGGGCGGGAAGTTTCCGCAGATCACGCCCACATGGGGCGTGAGCCCGCCCCCGGGCGCCGGCGTGCCGTGCATGAACGCATTCATCCAGGCACCCTGCCGCTTCTCCGGGCGAGGAAAGAAGTCCGAGTAGAAGATGCCGAGGGTCCGCCCCGTCTCGTCACGCAGCTCGAAGGTCCGCACGTCGGGGTGCCAGACGGCCTCCGAGGGGATCTCGACGATCTCGAGGCCGAAGACTCGCTCTGCGAGTTCGAAGAGCCCCGCCATGACCCGATCGAACGCGAAGTAGGGGCGAAGCTCCTCCTCGTCGAGGTCGAAGCGTTCGCGCCGGAGCCCTTCGACGAGCCAGGAGGTGTCCCAGGGCCGAATGGGGTCGATTCCCCGCTCCCTCCCCGCCTCCCGGAGGATCTCGAGGTCCCGTTCCCAGAAGGGGCGCGTCCGCTCCGTCAGGGTCCGTATGAAGCTCCGAGCCCCCTCGCCGCTCCCCGCCATCTGCTCCTCGAGCCGATAGTCGGGGAAGTCCGGGTACCCCAGGAGGGCTGCTCTTTCCTGTCTGAGCTCGAGGAGGCGAGGAATCAGGGCCCGATTGTCCCATGGCTCCACTCGTCCTCGCTCGAGCCACGCATCGTGGACCGTCCGTCGCAGCTCGCGCGAATGGGCATGCTTGAGCACGGCCTGCACCGTCGGGGCATCGAGGAGCAGGACCCATCCATCCAGCTCGCGCTCCTTCGCCTGCCGAGCCAGCCGAGCCTTCACGTCGCGGGGGAGCCCCTCGAGCTCGCCCTCGTCCTCGACCTGCAGCATCCAGGCCGCCGTCGCGTCGAGCACGTTCTCGCTGAAGGTCTGCTCGAGCCGGGCCATCTCCACGTCGATCGCCTCGAGCCGATTCCGCCCGGCTGGGTCCAGGTCGGCACCGGAGCGCCGGAAGTCGCGCATCGTCTTGTCGAGGTGCCGTTGCCGGACCCCGGTGAGTGCCTTTGCCTCGGGAGTCTCCGCGTAGGCAAGCAGCCGATTCCACAGACCCCGGTGCAGGAAGAGCCGGCTCCAGAAGGAGGTCACCTCGGGAAGGACCGTCGACCAGGCCTCCCTGAGTTCCGGCGACTCGGCCACGGCAAGGAGGTGCTGAACCGGTCCGGTTCCGCGATGCACCCTGCGCAGCGCCTCTCCCAACGCCTCGAGCGTGTTCTCCCAACTGGGGGGAGAGGAGGAACCCGCGATCGCCTCGATCCTGGCCTCGGCATCCTCGAGCAGGGTCCGGATCCCGGGAACGACATGCTCTGAACGGATCCGGTGAAAGGGAATCCGCTCGCCCTGCGCGAGCACCGGGTTCTGTCCGTTGGTCGTCATGCGCTCCCCTCGGGACCGGCGACGGCGGGAGAGGGCGACGAGGCAGCCTCGCTTCGCGGCAGGTTGTTCAGGCACCAGGTCCCTTCTTCCGGCCGGCAGCGGCAGGGGGCAAAGCGGAGGCCGGCATCCGTGCGAGCAGCGCGGGTGCCCGCGTCCAGAAGGGGTTCGACGAGGTCGGCCATGACGCGTGCGAAGCGCGGGTCGTCGTGGGGGACAGGTACGCGGACGAAGCGCAGCCCCCGTTCCTCGGCCTCCTCGCGCAACTCGTGGTCGAGCTCGGCGAGGGTCTCCGACTGCTCGTGCATGAAGGAGACGGGATCGACGACGACGGTCCTGGCCTCGATCTCCCGAATCACCGTCTCGACGTCTGGCTGGGTCCACTCGATCCCTCGATTCGCGTGGTTCTGGTAGCCGATGGTCACCTGGGGTGCCCCTGTGAGCTCCGCCATCTCCCGACAGAACTCTTCGACATACCGCTGGTAGCCACTTCCCCCGTCGAGGTACTTGCGGGGCGTCCCATGAGCCGAAAAGACGAGGCGGGTGCCGGGATCGGCCAGGTCGAGCCCGTGCTCGTCCAGAACACGGCGCACGGCGTCGGCCCGGAGTTCGAGGTAGAGGGGGTGTCGGTGCCACCCCGTTACGCCCTCGAGGGGAATGTCGCCACCCACTCGGTCGAGAGCGCTCCGAAGCTGGTTCAGGGCGGCGACATTCGTGGAATGGCCGCAGAGGGGGTAGATGGGGAGTCCCACGATGCGCTCTGCTCCCTCGGCAATCGCTCGTTCGGCCACCTCCTCGATGAGAGGTTCGATGAACTGGTAGGCCGAGTAGACTGCGACATCGTGGCCTCGACGATCGAGCTCGCGGGCGAGGGCCTCGGCCTGGGCATCGGCCTGGGCGTTGAGGGGCGAACCACCGATCTCTTCGTATTCTTCCATCAGCCCGGGTGCCCGGCGCTCGGCGAGTTCACGGCTACGCGCGCGACGCGCCTCCTCGGTGGGGAGGTGCTCGAGGGAGGCATTCGAGAAGAAGATGCGCTCGAGAAAGCGAACCACCGTTTCCCGTTCAGGGGTCGAGGGCTCGCCGAAGTTCAGCACGACAATGGCGGTCTTCATCGCGGTTCCAGAGGACTTGGGGTCAGAGGAGTGCTCCAGGCTCGTCCCGGAGCGCGGGATTCGGGGTTCAGAAGGGGTCGGGAGGTGGGTGTCCTGCCCGGAGGTCGGCAAGGTCGACGGAGTGGACGTAGTCGACGACGGCGCGCACGACCGCCGGATCCGTGTCCGGGTGCAGCCCATGTCCCACATTGAAGATGTGCCCGGGACGGCCTCCCACGGCTGTCAGAATCTCGCGGGCCCCCGCGAGGGCACGCTCCCGACCGGCGAGAAGGGCCACGGGGTCGAGGTTGCCCTGGACGGCTCGGTCGTCTCCTGCCACGGCCCATCCCTCGGCGATCCCGATGCGCCAGTCGAGTCCGATCGCGTCGCCCCCTGCCTCGGCGAGGAGGGGGAGGAGTGCGGGATTCCCGGTGGCGAAGTTGATCGTGGGGATGGCCTGGGCTGTCAGGGCGGCGAGGATGCGCCGGGTGTAGGGGAAGACGGAGCGCCGGTAGTCGTCCGGGTGGAGCACTCCCGCCCAGGAGTCGAAGAGCTGAATCACACTTGCACCCGCCTCGACTTGAGCGCGCGCGAAGGCGATGAGGTGCTCCGACCAGTAGGACATGAGTTCGTCCCAGAGCAGGGGCTCGTTCCACATGAAGCGCTTTGTGCCCACCCGGTCCCGGCTGCGGGGCGACTCGACCATGTAGGTCATGAGGGTGAAGGGCGCTCCGATGAAGCCCAGGACCGGGATGTCAAGTCGCTCCTTGAGGATGCGAAGTGTTTCTAGAACGAAGTCGAGCTTCTCGCGAGGGTCGAAGGGACGAAGCGAGCGAATTGTCCCGGGGCTGTCGTAGGGGTGGGGAAGCACCGGTCCCAGTCCCTTCTCGATTCGCACGTCGATGTCGGCTCCCAGGAAGATCGTCGAGATGTCCGCATAGAGCACGGCCCCGTCGACGGGGAAGTACTCGAGTGGAAGCATCGTGATCTCCGCCGCCAGGCGCGGGTTCCTCGTCACCTCGAGGAGGTCCCGGTCACCCTTGAGTTCGTGGTAGCGGGCGAGGGAACGCCCGGCCTGTCGCATGAACCAGACGGGGGTGGTGTCGAGGGGTTCCCGGCGAACGGCCCTCAGCAGGCGGTCATTCATGTTTGGACTTCATGGCGTGAAGGCAAGAGGAGATGGGGTGGGCCCCGGTCCCGCGGGACGCAACCGGGCTCGCGGTGCGCGGTTGCCCCGAAGCGGTCCGGGAGGTTTATTCCGGAAGTGGCCGGTGGTTCCCCATCGAGAGTCGTCGGCCCACGATGGTCCCACCCCGATCCCCCGAACACGACGCCCCCATCGCGCATGGACACCCGACGCCCCACGATTCCCGCCGCAGAAGAGATCCTCGGAGGATACTTTCCCGTCCTGGACCACGGCTTCGTCTCCCTCGTCGACTACATGGGATCCGACGAGGACGTGGAGCGTGCCGCCCGGGTCAGCTACGGCTATGGCACCCGGCGCAAGTCGGCCACGAGGGGGCTCATTCGCTACCTTCGCCGACACCGACACACGACCCCATCCGAGATGGTCGAGTTCAAGTTCCACTGCGCAATGCCGATGTTCATCGCGCGTCAGTGGATCCGGCATCGCACAGCCTCGGTGAACGAGTACAGCGGTCGCTACTCCCTCATGCCCCTCCTATTCTACACGCCCGAAGCGGAAGACTTCGCCCTGCAGAGCCGATCGAACCGGCAGGGCCGCGATGCCGAGGCCGCTCCCCGCCAGCTGCGTGACGAGGCGGCGCGTCGCTGGGACGATCTGCGGGAGCGCGCCGCCGAGACGTATCGCTGGCTTCTTGCCGAGGACGTGGCGCGCGAGCTGGCCCGCATCGACCTTCCGCTCTCGACCTACACGCAGTGGTACTGGAAGATCGACCTCCACAACCTCCTGCACTTTCTCTCCCTGCGGGTCGATCCGCACGCGCAGTGGGAGATCCGCGCCTTCGCGGAGGTCATGGCAGGAATCGTGAAGAGGGTCGCCCCTCTCACCTACGAGGCGTGGGTCGACTACGACCTCCTCGGGTCGCCCATGAGCCGCGGCGAACTCGAGCTCCTGTCCCGGCTCCTTCATGCCGGGAACGAAGGTACGCTCGAACCCCGGTCCGACGCGGGCACCCTCGACGCCGCCGCCATGGAGGGTGCCGGGCTGTCGCCGCGGGAAGTCCGGGAGTTCCTCGAGAAGCTCACGCCCCGGCCCAGACCGGACTTCGAGCTCGACCTGGCCCGGATGCGTTCGGCAGAGGAGATGTCGGCTGTCATGGAAGGGGCGGTGCCGGGCGACTTCGAGTGAGGTCCGGGCGCGCCGGAAGGGTGAGAATGAGGAGCGGCCCCGGGGTGGCGCCCCCACACCCGAACTCGACCTCGCCGCCAGCCAGACGGGCCTGGCTGAGCATTCGCGACACCGCGGTGCCGTCTTCGGAACGAAGGGTTCCCCCTCCCCGGAGTTCGGCGCGCACCCCCTTCGAGCTGCCCGCGAGATGCACTGTCAGCGGCTCGAAGATCGACTCCCGTGCCACGGATCGCAGGCCATCGCGCACGATGCGAAAGAGTGCGACCGAACCCCGCTCATCGAGCCAGCCGTCCACGTCGTCTCCCTCGACCCGGATTCGGAAGGCGGCCTGAGCCTCGAGGTTACGGGCGAGGCCCCGGAGCGCTGCGGTCGGCCCGAGCTCGTCCAGCTCGGGCGGACGCAGCCCGCGGGCTATGCCCTGGATCGCCTCCAGTGCTCCCAGAACCTGGGTGCGGGCCCCGTCGATCCCGGTCCGGGCCATGTCCAGCTCCTCGGGGTCCGGGGGCGAGTCCCTCCCGAGGAGGTGACGGGTCCGACGGAGGTCGAGGAGCGAGGCAGAGAGGAGCTGGGCCGGGTCCGAGAAGAGACGGTCCGCGATGCGGCGCCGCTCCTCCTCCTCCGCTTCCTGGAGCAGGTCTGCCATTTCGAGGTGGTTCCGATGGGTGAGCTCCAGCCTGTCGAGCATCCCGTTGAAGAGGATGCGGATCCTCTCCGACTCGCGATCGGCCATGGGCGAGAGGGGGATCCGAGCGCTCTCGTCGCCCGCGTCGATGCGACGTGCCGCATCCTCGATCGACCGGATCGGGTCGAGGGCCAGACGGACGAGGGCTCCGTTCAGGAGCACGAGGAGCGCGACGACGCCACTCCAGAGGGCGAGGGCGGGGCCTGACCCGAAGAGCTCCGCCAGGGCGTCGGCCAGAACGAACCCGCCGACGCCCGCGCCGATCACGAGGACTCCGCCGGCGAGGGCGAGCTTTCCAAAGAGGGGTGCGCGCAGGATGCGTCGGAATCCTTCCGTTCTTGCGGGCTCCCTCTTCGACACGTCTCCTCCGGGGCTCCGGGCGGGGCGGGAAGGGAGGGGGAGGAGAGGGTGCGCTCCACCCCCGCCGACTCCGCGCGCAGTGGTCAGCCTCTTCGAAATGTTGCATCTTTCGGCCGATGGGTCTGTCGGGAAGAGGCCCTGCCACCATGTGGGGAAAACCAGCACAGGAACCGGGTGCGTGCCCATGTCTCCCAGCACGTGACCCTTTCTCGAACGCCGGGACGCCTGACCCAACATGTCGGAAGAACCGCGGATGCCGGGAGCTTCGCCGAGTGCACTGCCCCTCTCGGGCAGCACGCTATTCGATGCGGTCCCGGACGGGCTCCTCATCGTGGACGGGACCGGGACCATTCGGGCAGTGAACGATCGCCTGCTGGAGATGCTCGGATACCGCCGCGACGAGATCCTGGGGCGCCCGGTCGAGGTCGTCGTTCCGCGGGAGCTGAGGGCCCGCCATCGGGTGGTCCGGGCACGATACGAGGAAGAGCCGGGTCGTCGGCCCATGGGGGCCGGGCTCGAGCTTCGCGCACTTCGCCGAGACGGTCGCCAGCTCCCCGTCGAGATCAGCCTCCGCCCCTTCTCGACCGAGGAGGGTGACTGGGTGATCGCCGCCGTGCGCGACGTGACGGAGCGGAGGCGGCTCCAGCAGCTCGGGAGCGGGACCCTTCGGGCCGCGGAGGCCGAGCGCACCCGGATCGCGCGGGAGCTCCACGACGACACGGCCCAGTGCCTGGCCTCCCTCCTCGTGAGGCTCCCGATCCTTCGGCGCACCGACGATTCCGAGGCGCGGGAGGAGCTCATGGACGAGATGCAGGAGGCGCTCATGCAGGCGGTCGAGGGGGTCCGGCGCATCTCCCGTGGCCTCCGCCCCCCGGCGCTTGAGGACGCAGGTCTCGAGGCGGCGATCCGGGCCCATGTCCGGAGCCTCCCCCGCGAGAGCGGTCTGGCGGTCGAACTCGAGCTCGAGGGAGTCGACGCCCACCTCGACGAGGAGGCCCGCCTCGTCGTCTACCGGGTCGTGCAGGAGGCGCTCACGAATGTCGTGCGCCACTCCGGTGCCGGCTCGGCCCGCGTCGAGCTGGCACGGAAGGGCAGCGAGGTCATCGCCCGCGTCCGTGACGAAGGACGGGGCTTCGACGTCGAGTCCGAGCTCCTCGGGGGGGGCGGCCTGGGGCTCCTCGGGATGGACGAGCGCGCGCGCCTCGTGGGCGCTACCTTGTGCATCCGCTCGGAGCCGGACGAGGGCACTCTCGTCGAGCTCCGCATCCCGTCCGGCGAACCGCAACCCACCTCCCGGGGCCCCGATGGCTGATCCGATCCGCATCGTCCTGGCCGACGACCACACGATCTTCCGTGCCGGGCTGCGGGCCCTGCTCGAGCTCGAGAGCGGGATCGAGGTGATCGCCGAGGCCTCGACCGGGGAGGAGGCGGTCGACCTGGCCCGGACCCGTCGCCCCGACATCGTGATCATGGACCTCTCGATGCCGGGGACGAACGGCCTCGAGGCGACGCGCCGGATCGCCGCCCTCGACCTCGGGGTGCAGGTCCTCGTCCTGACGGTCCATGCCGAGGAGGAGTACCTCGTCCCCGTCGTCGACGCCGGAGCGAGCGGCTACCTCACGAAGGCCAGCGCCGACCGGGACCTCGTCGAGGCGATCCGTACGGTGGCACGGGGCGAGGTGTACCTCCCCGCTCGCGCCGCCACCCTCCTCCTGCAGCAGTACCGCGAGATCGACGACGGGGAGGGCGACGGAAGCCGGCTCCGCCTCCTGAGCACCCGCGAGCGCGACGTCCTCGCCCTGACCGCCGAGGGATTCTCCTCGACCGAGATCGGGGAGAAGCTCTTCATCTCCCCGAAGACGGTCGACACCTACCGGGCCCGCGTAATGCAGAAGCTCGGCCTCAGCCATCGCTCAGAGCTCGTCCGCTTCGCCCTTCGCGTGGGGCTCCTCCGGGACCTGTAGGCGATGAGCCTCCCCTCCGGGCACCCCCTCGCCCTCCCTCCCGGCCCGGTCGAGCTCGTCCTCGAGATCGATGTGCGCGCGCCCGCCGGGCGCATCTGGGAGCTCCTCGTCGACTTCCGCGGGTGGCCAGGCCTGCACCGCGGGGTGGCCTTCGCACACCACGAGGGGGAACTCGCACCGGGGGGCCGCCTCCTCTGGCGGGCCGACGGGATGCGGATCCGCTCTGAGTTCCTCGAGGTCGAGGCGGAGCGGCACCTCGCCCTCAGCCTCCGCACGATCGGCGCGAAGGGGA
This sequence comes from Gemmatimonadota bacterium, assembly GCA_007125125.1. GTDB lineage: Bacteria > Gemmatimonadota > Gemmatimonadetes > Longimicrobiales > Gaopeijiaceae > SLDT01. The sequence continues at coordinate 72 of SLDT01000195.1, read as the reverse complement.
TCCACCGCTGGAGCCTCGCCCCCGACCCGGTGGGCGGGCTCACCCTCCTGCGAAGCGAGGAGGTCTGGGACG
>SLDT01000046.1 GCA_007125125.1 Gemmatimonadota bacterium | reverse complement strand
TGGAAGAGCACCGTGGGGGTGAGCTTCTGGACCTGCTTCGGTCATGGGAGCTGGTGGGAGATGCCGCTGCCGATCAGGTGCTGCGGCTATCCCCGCCGGCCAATGGTCCGGCTCTGGCCCTCCCGGAGGACGATCTCACCGCCGAGACCCTGGAGCTCCTGGCTGCGGCGCATTCCGTGGGGGGGAAGGGGAATCCGGTCGTTCCTCATCTCGGAACGAGGCAGCCATGACGGCCGGCACCCGAGCCGGTGTCGTTTCGTCCTTTACCGTGATCAAGGGGAGCCTCCTCCCCGAGACGTATGAGGTATTCCGGCGCTGGGATTTTGACCAGTCAAAGAAGGAAAACCTGGACCAGGTCCGGGACGGGACGTGGCTCACCGGGGGCACCGCAAACTGGAGGCGCGACGTCGCGAAGGTCCTGAACCGACGCTTCGACCCGGATGAGCGCGACCGGAACCTCGTCCGCTTGGCGCAGGTTGGATGTCCGCGGGAGGCATGGGATCCTCTGGTTCTCTGGCACATCACCAGGGATGAGTTCCTCGTCCGGGACTTCCTGACCCGGTGGCTCTACACGGAGTACTCGGCGGGGACCTTCCGTCTGCGCCCGGCCGACGTGGGTCCCTACCTCCACCGGCTCGCTGAGGAAGGCCACACGCAGGACGGCCAACCGTGGTCCAAGTCCACCCGCTCCAGGGTCGCGTCGGGGCTCCTCCAGATGGCGGCGGACTTCGGGCTCCTCAGTGACGGCTCCGTTCGCGAATTCCGCTCCTTCCACCTCCGGGATCGCTCGTTCCTCTACTTGGTTCACGAGCTCCTTGCCGAGAAGGGCGGCGCCCGACGCGCTCTCGACGCCGTGGATTGGCGGATGTACCTGATGGACTCTGGACGGGTGGAAGCGGAGCTGCTCCGACTTCATCAGTTCCGGAAGGTCCGCTTCGAGCGAGCCGGAAGCCTGGTGGAGATCGAACTCCCCCACCCTCATACCGACGCCTTCGTAGACGACTGGATTTCCCAGGAGCTGGATGCATGAGTGACTGGAAGGAACGCCTGAGAGGCCGGCTTGAGCCCATCCTCAGGGGCGCCGACCCCCGGCCCGGGATCAGCGCGTATCACGATATGCCCTTCGCCATCTTCCTCTACGATCCGGCGGCGGAGTTCGCGGTTCGCCGAGAGGTGAATGACCTGGCGGTCCGTCTTTCTCAGGTGGGGAAGCGCGTCACGCGAATCTCCCTGTCGGAGTGTCTCCACGCCTCCGTCGCTGCTGCGGGAGTGTCGAACGATGAGCTGGCCGAGCTGGAGCGGTCACTTGGGACGGGGCCCATCCTCGAGACGATTCGGGAGCTGGTGAATTCGGCGGCTCCCCTCGAGGACGCCCTCCTGGAACGGGTGCCCGCTGACCTCTCTCCGGAGCGCGATGTGGTGCTCCTGGAGCGGGCCGGTGCCCTCTATCCCATCTACCGGACCTCCGCTCTCATGGAGCGGCTCCAGGGCCGACTCCCGGTCCCAGCGGTGCTCTTTTACCCCGGGACGCTCGAAGGGCCCTCAGGCCTCCGCTTCCTGGGTGTCCTCGAAGCGGAACACAATTATCGCCCTCGTATCTTCTGAGTTGAGTATGACCATGCAGATTCGCGAACTGTTCAGGCACGACATCGACCGGAGAATCGAGGAAGTCATCAAGGTCGACCAGACCGATGAGGCTGCCCTTCGACGGGAGTTGGAAGAGTACATCGTCACGGATTCAATCCGCGGCCATTACATCGAGGTGCTCGAGGCCTACAACACCATGCGCACGATGCCGGGCGAGGGGACGGCCGTGTGGGTGTCGGGCTTCTTCGGATCCGGTAAGTCCAGTTTCGCCAAGAACCTGGGTCTGGCGCTGGAGAATCGCTCCGTCGGAGGACAGGGGGCCGGAGACCTCCTGGCAACGCAGATGTCGGACCCCCGGGCGACGACACTTCTCAAGCTCATCCACGAGCACATTCCCACGAAGGCCGTCATCTTCGACGTGTCCTCGGATCGGGGGGTGCATCCGGGGCAGAGCCTGACTGATATCACCTACCGCGTCATCCTTCGGGAGCTCGGGTACTCGCGGGACCGGGATCTGGCGGAGTAGGAGATAACGGTGGAGCGGGACGGGCGCCTCGACGAGTTCGTCGACCTCTATGAGGAACGCTTCGGCGAGGGGGCTTGGCAGCGAGACAAGAACCTGGTGGCTTTCGGGATCTCTCGTGCCGGGCAGATCGCCCACGCCATGTATCCCGAGACGTACGTCACTCCTACGGCCTGGGTGGATGCCCAGAAGGGGCGCGCCGACATCACCCCCAGCACCCTGGCGGACCGTGCGCTGGACCTGATGGAACGCAGGGCTCCTGGAAGGACCCTCACCGTGATCATCGACGAGGTCGGTCAGTTCGTGGCTCGGGACATCCAGAAGATGCTGGACCTGCAGGCGCTGGTTCAGAGCTTCGGTCGGGTAGGGAAGGGGAGGCTGTGGCTCGTCGTCACTTCCCAGGAGAAGCTGAACGAGATCGTCAGCGGCTTGGACGACACCCGGGTCGAACTGGCCCGGCTCATGGACCGATTCCCCATTCAGGTCCACCTGGAGCCTTCGGACATCGCCGAGGTCACGAGCCGTCGTGTTCTCTCGAAGCGGAGCGAGGGAGAGGCGGCCCTTCACCAGAGCTTCGATAGCCACCGCGGCCGGCTTGAGGGGAGCACGCGGCTTTCGGCAGATATCGCCCTTCCAGGGCTCGGTAGAGACGAGTTTGCAAACCTCTATCCGCTTCTTCCCTGGCACATCGATCTAATCATTGACATCGTCTCCGGTCTCCGGACGCAGGGAGGCGCCAGTAAGCATGTGGGTGGCGCTGCCCGGACCATCATCAAGCTGGCGCAGCAGCTCCTTATCCACCCTGGGGTCGATCTGGCAAGCCCAGATGCTCGTTCTCCTGCTTGATCGCGTGGTCGCGGATCGCGTGCACCCGCGAGATGGCATCGACGAACTCTGCCTCGGCCAGAGTGAGGATACGGTCGTGTGCCAGTAGCTCGCGCAGCCTTGGCGACCACTCATAGATCGTGCGTTCCTCGAACGAATGGTCGAAGTCGGCGGCATGCCACCATTGCAGCGCCTCACGTAGCGCCAACTCGGGGTTTTTCGAGTTCCTCACGAAATACTCCTCGTAGGGGTGCCGGTTTCCGTCCTTGACCTGCTTGTAGTAGTAAGCGTGAAGGAACTGGTCCGCCTGAACGCCGGGGGCAACCGACGCATCGACCCAGGCTGGTTTGGCGCCCGGCGCCGAGACCCTCGCAGCGATGGATCGCATCAGTTGCAGCGTGTCGTTCCAGTCCTGCTCGAATTTCTGGAAACGCTTCTCCGACGACCGCTTGGTGTCGACGAAGACCAGCCCATAGTTCTTCGGCAGCAAACGATCCTTGTCGAACTGCTGCTCAAGCCCGTATTCGCGCTTCGAGAGCTCGGATCGGCGGCCTGCTAGCCGTAGCTGCTCTTGGTAGATTTCCTCGTTCAGTGAAAGAGCGCGGTCATCCGCTTCTTCAAAGAAGCGCAGCAGCTCACGCTCCATGCCCGTTTCGACGAGTTCGTGGTGGGTCAGGAAGGTGCCCGCCTCGATGTTCGATATCCAGGCCCGATCAGAAAGATTGGCAGAACCAATGTACGCCCCGGCATCCACCCACCAGATGACCTTGGCGTGCAGGATGTCGGGAACGAGTTTGCAGTCGAAGTTCGGGCTGGCTTTGTCCAGGAACCATTTCAAAACGGCAGGATCGATAGCCACGGTGTGGTCGTAGCGGCCAAAGAACTCCAGCGGCTTCAGGTGCTGCGCGCAGGCCTCGAACAATTTCATGTTGTCACGACTGGCGTAGGCGACTGCCGCACGAACACGCGTACAGGATTCGATAACCTCGCCCAGCAGGTTCTGTAGCAGCTGCTTGTTGAGTGGGCCGGCGATGAAGCGCATGTAGTTGTGTCCTTATGTCCCTGTACAGCCGCCTATTCAGCCTTCCAGCCAGCCTTGATCTGCCCAAGAACAGCGTTCACGGTGTCCACCACCGACTGATCGACCTGACCACCGTCGCCGATTTCCACCGTCACACGAATGCGGAATGGATGCCCGGCCGTCGCCTCCCGCAGGGCGTCAATGTTGTCGGCGAGGTCCTGGACCTCGTGGGTCTGAAGGTCAGCGCTTGCAGCCTTCGAACCGTA
>SLDT01000056.1 GCA_007125125.1 Gemmatimonadota bacterium | reverse complement strand
GGCCCACCGAGCCGGGGCCCGGGCATCCTGTGCCGGAAGTCCTGGCGTGGCTGGAACTCTGCTTCTGGAAATGGATTCATGAGTTGATTGTCAGGAAATATCCTACAAGCCCTCAGGCATTTCGCCCGACAGACAGGGATGGGCCCGATCTACACATTCAGGAGGTAGTGATCCATCCCCGACCCGTCCCACGCAAGGAGTCCGACCATGCCTCGTCCGCTCCCGTTCTCGCTGCGGGCCCCGATCCCCGTCCTCGCCGCGGCCCTTCTCCTCGCCGCCGGATGCGGCGACACCTCCGAGGCTCGCCCCGGCACGGCCGAGCGAGCCGAGCGGGCCCAGCCCTCGATCGTCGAGGTGGCCCAGGTCGCGGGCCAGTTCAGCACTCTCCTGCGCGCGGCCGAGGCGGCCGGGCTCGCCGTCACCCTCGCCGAGGACGGGCCCTTCACCGTCTTTGCCCCCACCGATGGCGCCTTCGCCGAGCTCCCCGACGGCACCCTCGAGGGCCTCCTGGACGACCCCGAGGCGCTGGGCCAGATCCTCCTCTACCACGTCGTGCCCGGCACCTACACCGTGGCCGACCTCCGCGAGGAGTCCGAGCTCGAGACCGTCCAGGGCGAGTCGCTCCAGCTCGCCGTGACCCCGGACGGCCTCACCGTGAACGGCACCTACCTCCTGACTGCCGACATCCGCGCCTCGAACGGGATCGTGCACGTCATCACCTCCGTGCTCACCCCGTAACCCCGGACGGCAGCCCATCGAGAGGAAGGCACCCCGGCGGGAGGAAGGCTCCCTCGCGGCCCGCCCGCAGCCGGGCGAAAGGCCGGCGCTCCAGCGAGAGCTGGGCACGCCGCAGGAAGCGCCGATACGAACGAAGGGGGGGCGCAGTTGCGCCCCCCCTTCCCGTCCTGCCCGGCCCCCGCCCCCCATGTCGGGGCCCGGCCCCGCCGTGTCAGACCGGAGGCTGCCCTCGCACCGCCCTCGCGAAGAAGGAGATCACGAGAAGGATGAGGAAGATCACGAAGAGGATCTGGGCGATCCCGGCCGATGCACCGGCGATGCCCGAGAATCCGAGGATCCCGGCCACGATCGCGAGGATGAAGAAGGTGAGTGCCCATCCGAGCATGGTATGTCTCCTGTCTCGAGTGTCGTTGTCCAACGCTCATGCAAGGAGACAGGGTCGCACGCTCCGTACCATCGAGGCTCGCGCGGCCGAGCCGCGATGCCTCCCACCGCCCCAAAGTGCCCGAACGAGAGGGCCTTGAGCCGGATCTGGGCGCGGGGAGCGCGTTGCGGCCGGGCGGGGCCCGGCGGCCCCCGGCTCGTGCCCAGCCCGAAAGAACTGCCCGGTCAAACCGAAGAAGCTTCCAGTGTCACCGTGGGGCGACGCGGGCTGCGGGCGGCGGGTACGTGACTTGCTGATGCGGGGGGCGTGGGCCAGCCGCCCTTCTTCCCGACCCTGAACCGAGGAGATCTCTGTGCACGATGCCGGCCTGCGGCCTCGGGGCATGCGCGATGTGCTTCTCTTCCTTGCCTTCTCGCACGGGTGGACGTGGGGGCTCTGGGCGCTCGCCGGGGTGCTCGGCGAGACGGTCTGGGAGTGGCCGGCCGCGGGCTTCTTCTACCTCGGCGGAGCGGGGGTCTTCGTCGGGGCGTGGGTCATGGTGTGGGTGATCGACGGGCGGGACGGGGTGAGGGAGCTCGCGGTGCGCATCGTGGACCCGCGGCGGATCGGGGCACGGTGGTGGCTCGTGGCGCTTCTCCTCTTCCCCCTGCTGACGGGGGTGGCGGCCGGGGTGGCGGCGCTCTCGGGGATGACGGAGGCGGCGCTCGATTTGCGCGGGGCGGGGGCGAGGCTTCTCGATCCCTGGTCGCTGGCGGCGTTCGCCTTCTTCATTCTCCTTCTCGGGCCGCTTCCGGAGGAGATCGGGTGGAGGGGGTACCTGCTCGACCGGCTGCAGCTCCGATGGAGTGCGCTCGGGGCGAGCCTCGTGCTGGGGGTGATCTGGTGGAGCTGGCATCTGCCGTTGTTCGTGCTTCCGGGGTACTACGAGGCGTTCGCGAGGGCGACGCCGACACCGCTCGACATTCTCTGGGGAATCCTGCCGGCGGCGGTCCTCTACACCTGGCTCTACAACAACACGGGGCGAAGCGTGCTCGCGGTGATCGTGCTCCACTTCATGCAGAACGCGACGGGGCAGTTCCTCGGAATGGACGAGGCGGTGCGGTCGATCCGGCTCCTCCTCGAGTGGGGGGTGGCGGTGGCGGTCGTGGTCCACTGGGGGCCGCGCGCGCTGGTGCGCGGCGGGGGCATGGGCGGCGCGCGGGCTGACTGATACGCAACTCGCAGGGGGCCACTACGTGGGTTGACGGAGGGTGACGCGCGACGAACCCTGGTAGCTTTTCAGGCACGGTCGAATCACCCACACGCAGGAGGACAAGACGGTGCACCGGGTACTCCGGTGAGGTCGCAGGAAGTGTAGTCGGGGTGGGGTCGGTTCGACCGACGGTGTTGGACGTGGAGGTGGACGCGCAGGACTGGAGGTAGTGATGCGCAGGATGACAGGTGCTGGACTCGGTGTGATCGGACTCCTTCTCGTGGCGTTGCCCCTGGCGGGGCAGGACGAGGGCCCGCGCGACCCCTCGGTCTGGGTGAACCTGGGGGTAGGCGCCAGCTCGGTTGCGGCCGGGCTGGCCGCCTCCGGCTAGATCGAGAGCGGTGAGCACCTCTTCACCCTGCGCGGTTCAGTGGCGTTCGTGCTCTTCAGCCAGGATGTCTCGGGCCTCGGTCTCCTCTACGGTCGAACCCACCATGGCCAGGCTGGACTCGCCTCGATTGGCGTCGGCCTTGCGCTCGTCGGGAGCGAGCGGGAGCCCGGTGGGTCCGCTTCGAAGGGACCCGAAACGCCGCCTCCCACCGATCGCACGCTCGGGGTTCCGGTCGAGGTGCAGTTGATGCTCCGGCCCTCCGGGTCCGTGGGGGTCGGACTCTACCTCTTTGGGAACCTGAACCCGGAGCATAGTTTCATCGGAGTGTCCGGGTCGATCCATGTCGGCCGCTGGTGACAGGCACGAAGGGCCTTCCCAAGCCGGAGACCACACCGTGACCGCCGAACCGACCCCCTTCACCCTCAGGCTCCTCGCCGTGGCCGAGGAGCATCGGCGGGAGGGGATCGCGACCGCGCTCCTGCAGGAGATGAAGCGGGTCGCGAAGGAGCGCGGGGGGTGGGTCATCATGATCCAGGCCGACCACGAGGACGAGCCCGCGATCGCGCTTTACACGAAGCTCGGCGTCAGGGAAGACGCGGCGCACTTCGACCTCCCGGTGGAGTGAGGGGCCGGGCCGGTCAGCACGCCGGGCAATGAGCAGGGGAGGTGTTCGCTCAGGCCTGTTCCCACTCGTCTCGGCTGATTCCGGCCTGGCGAAGGATCCGGGTAAGGAGTGCCACGCCGATGTCTCTTCCGTGAGGATTTGGGATGCGTATCGTTACGTCACGCCGGATCATGAACTGGTGCTTCCCACCGAGTACGGCCCCTCAAAGCCAAGCTTGTGGAAGGTGCTGATCAACCTCCGCCGGCCTATGGGTCCAAACGCCGGCACTCAGCCTACCTTCCGTACCTGAAGTTCGATTCCGTCGACGGTAGGGAGGGAGAGGTTCTTGGAAACGCGAAACAGGATCCATTCCTCCAGAACCTCCTCCAGCTCCTCCCGGCACTTCTCCAGCAACTCCGCGTTCGCGTAGACACCCTCGAACCCCGGCACCTCTCCGTAGTAGCTCCCGTCGTCCTCGAGAATCTCGTGGTGCGCGCGGCCGAGGGCGCCTCTGATGTAAGCTTGCAGCATCTGTTGACCTCCAAGAAAAGTGGTTCCTTCCACAGACGATACCCACGGGGTCACCAAGCGAGCCAAGCCCATCCCTACCTGTGCCCTGGACCCGCCCGATTCCGTCGACCCTGTGTCGAACGCGTTCTTCGGGCATCGTACCCTTCGAGGCTCGGTGGTGCAAGCAGTTGGATCGGGCCCGCCTCGACGGGCCCCGCGGGCATCCGTAGAACCGCGTATCCGGCGCCCGCCCATTACGTACGCCGACATCCGCCGCGCACCCCGAAGCCCCCGGCCGGAGCCCGGGCTGCCTGCCGCGGGGCGCGAGGGGGGCTCGGCCCGGCCGCCCTTCTTCCCGGCGATGGGGGGCTTGCCCGGCGGGGAGCACCTGGCGAGACTTGAAGCTGGTGCGGCGCGGGGCCCGGGAGGCACGCGTCGCGCCAGCCCCATCTGCAAGGAGAGTGGCGGGTAGAGCACCGGCTCAACGACCCGTCCGCCAACCGTCATCCAGCGGTGGCAAAGCCGGCCGGGCCCACGGGGTCCGGATCCTTGCGCGAACTTCTTCGAAAGGATGCTTCCGATGCCCGGACCTCGCTGGACTCCCACCTGTGGCTGTCAGGACATTCTGACAGACGGCTTCCTCCGCTGCCCGGATTGCGGTGCTCCTCGCCGCTTCTACGGCCACTCCTTCAGCATGATCGAGCGGATGGGCCGCTACCAGCACATTTTCGGGGTGGCCCCGGTCGGCCCGCACCGATCACTCACCGACGAACTCCTCGCGCCCCTGCGCAGTCGCTGCGGACGCTGCCGCGGCGAGGGGTTTCAGAGCTGGGGCGAGAAGCGCTGGAGCTACTGCTGGGCCTGCGAGGCCGATGGCGGGTTCTGGACTCGCTCGCCCGCGACACTGCGGGCCGTCCGCCAGAAGGTCGTGGATCGGTTTCCTTCCTGGACGCAGCCCGACTTTCCGCGGAAGGGATGGGCGAGGGAGCGGGGAATCGAGCGTCTGCCTCCACCGGCCCGCGATCAGATCAGCCGGGAGGAACGCACCCGCGCCCAGACCGGCCGCGCGCACCCGTCACGCGTCCTCGTCCATGGCCCCGACCCGCTTGGAGAGAGCGTCGTCTTTGCCTCGCTCGAGTGGGCGTGGGGTGCCTCGAGGGTGCACGAGGCGCTCCGGGCCTCGGAGAGCTGGGGCGAGTTTCGGGGGCGGGTCGAGCGTCGAACGCGGAAGGACTTCTTCCGCTCGATCGGGCGGGAGGGGGTCAGGCGCCCCGACGAGGCCCCCTTCGACCCTGCCGAGCTCGGGCTCGCGCCGGACGCCCCGCCCCCGCCCTGGCTCCAGCTTCGGCAGGTGGAGTTCCTGCCGGTCTGGTTCCTCGACCGGTTCGGGCGCGTCGAGAGGCCGGCGGGCGAAGTGCCGAATGGGCGCCCGGCGGAGCCAGGGGCGGCCAAGCGAGTCTGGCGCTTCAACCCTGCCCAGGTCGACGAGATGGTCGAGACGCTCCGCATGCGGTTCCGGATCGTCGTCGACGTCGAGGAGGCAGGTGGGCTGACGCTCTGGTGAGGAGGGGGCTCCAAAGTGAGGTTGTGCGGCTCTCAAGCGGGCGCGTGGTTGCCGAGGGGGTCAGTCAGGTCTTGGGGCTGTCTTTCGGATCGAAGGTGCGGCGCTAACGGTTGACAGATCCGAGGGGCTGGCCTAACGTCGCTCGTCGTTATCCGGGGTGGGAAGCCACCTCGTCGCGCGAATCGGTCCGGGAGGTTCATGATGGTGCACATCGCTCATTGCTGGTGGCGGCGAGTGGCCGCGATTCTCTTCATCACCCTCGTCGCAGCGGGGTGCTCGGACTCGACCACAGGACCGGAGCCACCTCCGCAGCCGACTCCGGACCGGATCGCACTCTCTAGCGATGCGGTGACCCTGACCTACCTCGGGGCGACGGCGACGGTGATAGGCGAGGTCCGCGACACGGAGGGTGGTCTGGTCTCCGGGGCACAGGTCGAGTGGTCGAGTTCGCAGCCGAGTGTAGCGACCGTAGTCGATGGCGCGATCGAGGCTGTCGGACCGGGCACAGCCCAGATCATTGCGAGTCATGGAACCTTGTCGGCCTCTCTTGACGTGTCGGTCGACCAGCAGCCTTCGACGCTCGAGCTCCTCGCGGGAGGAGGGCAGGCCGTTCCGACCGGAAGCCCGGTTCCTGATCCGATCCGGATTCGGCTCCTCGATGCGGGAGGGTCACCGATCGCGGGGTACCCTCTCGCAGTGGCCCCCGTGAGTGGGGACGGCAGTCTCACATCGACCTCCATCCAGACCGATGCTGAGGGCGCGGCCGAGCTTCCCTCCTGGACACTGGGACCACGCGTCGGTCCCCAGAGCGTCCTCATCGAAGCGGACGACATCCGACTGATCATTTCGGTGAGCGCGATCGCAAGCCCCGCGACCGTAGCCGTCCCCGATGCGCAGATCCTCGCTGCCGGGCACGTGCACGAGGAGGAGGCCACGGTCGACGAATCCCAGCTCGTGGTCATCCTGACGGACGAGGGAGCGTTTGCACACATACCCCTGATGGGCGACGTGCCCGATCTGACCGTGGAGGGCTCGGCCCGTGCGCTCCGCCTCTGGATGGCGGGAGTGCTGGGCAGCGACGGAGAGGGGCCCGCCGGCGCCGGGGCCCTGCCGGAATACGATCCCATCATCGGCATCGATGTTCGGGCCCTGTCGAATTCCACCCACCGATTCCGAAACGACAAGTCCCGGGCGGCGGCGCTTCGCCTGGACGGGCCGAACGGCCAACTGGAGAGGTGGCTCTTGCCCCCTCGGGGGTCGGTCTTCGATGTTGACCTGATTGGAGCATTCCGAGGCCGTTCGAGCCTCGTCAGCTCCCTCCAATCTACCGAGATAGACGGGGAAATCACTGGTCCGACCGAGGTGACCGGCATCGGTAGTGTGATCACTGGCCCGTTCATCGCCGGATCTCTTCCGGGTGCGGCGTGGGGGGCAAAGAGGCAGCAGATCCAGGCTGGCCTCGATGCCGACAGGGAGCTGTTTCTCGCGGTGAATGGTTTCGACATCGGCCATGTCTCGTTCGAACTGATCCGAGCGCTGGTCGGCGTAATTCCGCTCGAGTGCGTGGAAGAGTTTGTCGCCGCCATCCTGCTTGAACCCGCACTCGCGCTGGCCGAGGGGGCGTTCGAACGAATGTTCGAAGACCTCCTGATCGTGGGTGACCCGAGTGGCTTCCTCGAGGACTGGGTGTGGTCGCTGACATCTGCGCTCATGGCCTGCGCATGCGACGCGGTGTCCGCGAGCGTTTGCTCCGTAGCGGGCCTCGTGCTTGACCTGTTAAGCGTGGGTGCGCTCGCGATCGACCTCGGGATTCGCTCCTGGGATGTGCTCACGACCCCCAGCTATCAGGTCGCATACCTCGGGTTGCCGCCAGTGCACCTACCTGTTCCATCCATCGGCCGCCTCCGCGTGGGTGAACCCTTCGAGCATGTGCTCGAGGCAGAAGGCGGGACCGGGGTCTATGAGTGGCGCCTCGGTCCGGGCGCACTGCCTCCGGGGGTCGAACTCGATCCCACTGCGGGGGTTCTTGCGGGCACTCCCACCGGGCCGGGGGAGTTCGGGGTGACGATCGAAGCGAGGTCCGGAGGTTTGATCGGAACCCTGAGCCTGCTCCTCGTTGTCGACGGACCAGGGGGTGACGCAGAGATTGAGGGGAGTTGGCAGGCGGTCTCCATCGGCGGTGAGCCAATACCGCTTCTCGAGGATGAGTGGAACAACTGCGAAACGTGGCTCACGGAGCTCGCGTGGGACTTCCGCGGGCAAGGTGAGTTCTGGCTCAAGGCTGAGGAAGTGGTTACCTGTCCGAGCGGCGTGACAACCTGGATGTACGTCGATTCCGGAACATGGGAGCGCATCGGAGATGACCGGGTTCGAGTCGTCCTTACGCACCTGAGAGACTTCCAGGACGGGGAACTGGATTGGGAGAGCACGGGGAGGGAGGACGTCACCATCCTGCAGACCGAGAGAATTGGCGAGGAGTTGCACGCGTGGGAGGCCGGTTTCGAGGACCAAAGGTATCGTGTGGTCCTGGAGCGAGGCTCGATCGACTTTCCGCCACTTGCACCGCCTGCGTCACCTGCGCTGCAAGGCCAGTCCCGGCCACAGCGCGATCGACACTCGCTCCTCAGGCTGCTCGGGCAGGCCCGGGGCGGCACGCCGTAATTCGTGACAAGCCGAGGGCCGCGGGTGGGCTGACGCTCTGGTGAGCGGAGGGCCCCTAAAACAGAAACACAGTTATGATTCTGTTTTAGGGGCCGGCTCGCGCGGGTTCCTGGTGGCCCGGAAGCAGCGGCGGCCCCCGCTGACCGTGCGGTTCGGAGGGGAGGGCGCCGCGGGCGCGGTCACGTCCGGTAGTAGCGCTCCTTTGCCCGGCGGTTCGAGCGCGCCTCGTCGAAGGCGGCCTGCTTCATGTACTTGATGTCCCTGGCGTCGAAGTCTCGGGCGCTCTCGGCGACCCTCATCACCCTCTCCAGGTCCTCGGCCTCGCGGCGGGACTCCGCGTCGTCCAGGCAGGCGTCGGCGATCGCGGAACGCGCGAGCGAGAGGGCGCAGAGCGCGCCGGCGAAGTCGCCTCGTTCGTGCAGTTCCACCGCCTTGCGCCGGGCGCGGGCCGCCTCGAGGAGGACCGAGGTGCGTTCGATCTCGGCATCCACCCGGGGCTCCTCGCCGACGACCATCCGGATCGGAAGGCGCACGAGCCGCTCCTCGACCCCGCCGCCCGGGGTGAGCACCATTCCGGCCACCTCGATCGTGGCGAGTTCGACCTCCTGGCCCTCGTCCCAGTGCGGGAGCTCGAGGTCGAGGAGAACGAGCCGGGGCTCGAGGGCGTAGAGTTCCCCCGCGGCGATGTCCACGCCGCCCGGCACATGGGTCACCGGATAGTCATGCCGCAGGGTGCGGAGGCGGGCGGTGCCCTCGGTGCGAAGCCGGATCCGCACATTCTGGGCGGCAAGGTTGAGGAGCCCCTCGATCTCCTCCTCGAAGACACCGGGGGCCTGGTCCGGGTTCTCCACGTACCAGCTCCGGCCCCCTCCGGCCTCGGCCATCGCGCGCAGGAGGTCCTCGTCGTAGTCGGCGCCGAAGCCGATCGTGGTCGTCGTGATCCCGTGGGCCGCGGCATCGCGGCAGAGCTCCTCGAGGGCGCCCCGGTGCGTGATTCCCTGGTTCGCGAGGCCATCGGTCATGAGGAGCACACGGTTCACCCCGTCGCGGACGAGCTGCCCCTGCGCGAGGTCCCGTCCCCGGAACCACCCCCCGCTCAGGTTCGTCATGCCGCGTGGGTGGAGGGCATCGATGGCCCTCAGCGCGTCGGCATGCCCCTGCGCGTCCCGGGACCCCGAGGCCAGGGTCTCGACCTCGTGGTCGTAGGCCACGACCGAGACCACGTCGTCGGGGCGGAGCCCACGCACGAGGAGGTGGGCGGCCTCGCGGGCATTCCTGAGCTTCTCTCCCGTCATGGAGCCGCTCCGGTCGAGGACCAGGGCCAGGTTCATCGGAAGGCGCTCCTCGCCCTCCGGGGCCGCGCCCTCGATCTCGAGGAGGGCCTGCACGGCCAGGGGGTGGCCGGGGACGGGGCGCGGATGCGCGAGCTTGAGTTCGACCTTCATGGGATCCTCCTCCTGGTGCGGGGTCCGGGGCTGTGCCGCCAGGCACCTCCGGGGACGCGGGGGACTGCCCATCCGCCGCGCCCCCGGAGTGGTTGACACTGTCAACCTAAGTCCCTGAGTTGACACCGTCAACCCCGAGTGCCATTCTGTTGTCCATGACCCAGCGAGAGAGGGATCGGGATCGGGAGCGGGGGAGGCGCCGAGAGGGTGAGCAGGAGCGGGACGCCGAGGGTGGTCTCCGCGGCCTCTTCGTGAGCGCGGCGCGGGAGATCCTGGACGAGTCGGACACGGCCCTCGAACTCCGGAAGGTGGCCGAGCGGGCCGGGAAGAGCCGCACCGCCCCCTACCTGGCCTTCGGCAAGGCCGAGGACGGGGGGGGACTCCCGGCGCTCCAGATGGCGGTGGCGAGCGACGGGTTCCGGAGCCTCGAGGAGGAGCTCGAGGGGGCCATGGACCATGCAAGGTCACCGGAGGATGCGCTCGAGGGCGTGGCCGCCGCCTACCTGGGCTTCGCCCGCGCTCATCCGCGCCTATTCCGCCACATGTTCGGACACGAGGTGAGCCGGGCGCTTGTCGAGCCCCCGGGCTGCGCCCCCGCCGCCCGCGAGCAGCGGGAGCTCCTCCAGGCGCGTGTCCGGCTCGAGGGGGCGATCGGGCGCCTCGTGGCGGAGCAGCACCCGGCCTACCTGAGGGAGGTGCCCGGCGAGGACCTGGACACGATGGCCGCCGCGCTCTGGGCGATGATCCACGGGGTGGCCGTGCTCACGATCGACGAGCAGTGGGGGCTCGGCGGGCTGGGCGAGGAGGATGCCCGGAGGCAGGCCGGGCGCGCGCTGCGCTTCCTCACGACGGCCTCGTCGGATGCGATGCGGGAGGTGGCGCAGGCGCTCCAGCTCGCGCGGGTGGCGAAGATGAAGGGGCTTGGCTGGAAGCGGCGAAAGCTCTCGAGCCTGGAGAGCCCGCTGGACAGCGCCCGGGAGGCGGTTCCGGAGGCCACCTACGGCGAGCCGTCGCGCGCGCTGAAACCGGAGATCGACGAGGAGGTGTCGCCGGCGCGGGGGCCCTGGCACCGCTTCAGCGAGCGGTCCGCGCGATACGAACGGTCACCCGCGTCGGAGGGGCCGCGAGGGATGCCGCTCCGGTCCCGGGTGGCGCGCGGGGGGAGCGATCCCCGGAGTGCCCTCCTCCGTCGCGTCAGCGTGCAGGCGGAGCGGGCCAGGGGCAGGACGGTGCTATGGATCGACGATCAGCCGGAGATGGTGCACCACGAGAGGGAGATGCTCGAGGCGCTCGGGATGCGGGTTCTGGTGGCGGACAGCTCGCTGGAGGCCTTCGAGTTCCTGGATCGCTTCCGCCCGGATCTCGTGATCTCGGATGTGGCGCGGGGCAGGGTCGCGGACGAGGGGATCCGGGTGCTGCCGGCGCTGCGCGCGCTTGCCGAGCCGGCGAAGGTGATCCTCTACGTGGCCAGGTTCGATCCGGAGGCTCCAATTCCCGCGGGTGCGTTCGGGATCACGAACGACCCCGAGGAGCTCCTGCATCTGGTGCTCGACGCGGTGGAGCGGGAGTGAGGGTACCGCCGCATGGGGTGCTGCGTGCGGATCCGGTATGGGCGGCACCGGTGCTCTGGCGGAGCGAGTTCCGAAATGTCCTTTCGCGATATGTCCGGGACGGGCACTTGAGCCTGACGGATGCGCTCGAGTACAGCCGTGTGGCAGAGGTGCTTCTCGAGGGGAGAGAGTATCAGGTCGCGTCGGCCCCGGTCCTGGTGCTCAGCAGGGAGTCGGGTTGTACCGCGTACGACTGCGAGTTCGTCCACATCGCCAAGGAACTCGGAGTGCCCCTGGTCACGTCCGACAGGGAGGTGCTCCGCGCGTTCCCTGAGTTGACAGTGTCGATCGCCGAGTTCGGCGCAAGACCTCCAGCGGCCTGACGGGGGCGAGAAGCTGGCCTCCGCCTGCGGCGGTCCTTCAGCTTCTTGGCCAGGCCGAGCTTCATGTGGATGAACTCCGAACGACGATGTGGCTGGAGAACTCCGCCTGCCTCAGCCGTGACCGCCCTGGGTCGGCATCCTCTCCCGGGAGGTCAAGCCCACGGCGTCAGGTCGCCCCAGGATCCTGATCTGCCAGGCTCGTCAGGAGCGCGTTAGGCGTCTGGACGCGGACACCGTTCCAACCGTCCGCCGCGATGAGGTGCCGATCTCCGGAGACGACGACCGCTCCTGCTACGCGGGCGCATCGCATGAACTTGTCGTCGTCAGGGTCCGCAGTGATCCGCTCGCTCGCTTCAGAGTCGGGCACGAGCGAGCCCTCAGCGGCGAGGTGGGTGAGCAAAGGCCGGAAGTCAGCGTGAGGGTATGCGGTGCTCAATCTGTGCAGACTCTCAGGTACTCGTCGAGGATCTGTGGCGTCATGAAAACGTGGAGTCGCCGATCCAGCCATGCGTCGAGAACGGCGCGTGGCGCTCCTCCGAAGAACGCCCCCGAGACAACGACGTTCGTATCGAGAACCACCCTCACTTCGATGCGCGGACCTCCCGGATAGCCCTCTCCACATCTTCCGGAGTGATACCGGCCTCCTCGGCTGCCTTCTGGGCGCGGTCCAGAAGCGCCTTGAGCTCCTTCGCCTTGGGCGGCTCAACCGTCTTGAGAATCACCACGTTTCCTTCTCCCACGACGACAAACTGGTCCCCGGCTTCAAGCCCGAGACGGGTCCTGATTTCCTCCGGGATTACGACTTGTCCGCGCGAGGATAGCTTTGTAGTTGATGGCTTCTTCATGGCTCCTTCGATTGACCTTACAGAGTAGATCTTATAAGTAAGATCCCGTGCAGAGGGCAACCTGACAAGGGGTCGGACCTGACCGGGGGGTTCTGGTTCATCCCCGTCACCCGTTTCTCGGCCCGTTGCTCGGCAGGATGCCGCGCCGTACCTTGGCTGCGCCACGAAGGTGGGCGCCTGCATGTTCTACCCCTCACTCCGGGGATCACGATGCTTCATCTGCGGGATCGAGTGTGTGCCCTCGTCGCGGCGTGCGCCTGCTGGCTCGCCGCGGGATGCGATCTGCCCGGACCCTCCAGCGCGGATCCGGTGGGCGAGCCGGTCCCGGTCATCCCGGTGGAGGTCGTCTCGGTGGAGGTCGTCTCGGTCGAGCGCTGGATCGTCGATGATCTGGAGGTGGAGCGTGCGCCCTGGGACACGGTGCGCCTCTCGGCAGCGCTCTCGGATCTCACCTTTGAGGAGGCCGCAAACGAGCTCCCTCCGCAGTTCTGGCTCGGGATCCGGCCGGCCCTCCCCGATGGCCTGCGAACAGGCTCGACCTGGACCGACACCATCCGCATCTGGCAGGGAGACGGCCTGAACCGTCGCAGCCTCGGCCTCAGCCGGGAGAGTCGGGTGCTCGGGGACACCCTCGTCGCGGGGAGGCGGATCCTGATCGTCGAGGAGCGGGCCGGCGTGGGCACTCCCTTCGTGTTTCACTTCGAGGTGCGTTCCTGGGAGACACAGGCCGCGGGCTACTACGACCGGCACGAGCGCGGCGTGTTTCAGGAGCTCAGAGCCCGGAGCTGGCTCGATCCGGCAGCAGGGGTCTACCAGGCCCGGTGGGACACCCTGACGGCCAGGCCGGAGGCGAGGTCCTTCAACCGGTGGATCAGCCCCGCCGGCGACACCGTCGAGGTGCCCACCCGCTTCGACGCCATCCGGGAGTTCCGGGTCATCGGGCCTCCGCAGGGTGCGGAGGGCTCGTAAAGAACTCCCGCACCCCGTGCCGGAGCTGAAATGACAGCGACGCACGTCCCTCGAAATAGAAACATAGTTGTGATTCTGTTTTGGGCGTGTCCATGCGACCCCAACCCTTCAGCGAGGGCAGCACGATGCTAATCGTGAAGGATTGAGGTCGGAAAGCGACCACAAGTTTTCACGCTCGCCCGTGAGGGAAGCGACGGTGAAGGATTCGTGTCGGAAAACGGGGTACAAGTCTTCACGCGCCCGAAATCCTGCGGTCGGTGAAGACTTGTGGTCGCTCGGCAGTCGAGGAGCCGCGCCCTCCCCCAAGAAGCCGAATCCGGGGTACCCATGCGACCGGCCCTTCAACCCCCCTGCACGACCGGATAGATCCGCACGTACTCCACGTCGAGTGCGTCACGCCAGACGCCGAGAATCCAGTCGTCCCCGACCTCGTGGACCTCGAAGCGGTCGGGCATCGCGACCTCCCCGAGGAGCTGCCCCTCCGGATCGAAGACGACCCAGCGCCTGGGGCCGTCGGGCTCCGGGGCATCGAAATGGACCCCGAAGCGCGAGAGGTCCCAGAAGGCAACGGCATCGAGATGGTCGTGGAGCCGGGCCCAGACATGTCCCGTGGGCGCGAGGTGGAGCGCGGCGAAGGCAGGTCGCCCGCGCCCGATCGCCTCCTCGAGGCGGAGCTCCATGTTCTCGCGCTCCATCTCGTTTCCGCGCCAGGGGTTGAAGACGAAGTCCCGGAACCGCTCCACCTCGTCCGCGGTGACGGGCCGCTGCCGCTCGTCGACCCGCACGATCCGCTCGAGCCCGCCTTCTGAGCCCCAGAGCGCGTAGCCGAACGCCTCTCCGAAGCTGGTCACGGCCCCCCCACCGCCAACGGACACGTGGAGCGCGGGCCCGAAGAGTAACGGGGAGTAGCCAGTACTCCCGGACTGACTCAAACTGTAGGTTCGTGCCTCGCCCGGCAGGGTGTCGAGGATCGCCACCACCGTCTCCCCACCGAGCCCCCGCCAGGCCACCTCCACGGAGTCCACCCAGGTGCCGGGATCGTCGCGCCACCCAGTGGTCTGCCGCGTCGTGAGGAGCGACCCTTCGGCACACCCCCGCACCACACCCGGCGGATCGAGCATGAAGGTGCGCACGTACTCGTCCGGTGGCACGTAGGCGGCGATCTCGCGCTGGGTCACGACGTACACGGTGTCAGCTCCGCACGAGAACGATCCCGAGATGCCCCCGCCCCCGCGCGCCTCCGCGAGCTCCCCGGGGCCCGGTCCGACCCGGGCGTAGCGCCCCTCGAGCCGGCCCTCCGCGTCGAAGAAGCTCACCACCGGCGCCCATGCGTCGACGACGGCCACGCCCCCGCCCGCAAGCCGATGCGCCCCCACGATCCGTGCGAACTGGAGCTCCGGATCACCCTCGGCCCCCGCTCCGATCTGGAGGAGGGGCTCCTCGCCGATTCGCCACCCCGGCGCCTCGGCCCACACCGTCCCCGAGCTCTCGACGATCTCGATTCCCGCACTGTCCCGGACCTGGAGCCCGGCCTCGAGCGAGGGCGCGCCCGCATCGCAACCGGCGAGCAGGAGAAGCCATCCGGCCCCCGCTCCGGTCGCGATGCGGGACCGCGTCATCCCTCTACCAGCCGAGCCTCTCGACGATCTCGTCCATGCGGTCCATCATGGAACCCGCCTCGGGGTCGATCTCGAGCATCTTCGCGCGCTGCTCGGCCTCGAAGGCCTCGATCCGCTCCTGGATGTCGGGGCGGGACAACACCGCCTCCTGCGCCTGGCGGAGCTCCATCTCCATTGCCTGCGCCTGCATCCCGAGCTCCTGCATGCGGGCCTGGTCCTCGGCTTCCTGCGCCGCGACGAACTCCGCCTCGAGCGAAGACATCCGGTCGAGGAGCTCGGGGTTGTCGGCCCGCATCGCCTGGTCGACCTGGTCGCGAACCTCCTCGAGGTGCCGCTGGAGCTCCGGGTCCTGCATCACCTGGTCCTGGATCGGCCCGAGCTGCTGCTGAAGCTCCTGAAGCTCGCCGATGAGAGCCATCATCTCGGGGTCCATGTCCTGCCCCATGGCATCGGCACCGGGGGCGGCACTCGGGGGCAGCGTCTGCGGGGCGTCCTCGCCACCGCAGGCGCCCAGGGCGAGAAGGGCGGCAAGGGAAAAGGCAAGGGGCGTTCTGGTGATTCTCATCCATCCATCCGTGTTGAGCGAACTCGGGCCCGCCGCGGTGCGAGACGGCCGAGACCCTGCCTAACCTGATCGCGCGCGATCGTTCCGCCGCGCGCCGGCGTCAACCGTGCTGACGCGCCCGAAAGACGAGCACGGGACAGGCACCCTCCCGGATCAGGCGGTCCGCCACGCTCCCCACCAGGAGCCGAGCCACGCCCCCCCGTCCGCTCGTGGCGAAGGCCATGAGCTCGGCCCCGGCCTTCTCGCGGGTCGCAAGGATCCCCTCGGCCGGAGGCGGCCCGGTCACGACGCGTACGCCGACCGACGCCCCCCCCGCGCGGAGCCGCTCGGCCAACCCCTCCAGGTACCCCTCCATCTCCCGGGCCGCCGCCGACATCTCCCGATCGAGTGCCCCCGTGGGAGGAAGGTATCCGGCGAAGCCCTCCTCTGCGGGCACGACACCCACGAGCACAAGGGAGGCACGGTTGAGACGCGCGAGCTCCTCGGCCCAGGGGACGATCGCCTCGGAGGGCTCCGAGCCGTCGAGAGCCACGAGGATGCGCGCGGGGCGAGGGCGTGAAGCGAGGTCGGCCGACGGCTCGTCGTCCTGCGAACGAAGGAGGAGGATGGGTGCCGGGGTCCGGCGCACGAGGCCGTCGGCAACGCTCCCCATCCAGGCCCGCGTGACTCCTCCGAGGCCGTGTGTCGTCATGATGATCTGGTCCACGCTCTGCTCCACCACGAACTGGTGCAGAGCGGGCACCGGATCACCGCGAAGCACGGCGGTGTGCAGCTCGACCTCGGGTCCCGCCCCACGGACCCGCTCCGCGAGCTGCTCGAGCCATGGGACATCCTCCGACGACGACGCTGCATGGGCGAGCGTCACCGATCCCCCGGAACGCTCGGCGAGCGCGAGGGCGTGGGGGAGCGCGGTCTCGGAGAAGGCCGAGCCGTCGAGGGGCACGAGGATCGAGCGGAACATGGCGGGCAACGGGGATGGAGGTGGCGAGAAGGGAGGCTCGGTCGGGACCCGGCCACCCTTCCACCCCCGAGTGGCCGGAAGGTGCGCCCCGGGAGCGCGGGCCGGGCTCTCCGGCGTTCCCGGGCAGCACCCGTTCGGGGGCGGCGAAGTGACGGTGCCCCTTTATCTCGGCGCTGGGTGGCCACATCTTGCCCTCGTCCCGAACCGGGCGCGAGCCCCGGTTCGACCAGGCCCTGGCCACCCCTTCACGAGCCGACCCATCGAATGAAACGCCTGATCCTCTGCGAGAAGCCCTCCGTCGCCCGTGCCGTTGCGATCGGACTGGGAGTGAAAATGACGGGGGGGCGCCCCTTCACCTCGGAGGAGTGGATCATCGAGTCGGCGCGCGGGCACCTCCTCCAGCTCGCCTACCCGGAAGAGTATGACCCGGCACTCGAGCGCTGGCGGGCCGAGGACCTTCCCGTCATCCCGGACGAGTTTCGCTGGGAGCCGAGGAAGGAGAGCGAGGAGCTCCTCGAGCGGGTGGTCGAGCTGATCCGCTCTCCCGAGGTGTCGGAGGTCGTGAACGCCTGCGACGCGGGGCGAGAGGGCGAGCTGATCTTCAAGCTGATCTACCGGGCGGCGGGGGTCGAGAAGCCGGTGCGCCGTGCCTGGTTCTCATCGCTCACACCCGGAGCGGTGCGCCGTGCCTTCGAGGGGCTGCGCGACGACCGGGAGATGAAGGGGCTCGAGGCGGCGGCCTTCGCGCGCGACGTGGGCGACTGGCTGATCGGGATCAATGGGACGCGGGCGGCGACGGTCCGCTCGGCCGAGGGGCGACCGGACGACGCCCCGGGACGCACGGTCTCGGTCGGCCGGGTCCAGACCCCGACCCTTCGGATCCTGGCCGAGCGGGAAGACGAGGTCGATGCCTACGTCCCGATCCCCTACTACCGGATCCGGGGGCACTTCGGGGCGGGGGCGGCCCCGATGGAGGCGCTCCTCACGGACGGGGGCGAGGAGCCGGTCCGCTTCGAGGAGGAGGCCGGGGCCGCGGCACTCGCCGGGGCGCTCGAGGGAAAGCCGGTGGCGGTGCGTGCGCATGAGGTCGAGCGGGTGGAGCGGGCCGCGCCCCTCCCCTACGACCTCGCGACCCTCCAGGTCGAGGCGAGCCGGGCCTTCGGGTGGAGTGCGGCGCGGACCCTCCGCGAGGCGCAGAACCTCTACGAGCGCCAGTTCATCTCGTATCCGCGCACGGACTCGCGCTTCCTGACCTGGGACCTGAAGGGACAGGTGATCGAGGCGCTCGGCCGGGTCCACGAGGTGCTCCCCGAGCTCGAGGGAGCCGCTTCGGCGCTCGCGCGTGCGGCGGACGAGGGCACCCTCCCGGGTCGCCCCTTCAACGCGGCGCTCGTGCGCGACCACCACGCGATCATTCCGACGGGGAAGTCGGGGGCGGCCGATCTCTCCGAGTCGCAGGGGCGCCTCTACGCCCTCGTGGCGCGCCGCTTCGTAGCCGCCTTCTTCCCGCCCTCGATCGAGGAGCACACGACCCTCGGCCTCGAGGTCGAGGGTCGGGTCTTCGAGGCATCGGGGCGTCGCGTGGTCGAGGAGGGGTGGCGCGAGGTCGAGCCCGGGCGCGAGCCGACGGAGCCGGCCGTGCTCGAGGCCCTCGCGGCGATCGGTTCCGGCCGGGAAGAGGTGTCACTCGCCTCGGCCGAGGTCGAGATGCGGCACCCGCGCCGGCCCCGCCCGCACACGGACGGCTCCCTGATCCGGGCGATGGAGCGCGCCGGCGAGGCGCCGGAGCCCCCGGCGACGGGGGGCGACGAGGAGGACTCCGCCGAGGAGGGCGACGATGCGGGCGACTCCGGGCGCCACATCGGGATCGGGACTCCGGCGACGCGCTCGGCGATCATCGAGACGTTGATCGACCGCCGCTACGCGCTGCGTCACCGCTCGTGGATCTACGCGACGGCGCGCGGGCGGCGCCTCGTCGCGATCCTCGACGACCTCGATCTCACGAGCCCCGAGCTGACGGCGGCCTGGGAGGAGCGGCTGGACCGGATCCGCGAGGGTGCGGAATCGGCCGAAGCCTTCCGCCGGGAGCTGGAAGAGCTGACGCGGAGCACGGTGGAGGCGATCCTGGCGCGTCCGATGGAGCGACTCTTCGACCCGCCGGAGCCGCTTGGGCCCTGCCCCCGCTGCGGGGGCACGGTCGTGGAGCGGGATCGGGCCTACGGGTGCGACTCCTGGAGCGGAGACGAGAACCCGGGGTGCGGGTGGGTGGTCTTCCGCGAACTCCAGACGGGGAGGGTGGGGCGCGCGGAGGCGGAGTGGCGGCTTGCGCAGGACCGTCCTCACGCCACGGCGCGGCCCGTGAGCCTTCCGCCCGGTGTGGCCGATCCGGAGGCGATGCCGGAGGGGATGGTGGCCTACGAGGTGGCGTCGGGGCCGGAGGCTCCGCTCGAGGAGCCGGCTGCGGGCGAGGAGGGCGAGAAGGCGACCGAGGCCTGGGCGCGGGCGGTCGAGGAGGTGGTCGAGGTGGAGGGGCCGGTCATGGTGCGACGTATCCTGGCAGTTCTCGGGCCGCATGTGCAGGGGATGAGCCCTCGAAAGGCCAGGAGTCGGGTGAACCGGACCACGGCGGCCCTCGTGCGTGAGGGGGCCCTCGTGGAGGTCGACGATGGTCGCACGGTCGAGGGGCAGCAGGACAAGGTGGTGAAGGTGCCGGGGCAGCCCGAGGTGCAGATGCGCGAGCGGGGTCCGCGCGATCCGCTCGAGATCCCGCAACGGGAGGTGAGGAGCGTGGCGCGGGCCCTCGGCCTGGGCAAGGGCGGGGAGGGGGCGGTCGAGGCGGTGGCGCGGGCCTTCGCGATCGAGGGGGAGAAGCTGACGGAGGACTACCGCGGCTGGATCGCGGGGGCGATGGCGGCCCTCGTCACGGAGGAGGCGTGAGGAGGGCCGAATCTCAGAAGCGCATGCCGACGCGCACGGTATAGAAGGGCTCGTCACGTCGCGAGTCGACGCCGGCCTCGGCCCGGACGAAGAGATCGTCGACCGAGAGAGAGCCGCCACCGACGACGAAGAAGGACTGACGGGTCGTGGAGTCGCTCGTGCCCTGGAGGTCGACGGTGGTGCGCGTGCTGGCGATCCCGGCACGGAGTGAGGGAAGGACGGCGGGGCCGGTGTCGCCGAGGGACAGCCTGCCGCCGACGGAGAGTCCGATCGGAATGCGGAGCACCGTGGTGGACTGCTCGGATTCGGACTGACGCGAGTAGTCCGCGCCGCCGACGGGACAGATGCTGATCCCGTTCGAGCGGAGGTCGTACGAACCCCGTCCCTCGAAACGGGTGACCCGGTTGTCGTCGTCGCGGTCTTCGACGGTGACGCCTGCGCGGAAGGCGAGGGGGCCGGGGAGGTTGGCTTCGACGCCGAGCCCGAAGTCGTTCGATCGCTCGGTGAGGGTCCCTTCGGCGGTCACGGCGAACTGGCCGGCCGCGGTGGGGCTGCCCAGACAGACCTGGGCGACGATCGGGGCCGGGGCGAAGAGGATCAGGGCAACGGGGAGGAACGAGAAGCGTCCGGGCACGGAACATCACCTGGTTCGATGTGGGCGTTGTCGGAGTGCGCTGGGCTCCGCATCGGTGGAGCAGCGGTCGTACCTTATCGCGAGTCGGCGAACAGGACAACCGTCGATTCGCTGCGGCAGTCCCGGGCGCTTGCTTGCTGATAGGGTGTTCTCATATCTTGGTGGTCGCCACCTTCGCCGTCCGGAAGACGGGCCTGAAGGGGAGATTGAGGCAAGGGGGGGCGGGGTCTCGTTCCCGCATGCGAAACGGCTCGAGAGGAGGGAATCCGGGATGGGGATGGCAGGGATGGGACCGGGCAGACGCGGGCATGGGCTCGGAGCAACGATTCCGGGAGCGCTCCTCCTCGTCTTCCTCGGCGGGTGCGGCGAGGGAGCGGATGCCCCGAGGCCGCTCGGGGCCGAAGGGGCGCATGAGCATGGTGTTGCGCGGCTCGACCTCTCGATCGAGGGCAGCGAGGGGGCGCTGCAATTCCGCGCACCGGCGGCGGAGATCTACGGTTTTGAACATGCGCCCCGGACCGAAGAGGAGATGGCCCGGCGCGAAGCTGGGCTGCGCGCGGTGCGCGAACGGATTGCGGAGGCGGTTCGCTTCGCGCCGGAACTGGAGTGCAGCATCTCGGTGCGAGACGTCGCCGACGACCACGGGGCACATGGACATGACGACCACGGGGCACATGGGCATGACGACCATGGGGCACATGGGCATGACGACCATGGGGCACATGGGCATGACGACCATGGGGACCACTCCCATTCCGATGTCGAAGCGACCTTCGACATCACCTGTGCGGGGCCGCTGGCGGGATCGCGATTGACCCTCGCCTTCGACCGGGTTTTCCCGGGAATCGTCGATGTGGATCTGCAGGTGGTGGGCGAGCGCAGTTTCGGGGGGCGGTATCGAGCGGCAGGGGCGCGGATCGACCTCTGAAGCAGGGGGCACCGACGGAATTCCCCGGGTGAAGGACCCGTGCGCGGCTTCGCTGGTAAGAGGGAGTTGTCCGGAGAACTGCCTTCAACCCGAAACCTCAAAGGCCCCGATGCCTGCCAAACTCCTCTTCGTGCTGAGCTTCCTCGTCCTGCCTCTTCCCGCATTGGCCCAGGACGTACCCCCGCCGGTGGCCGATCCGGACGACCCACCGCCGGGGATGCTTGCTTACCACGAGGAAGAGCGTAGCCGCGCCTGCGTCAGGGGCCATGCGCTTCTCGCGACGGTGGAAAACGCACTCGAACCGCTTGCCCAGCGCTCGGCGCGCCTCCGTCAACTGGGCGATGCCATGGGTCTCGAAGACATCTCCCGGGCAGAGCCGTTCAACGAGGACGACCCGATCGAGCTCGGGGTGCGGGCATGGTTCTCACGGGATGCGGAGTATGCCCGGCAGTATGCCGACACGCAGGACGAGGCGATCCTGCAGGAGCGACGGAACGATCGGGCCGCGATGTACGATCGGCTCGCGAATGCCCTCAACGAGGTTTCCGAGGAGGCGCAGCTCATCATCCAGACGATCGGGGGCGTCGAGGAGGCGGTGGAGCGATGTGACGGAAAGATCCTCGTGCGCGAGCCAGTGCTCGAGGCCTGCCGGCAGATCCAGAGTCCGGTCTGCGAAGCGGCACGGAGCAGTGAGCCGGTCCGGCCATACCGATTCGTCGAAGATGCGGAAGACCTGTGGGGGATCGAGCGCGTCCGCCCCTGGGCTGCTCCGCAGCGTCTTCGGCCGGTCGGGGGCGAGGGGTCGCTCGGGGGAGGGAGCACGGAGGTCACACTCGAGAAGGGCAACCTCACGGTGAACGTGGCGCTCGAGACCCTGATTCGTCCACGCAGTGAACTGCCCGCCGAGGAGATCGCCGAGTTCATGGCACTTCTCGACCGCCTCGACTGGGCCTTCGGGCACCCCGAATTCGTGATGGCCCCGGTGATCAGCTTCGAGCTGGAGCTTCCGGCGCCCCTGGCCGGGGAGAACGGCTACATCCTCCACTTCGGCAACGATGCCGAAGGGGCGCTTCACTCGGTCTCGGCGAGGCAGGAGGGAAGTGTGGGCGCATCCTTCGTGGCCACGCCGGAGGTTCTGGAGCGACTCCAGACCGGGGAGCAGCTCACGGTTTCGGCGATCGGGATCGCGGTCACGGACGACGGGGCCCCGGAGATGACGGTGCTGTATGCCTTCGAGCTGAACTCCGTCCGGCAGTCCGAGTCCGTGGCCGAGCTGATCACCTACTGGGCCGGGGGCGGCCTGTCGGATGATCTGCTCGACCTCATTCCGCCGGGAGACCGCTGATCGCGGGCCTGGCTCAGCGGACTCTGGCGAGTGCCATGCCGTCGTGCCCTCGGGCCCCGAGAGTCTGAACGAAGGCCGGCTCGACACGTGGATCGCGGGCGAGGGCCTCGTTGAAACGGCGCACGCCCAGCGCTGAGCGGTCGTCAGCCGCGGGATCCAGGATTCGGCCCGCGCGCACGACGTTGTCCGCGACGATGAGGGCGCCGGGCCGAGCGAGCCTGATCGACCAGTCCAGGTACTCCGCATAGGGCTCCTTGTCGGCGTCGATGAAGACGAAGCCGAAGCGGTCACCTGTCTGCTCGAGCGATGGGAGGAGATCGAGGGCTCGTCCGACCCGGACGTCGATCCGGTCGCCCAGGTCGGCGCGGGCGATGCTTCGGCGCGCGACCTCGGCATGCCCGGGGTCGATCTCGAGCGAGAGGAGCCTTCCTCCCGCAGGAAGGGCTCGGGCCATCCAGATCGCGGCAACGCCTCCGAGTGTGCCGATCTCGAGGACCTGTTGCGCTCCGGAGAGGCGCACCAGGAGCTGGAGTAGGCGACCCTCGAGAGGCGAGATGCTAATCTCGGGCATCCCGGCGTCGAGGATCGCGCGTCGGGCGGTCCGGAGGGGCTCGTCTTCGGGTTCGAGGAAGCCGAGGAGGAGGTTGTCGACCGCTGCTGCGGTGGCAAGGGGATCGGGCGAGGGGGCGGGGGCGTTCATGAGGGTGCCGGGACGGTAGGAAGGGGTGCGATCGGAACCCGAGGGGTTCCGGGGGTTCTACTCCAGTGAGCGAGAACGGTCCCTTCGATCCGTCGCCCGGCGGGTCGAGCCGAAGGAAGGAGGAGGAAGGTGGACGATCGAATGGTGATTGAGCGGGGGTGGTACGGTGCGCGCAGATGGGTTGGTGCGCTCGTCCTGTGTGGCTGGCTCGCGGGGGGATGCGGTGGGGCCCCGGACGCGGACGCGGCCACGGACCAGGGGAGTGAGCTCCCGGGGACCTCGGACGTCGTGATCGAGGAGCGCTCGACCGAGTACGTCACGATCCGCGTGACGAGGATGGTGTCGATGGACGATCCGTGGGCGATCGCCTTCCTGCCCGACGGGGATCTCCTCGTGACCCGGCGCTCCGGGGCGATGGTCCGGGTGCGGGACGGGGAAGGGATCCCGGTCGAGGGGGTGCCCTCGCCGCACGTGCAGAACCAGGGGGGGCTTCTCGATGTGGCGCTCCACCCCGACTTCGAGGACGGGGGCTGGGTCTACTGGACCTGGTCACGGGGCGACTCGGAGGGGACGGTTCCCGCCCTCTCCCGGGGTCGGCTGGAGGGGACGACGCTGAGTGACGTGGAGCTCGTCTTCGAGTCGAACACGCGAACCTCGCCGGGCCGGCACTACGGCTCGCGGATCCTCTTCCTTCCCGACGGCACCCTCCTGATGACGATCGGAGACCGGGGCGCGCAGCCTGCGCGGGCGCAGGAGCCGTCGGATCACTCCGGCACGGTCGTGCGGCTGAACGACGACGGTTCGGTGCCTCCGGACAACCCCTTCATCGGGGATGATGCGGTGCAGCCCGAGATCTGGTCGATGGGACACCGGAACATCCAGGGGATTGTGAGGGACCCCGAGACGGGCGCGATCTGGGCGACGGAGCACGGGCCGCGGGGGGGTGACGAGCTGAACCTCCTTGCCCCAGGACGAAACTATGGGTGGCCGATCGCCTCCCTCGGACGGGACTACCGGACTCAGGAGGCCTTCGGTCAGACCCGTGACTTCGAGGCGGTCGGGATGACGCCTCCGGTCTGGGAGTTCCTTCCCACCCTCGCGCCTTCGGGGCTGGCCCGGGTGTCGGGGGAGCGCTTCGGTCCCTGGGAGGGCGACCTCCTCGCGGGGGGGCTGCGTGCAGAGCGGATTCTCCGGCTCGTGGTTGAGAACGAGCGGGTCGTGCACATCGAAGAGCTCCTCGCCGGCGACCTCGGTCGGATCCGTGATGTGCGCGAGGGGCCGGGGGGCTCGATCTTCGTCGCCGTGGAAGGGGACGAAGGGGGGATCTTCCGGATCGATCCGGAAGATTGAGGGGGACCGCCGCGCCGGGCTCCCCTTGCGCCGGGAGGGCCTGACGCGTATTGGAGGTGGTCCGTTCAATCCCGAGGGCGGGGCCGGTGCGCCCCTCCCGGCCGCTCCTGCACGAGGCTCCCCTCCATGCCCGAACGCTCCGACATCGGCTCCCCTTCTCGTCCGGTCTTTCGGCCGTTCGTCCTGTTCTCGCTCGTCCTGCTCCTTGCGGTTGCGGGCTGCGGGGAGCGGCCGCCCACCCCGCCGGGCGAGTGGACGAACATCGGCGGTGACATGGCGCACACTCGCTATACGCCTCTCGGTGACATCGATGCGGAGAACTTCGAGTCGCTCGAGCTCGTCTGGCAGTGGTCGCCGGAAGGACGGCTCGCTCCGCTGACGGCGCGGGCAACCCCGATCTACGCGCGTGGGCGCTTGATCTCGGTGGCTGGCCCGCATCGCGACGTCGTGTCGATCGACCCCTCGACGGGAGAGACGGTCTGGACCTTCGGTGAACCCGAGACATTCCGCTGGGAGTACTCCATGCGGAAGCAGCACGGCAAGGGGGTTGCCTACGCGGAGATTGATGGGCGCGGGGTGGTCTACATCACGACGCCGGCCTTCTTCCTGTATGCGCTCGACGCGGAGACCGGACTGCCGCTCGAGGGCTGGGGGCGTCCGGTACCCCTCGAAGGGTTCGCCGAGACCGGGGTCGTCGACCTGGTGGAGGATCTCCTCGAGGGGTGGGGTCCCTGGGAGGCCTGGGAGGAGGAGTACGATCCGAACATCGGTGTGCCCCTCGATCTGGGCTACATCACGAGCTCGTCGCCCCCGATCGTCGTGAATGGGGTGGTCATCGTCGGGAACTCGGCGGAGCAGGGCTACAACCAGTCCCGACGCGAGAACGTGCCTGGCGACATCCTCGCCTACGATGCCCGCACGGGTGAGTTTCTCTGGAAGTTCCATGTGATTCCGAGGCCGGGCGAGGTGGGACACGAGACCTGGCTGAACGACGCCTGGGAGTGGACGGGTGACGTCTCGTCGTGGGCCCCGATGTCGGCCGATCCGGAACGGGGGCTCGTCTACATTCCGACGAATGGCCCCACGAGCGACTGGTACGGGGGCTTCCGGCCCGGCGACAACCTCTTCGGGACGAGCGTGATCGCCCTCGACGTCCGGACCGGGGAGCGGGTCTGGCACTACCAGCTCGTGCGGCATGACCTGTGGAACTACGATGTGCCGGTGGCCCCGGTCCTTCTCGACCTCGAGGTCGATGGGCGCCGGGTGCCCGGACTGGTCCAGATCACGAAACAGTCCTTCGTCTACGCCTTCGACCGAGAGACGGGTGAGCCAATCTGGCCCTTCGAGGAGCGCGAGGTGCCACAGTCACTGGTTCCCGGCGAGTGGACCTCACCCACGCAGCCCTTCCCTGCGCGGCCGGGGCCCTACGACATCCAGGGGCTCTCGGAAGACGAGCTGATCGACTTCACCCCGGAGCTCCGGGCGCGGGCGATCGAACAGCTTTCGGACGTGCAGACCGGGCCACTCTTTCTCCCACCCCTCCACCGGGACAATGACCTTGGTTACAGGGGCTCCCTCTGGTGTCCGGGCTCGACCGGTGGATCGAACATCACGGGGCCTCCGGTCGCAGACCCCGAGACGGGAATCGTCTACATCACCTCGCACAAGGCGTGCTCCGGTCAGGGCCTCGCCCCGGGTGAGGAGAGGGACGCGATCGGCAACCCGGCCGGGACCACGGTGCTCGAATGGGCCTCGGGCACCTCGATCGGGGCCGGCACGATCGAAGGGCTCCCGATCTTCAAGCCCCCATATGGCCGGATTACGGCGATCGACATGAACACCGGAGAGCACCTCTGGTGGATCCCGAATGGGGACACCCCGGACAATGTCCGCAACCATCCCCTCCTCGAGGGGGTTGATGTGGGCGAGACGGGGCGGTCGGGGCACTCGGCGATGATGGCGACGCCGAACCTTCTCCTGGCCTCGGGGCAGGGGTCCGACGGGACGCCCTTTCTGTACGCGATCGACAAGCGATCGGGCGAGCGACTGGGGGCAATCGAACTGCCAGGCGTCGCCCGCTATGGTCTCATGAGCTACCGTCACGAGGGGCGCCAGTTCGTCGTGGTTCAAGTGCCGGGTTCGCTTGCTGCCTATGCGCTTCCTGACACGGAGGGGTAGTTCTTCGCCGTTCGGTCCGGGCAGCAAGGGAGAGGGCGGGAGGGCCCTCGGCCGGCAGCAGGAGGCTGCCGGCCGCGTACCTCAGCGCCCTGCGCCGACGCTGAAGCGAAGGTAGAGGCCCGAGAGGGGGGTGTCCGGGCCACCTCCGAGGGTGGTGCCGCCCATGCGCCAGTTCACGGAGAATGGCTCGAAGGTGTAGCCGGCACGCATGCCGAGGATCAGACCGCCATCCGCGTCACTGAGCCGGAGGCGTGCGCCCCCACCGATGCTCATGAGGATCCCACCGCGGGTAAGGCTGGCCTCGCGTCCCGGGTCGGCGATCACCTCGTCGAAGCCGTCGCTCGTGCCCTGGGCCCCGAAATCGAGTGTCAGGCCGCCCCCGCCGAACCCGAGGAGCGGGTAGACGTCGACGCCCGGGCCGAGGGGCTGGAGGTAGCCGAGGTTGAAGAGTCCGTAGCCGCCCGCGAGGTTGATGGGACGCCCGTCACCGGTGACCTCGCCAGCGAGGATTCCATACCCCTCGCCCCCGATCAGGAGGTGCTCGCCGCGCAGGGCATAGCCTCCGCCCCCGATCGAGAACATCACGCTTCCGAACTCGGGGAGGCCGGCACCCACGAGTCGGTCGTTCAGCTCGGAGATGCTGATCCGGTGGGCTCCGATGGCGAAAAACCCGGCGCCCTTCACCTCCTGGATGCCCTCGGCGGTTTGGGCCGAGAGGTCGGTCGCGGGCAGGGCCGACAGGGCGATGAGGGCGGGGAGAAGAAGGAGCACGGCGGTGCCACGGGCGCCCGTGCGAACCGGGTGGTCAAGAGGGGCAGGCATGGGAATCTCCGGAGTGGTTGGGGTGATCAGCGGCGTCCCCGTCGAGGGCTGGCCAGTGGAACCATGCCACGAAGTAACCCTCGGCGAGGAGCGTGCCGGTGTGTCCGCCTTCGATCGCCGCCTCCACGTCCGGGAGACCGAAGGCCGAGACGATGAAGTCGACGCAGTTCGCGAGCCCGATTCCCGAACCGCCCCGGGTCACTCCGCCCAGCATGAGCCGCGAAGGTTCGTCCCCGGTCTGTTCGCGAATCCAGCCGGCTTGCTCGTCCGAGACCTCGTTTGCCACGATCCAGCGAACGAGCGGGCTCCCGTTGCGGTGGATCGCGAGGCGCACGTCGGGGCCGGCCGCGAAGCGAATCGCGTTGTTCATGAGGTTGTACAGAACCCGGTCGACAGCCGATGCCTCGAGACATCGCGCGGCGAGCAGGCCGGTGCGCAGCCCCTCGACGTGCACCTGGCCCTCGGTTCCTCCCGGCCCTGGAAAGCGGAAGTCGCTCCACTTGCCGACGAGGTCGTCGATGCGATGGGGACGGTCCTGCTCGTCGAGCGCGCGGCCTGCCGGGTCGATCCATGGCAGCGCGTTGCGCATCATCTTCGCATGGTCGCGGGCGAGGAGTGCGGCGGACCGGAGCTTCACCGGGTCGTGCTCGTCCCGAAGAAGTTGGGCGTTCGCGAGGAGTGCGGTGAGAGCTCCGCCCCGGACATCGTGCAGTATCCGGGTGACTCGGGACGATCGGGGGCGACGCACGCTACTCCCGAGGGAGTCTGCGGCATTGCGGATCGACGGATCGTCAAGCGCGATCACCTTCCGGAGGAGGGGCTGGCGCTCCGAGAGCGGGAGGTCGCGGACCTCGAGCCAGCATCGGTAGACCTCCTGGATGTCGGCATAGATGCGAGCAAGGGCCGCCTGCTCCCCGGGGGCGAGCTCCTCCGAGCCAAGGTCGAAGGCATCACCCCGATAACGGTCTTCCCTCAGGTTGGACGGATTGCCGGGGAGGGCATCACGTACGAGTCGGTCCAGATCCGTCATGGCGGCTTGCGGGAGGGGTGCGGCGGGCGCACCATTGGTGCGTGATCACGGAGAATTCTGAGGTTCCGCAGGCGAAGGTAGTGATCCGGCCCTCGACGGAACAGGGGCAGCACGGCGTCTTGGGTAACCAGCCGCTGGAAGGAGGCCCGGACCGGGTGCCTTCTTCCCGGTTCAGAGTGGACTCTCGGAGGATTTGAGCTATGGACAACGCGAGTGGCAGGGGTGCAGGGCAGGTAATGGGTGAAGCACTCCAGGGGTTCGCTGATGCAGCTCGGCACCCGGTGCACAGCCTTCGGGTCATGGGCCGGTTCGTGCGCCGCAGGGCAAAGCAGCCGGGCACCGCGCCGGGTACGGTTGTCCACACCGGGCCACGGCGAGTCGATCGGGTCCGGCTGCAATTGATCGAATACGACGCAGGCAGCTTCAGGGAGCGGGAGGTCGATGCGTTGCCCGAGTCGTTGGAGTTGCCGACCGGGCGATCCGGGGTGCTCTGGCTTAATGTCGAGGGGCTGCATGATGTCGATCTGCTCGAGCGGGTCGCTGCCCTTGTGGGTCTCCACCCCCTCGCGATCGAAGATGTGGCGAGTGTGGGACAGCGGCCGAAGCTCGAGGAGTACGACGACCACCTCTTCGTCGTGGTCCACATGCTGGGGCTGGTCCCGGGGAGCCCGCACGTACTGGACGAACAGGTGAGCGTCATGATCGGGCCCGGGTTCCTCGTGACCTTCCAGGAGATGCCGGGCGATGTCTTCGAGCCGGTCCGGGAGCGGCTGAGGAGTGGCCGGGGGCGGGTGCGGAGTCGGGGGTCGGACTATCTCGCGTACGCGCTCCTCGATGCGGTGGCCGATCACTACTTCCTCGTGCTCGAGGGACTCGGCGAGGCGGTGGACGCGCTCGAGGAGGAGGTCCTCGATCGTCCGACGGGCGACACCATGCGAAAGGTGCACGAGCTGAAGCGGGAGCTGCTCGCGGTACGACGGTCAGTGTGGCCGTTTCGGGAGCTCCTCTCGGGGTTTCTGCGTGTCGAGGGACCGCTGCTCGACGAGCGCACGCGACCCTTTCTACGGGACGTGTTCGACCACTGCTACCAGTTGATCGACACCGTGGAGATTCTGCGCGAGATCGCCTCCGGGCTGCGGGACCTCTACCTGTCGAATGTGAGCAACCGGACGAACGAGGTGATGAAGGTCCTTACGATCATGGCGAGCATCTTCATACCGCTCACCTTCGTGGCAGGGATCTATGGGATGAACTTCGAGTATATGCCGGAACTGAATGTGCCCTGGGCATATCCCGCGGTCCTCGCGGGAATGCTCGCGGCGGCCCTGGCCATGCTCGCTGTCTTTCGCGCACGAGGGTGGATCGGGACCGGTGGGCCGGCGGGCGGAGGGAGGCGCGGGTGAGTGGCGGGCCGTGCCCTGTTGCGATCGCGTGCGCCCTTGTACCTTCAAGGTCTGGTGCCATCCGGCAAGCGGCCGGGCGGTGAACGTTCCTCTTAGGCAGGAGAAGGGATTCATGATCAACCGACGTGAGTGGCTGAAGTTGTCCGCGGCTGCGGCGGGGGCGGGGGCGGCCCTCTCGATCAATCCGCGGCTGCTCGAGGGAATGCTGAGCCGGGAGATGATCACGCGAGCCATCCCCTCGAGCGGGGAGCGCATCCCCGTCGTCGGGCTCGGAAGCTCCGCGACCTTCTCGCAGGTGGCGAGGAGCGAGGACTACGACCAGCTCCGGGGGGTGCTCGCCGCGCTCGTCGAGAACGGTGGTTCGGTCTTCGATACCGCGCCGAGCTACGGAGCGTCCGAGGCGGTCGCCGGGGACATCGTGAACGAGCTCGGGATCCAGAACCGCGTCTTTTGGGCCACGAAGGTGAATGTCGCCGGGCGTGGAGGCGGTTCGGCCGATCCGGAGGCCGCCCGGGCGCAGATCGCGACTTCCTTCGAGCGGATCCGCACGCCGACGGTCGATCTCATCCAAGTGCACAACCTCGGGGACATTCCGACCCAACTCGGGATCCTGAAGGAGATGAAGGCGGCCGGTCGCCTCCGCTACATCGGGGTGACGACGACGAGCGAGGGCCAGTACGGTCAGCTCGCCGAGGTCATGCGCAACGAGCCCATCGACTTCATCGGGATCGACTACGCGGTCGACAACACGAGTGCCGAGGAGATGATCTTCCCGCTCGCGCAGGAGCGCGGGATCGCGGTCATGGTCTACGTGCCCTTCGGGCGCACCCGCCTCTGGAACCGGGTCGAGGGGCGCGACGTCCCGGACTGGGCCTCGGAGTTCGACGCGGAGAGCTGGGCGCAGTTCTTCATCAAGTTCTGCCTCTCGCACCCGGCCGTGACGGTTGTGACACCGGCCACGAGCCGGCCGCACCACATGGTAGACAATCTCGGGGGGGGACGCGGTCGGGTCCCCGATGAGGCGATGCGGCGGCGGATGATCCAGTACGTCGAGGCGCTCCCGACCGCTTGATTGACGCGGGTAGCCGCAGCCTGGACCTGAACCGGAGGGGGATGTGATGCGGATGGGGCAATGGCTCCGAAGCTCACTCCCCCTCCTCGCCTGGCTGCCCGAGTACTCGCGCGCCAACGCGCGGGACGACCTGAGGGCCGGCTTGACGGTCGGGGTCATCCTCGTTCCCCAGTCCATGGCCTACGCCGTGATCGCCGGGGTTCCGCCGATCTACGGCCTCTACGCTGCCCTCGTTCCCCTCCTGGTCTACCCCCTCCTCGGGAGTTCTCGTCAACTCGCCGCAGGCCCGATCGCGATCGACATGCTGATCGTCGCGGCGGGGGTCGGTCTTGTGGCCGCCGGAGACCCGGACCGCTACCTGGCCCTCGTGTTCGTGCTGACGGCGATGGTCGGTCTGACACAACTCCTCATGGGGATGGCCCGGCTGGGCTTCCTCGTGAGCCTTCTCGCGCGGCCCGTCATCGTGGGGTTCGTCTGGGCTGCAGCGCTCATCATCGCCTTCAGCCAGGTCGGTGCGCTCACCGGGATGGATCTCCCGCGGTCCGGGTACCTGGTCGTCATGGTCCGCGACCTCATCCTGAACGCGAGCGCGCTCCACACCCCCACCCTCGCCCTCGGCGCAGGGGCCATGGCGGTGCTCCTCGTGCTCAGGCGCGTCCGCCACTTCCTTCCCGGATCGCTCGTCGTCGTCGTGGCCGGGATCGTCGCGGTCCGGTTCTTCGGGCTCGGGGATCTCGGGGTCGAGCTCCTTGGCGAGGTGCCAGCAGGGCTTCCGTCCCTGACCCTGCCGCTGGCGAGCGCGGAGGAGCTCCGGGACCTCCTCCCGACTGCGCTCACCCTTGCCCTGGTCCAGTTCATGACGGTGATCTCGCTCGGACGCATGTACGCCGTCCGGCACGGCTACCGGGTCGATCCCAACCGGGAGCTGATGGCGATCGGCGCCGCGAACCTCGTGGCCAGCCTCTTTCGGAGCGTCCCGGCCTCCGGGAGCCTCTCGCGGACCGCGGTGAACGAGCAGGCAGGGGCTCGGACTCCACTCGCGAACTGGGCCGCCGCGGGGGTCGTGGTCGCAACGCTCCTCGTCCTCACCCCGCTCTTCATGGACCTCCCGATCGCGGTGCTCGCCGCGATCATCATCGTGGCCGTGCTGGGAATGATTCGCCCTTCCGAGGTACTCTACCTCTGGCGTGCGAAGCCGCGTGATGGCAGGCTTGCCCTCTTCACCTTCGTGGTCACGCTCCTGCTGGGAATTCGCGAGGGGATCCTCCTCGGGATCGCGGCGTCGGCCTTTGCACTCCTCTTCCGACTAAGCCGCCCGCACGTCGTCGAACTGGGGCACCTTCCGGGAACGCGCCTGTACCGAGACCTTCGGCGCTCGAAGCTTGCCAGTCCGGTCGAGTCGATCCTTCTCCTGAGGTTGAGCGGAGGCTTCAGCTTCCTGAGCTCGGACTACCTGCGCGCCTTCATTCTCGAGCGTGCCCGGGGGGCCGCACGCCCTCTTCGCGCCGTGGTCCTGGACGGCATCACGATCAATGACCTCGACACGACTGCGGTCAGTGCCCTCGACGAGATTGCGGGCATTCTCGAGGACGAGGGTATCGAGCTCCATTTCACCGCACTGATCGGACCGGTGCGGGATGTCGTGCTTCGATCAGGCCTCTACGGACGGCTGGGGCGTGATCACTTCCACCGAAGTCCGCACCAGGCAGTGAAGTACATCCTGGCCCGCCTCGACGAGGAAGACGCCGGGGGCCGGCTGGAAGATTACAAAGAGGAGGTGCTCAGGGACGAGCCCGACGAGCCGGCCGAGGAGTCCTTCGGCGTTCGGGCGTGAGGGCTGGGTGGCCCTACATCCTTCAACCGGCGGCCGGTGCCGCGCTCAGCTCGAGGGCACCTCCGCATCCGTCCCACCCCGCCGCCGTGCGACGATCTCGAGCCCGAAGACGAGGGCCATGGCCCCCAGGGCGGCCAGGATCGCCCCGGGCACCGAGGCGCCCAGCCCCGTCGCCGCCTCCCAGGTCGCGGGCGACACAGGCCGCACGACGAGCGGGAGCGTCTCCCCGCTCGAGTCGACATAGGTCGAGACCGTTTCGCGCCAGGGCCAGAGCTTCTGGAGGGAGCCCAGCATGAGCCCGCACAGAAAGGCGAGCGTGCCTTCGTAGCGCGTCCGGATCAGCCAGGTCAGGACCCGAGAGAATGCCAGGAGCCCCGCCACGCATCCCGCTGCGAAGGCCAGGAGAAACCCGGGGTCGATGTCGCTCACGGCGCGCACGAGCTGCTGGTACTTCCCGAGCAGGAGCAGGATGAAGCTCCCGGAGATGCCGGGCAGGATCCATGCGCAGATCGCCACTGCCGCCGCGAGCAGCGTCGAGATCCAGTGTTCGGGGGCAGGAAGGGGCTGGATGTTCGAGAGCACGAGCCCCGCACCCACCCCGAGCGTCCCCGCTCCCAGCCTTCGTGGGCTCCAGGGCCGCACGAAGCGACCCACATAGATCACCGACGCGACGATCAGACCGAAGAAGAAGGCCCAGATGAGCACCTCCCGGTTCTCGAGGAGCCAGGCGAGGAGCGAGGCGAAGAGGACCACGCTCGTCGCCATCCCGAGGAGGAGCATCACGATGAAGTTCGCGTTCGAGCGCACCCAGACTTCACGCACGCGCCCACGGAGCGCGAGCCGGAGCAGCTCCGAGTCGAAGCTGCGAATCGTCTGCACGAGCTCGACGTAGATCCCGGTGATGAAGGCGATCGTCCCGCCCGAAACCCCGGGGATCAGCTCGGCCACCCCCATCGCCATGCCCCGAAGGTGCAGTCCCGCCCACCCGGCCACACTTCGTCGCGGCCGCGCCTCGGCCAGGGGGTCCCTGGAAGAAGGCATCCCGTTTCCGCCCGCTTCGTCCCTCGAGTTCATCGTCCGTGCACTACCCCGTCAGGAGAGTCCATGCCAGCCAGAGAACACCGATCCAGCAGACGAAAAGAACCAGAAGGAGCACGCCAAGGAAGACCAGGGGCCTCTTCACGTAGCGGCGGATCGCGCGGTCGGCCCGCTCGGAGGCTTCACGCCGCACCGGATCCG
This sequence comes from Gemmatimonadota bacterium, assembly GCA_007125125.1. GTDB lineage: Bacteria > Gemmatimonadota > Gemmatimonadetes > Longimicrobiales > Gaopeijiaceae > SLDT01. The sequence goes on along the minus strand of SLDT01000056.1, from coordinate 5,019 downwards.
GAAGCCGCGAGACCACCCAGCTCAAGCCGGCTGGGACGATGAGCAGATCGTCCACGAGACCGAAGAACGGGACCACGATGGGCACGAGGTCGATCGGGCTCGCGAGATAGAGCAGGAGCAGGATCCCCGCCGCCCTCAGATGCAGCGGGGTCCCCGGGAGCCGGATCGCCGCCGCGACCACGAGGATCTCCTTGCGGAAGCGAAGGAAGCGGCTCTTGATCGCGGAGCCGATCCCCGCGCGCAACGGCCCCCTGCGAGCGGCGGTCATGACGAACGCCTCCGACCTTGCACGGGGAACCGCGGTTCATGAACTTCGATGCCCAGACGAGCCTCCCTGGCCGGGTGCCGCAGAATTGGCGAACGGACCCCGATAGATACGGCTCCACCCGCTCCGGAACAACCTCGGCCCGACGACATGCCCCCGAAGCAGCGCGCAAGGAAGACTACGGGCACCCTCGCCCCCTCGATTCGGAAGGCTCAGGAAGAGGTCCGTTGGGTCCACTTCGGTTCATGGGCCCACGCGGCTCTCCTCGCGGGGATCGGGGTGGCCCTTGTCACACGGGAGAACCCTGCATGGGTTCCGGCCGTGCTCTGCTTCGCCGGGGTTCCCCTCACTCCGCTCCTCGGCCGCTCGGCATGGCGCGGGAACTCCTTCAGCGCGCTGGTCCTGCTCGTCTCGGTCCTCGCGCCTGCCGGGGTGGCGTGGCTCGCCGGGTACGAGATGCGGTTCCCGCTCGTGCTTCTTCTTCTTGCCCCTGCATACTGGATCGGACTCAGGGGCTCGATCGGTCTGCGCGGACGTCGGGGATCGCGGCGGGAGCGCTGAGCCTCGGTACCCGGAAGATTGCGACTCGTGGGTCGGGGCGTTCGAGCGACCAGCCCCGGGCTTCGGCAATCCAGCGGAAGGTCTCGGCGCGGTAGAGCGAGACGTGCGTGGGATCGCGCAGGTAATACCAGCTCGCGAGGTCAACCACCGGAGTGACCGGATCGGTCATGACGGCAAGGAGCCCTCCGGGCCGGACGAGTCCGGCCAACTGCTCGAATTCGCGGGCGGGGTGGTGAAAGTGCTCGATCACCTCCGTGCAGGTGACGAAGTCCCAGCGCCGCTCGAGGAGTTCCCGGCGCGGAGCGAAGAAGGGGTCGTATCCCTCGGCCGCGAATCCGCGCGCCCGCAGCATCGGCACCATGGCCGGTCCCGGCCCGCAGCCGAAGTCGAGCCCCTCCGCCCCCGGCGCGAGCCGTCGCACGAGGGGGGTCAGGAGCCGCTCGAGGAAGCGGCGGTATCCGGGGTCACGGGGGTCGTTGCGGTGCTCCTCGTAGCGGGCCCTCTCCTCGGCCGGGGCGGGGCGCCTCGTCGGGTCCAGAAAGAGAAGCCCACACTTCGCGCAGTCGAAGAAGTCGCGTCCCCCCGGGGCACCGGCATGGGTCACCCCATGCCCGACTCCGCAGAGTGGGCAGGACCCGGGTGTGGCGGTTCGGTCAGCTTCACTCCTCATCCGATGAAGTTAGCGCTCCGGGGTCCGTCCGGGGACCATCCACGCATGCCCGCGCCCCGTGCCCTTGCGCAGCCACGCCCATGCCGCCACAGTAGGCCGCCCGTGCCGTGGCCCGCCCACCTCTCAACCCCGGTACCCGAGACGATGCACGATATCCTCATCATCGCGCGCGAGGATCTCCGGCAGACCTTCCGATCCACGAAGGCGGTCCTCCTCCTCGGGATCTACGCGCTCCTCTCGCTACTCACCGGCGCCCTCGTCATCCTGATCAGCCGCACCGCCGCGGTCCAGATCGAGACTGCGACCGAGGGCGTCGAGCTCCCCCCCGAGCTCGCGGGTGCCGGGAGCCGCGAACTCCAGGAGGAGATCACCCGCCAGGTGCTCGAGGTGTTCGTCGATGACCCGGCCCTCGCCTCCTACCTCGCGGGAATCCCCCTCGTCATCCTCTTCTTCTTCTGGGCCAACCGGACCTTCCTCCCCTGGCTCGCCGCCCTGATCGGCTTCGACGCCCTCGGCCGCGACATCGAATCCGGGACTGTTCGCTACCTCACCCTGCGCACCCGCCGCAGCTCCCTCGTCCTCGGCCGTTTCTTCGCCAACGCCATCCTTCTCGGCCTCCTGACCGCCGCCACCCACCTTCTCATCTTCGGCTTCGGCATTCTCTGGATCGACGAGTTTCCGGGAATGAGTGCGGCCGGCCAGTTGTTCCGATTCTGGCTTCTGGTGCTCCCCGTCGGCACCGCATGGCTCGCCTTCATGCTCCTTGTCTCGGCGCTGGTGAGGCCCTACCCGGCGCTCCTCGTCGGCATCGTCGCTCTTCTCGGGACCGTCATGGCCGGCTGGCTCACGAACTTCTGGGGTGCGATCGAGCCCCTGCGCTGGATGCTCCCCCGTGTCTACGGGGGCTATCTCCTCTCGCCGAACGTACAGGAGCAGCTCATCGGGGTCGGTGTGTTCACCCTCGCCACGGTCGTCTTCGTCATCGCGGCCCTTCTCACCCTCGAGCGGAGGGACGTCTGATGTCCGAAGCAACGCCCGCCGTCCGCACCCGCGGCCTCCACCGGCACTTCGGGCGCATCCGTGCCGTGGACGGAGTCGACCTCGTGGTCCCCGCTGGCTCGACCTTCGCCCTGATCGGACCGAATGGCGCCGGGAAGACGACCACCTTCGGGCTCATCTGCGACTGGCTCCGGCCGACCTCCGGTACGGTCGAGGTACTCGGCGTCCCTGCCGGCGACATCGATCGCCTGAGAGGAAGGGTCCTCGCCCTCCCGCAGGACGCCGTGCTTCCGCCACGGGTGCCCGTCATCGAGAGCCTGTCCTTTCTGGCCCGCCTGCAGGGAATCGATTCGGGCCGGGCGCGCTCCGAGGCGGAGCGGGTCCTCGAGATCGTGGGCCTCCTCGACCGTGCCGAATCGCGCGCGGGAACCCTCTCGCACGGGATGTCGAAGCGGGTCGCCCTTGCACAGGCGCTCATGGGAGAGCCGGAGCTCGTACTCCTCGACGAGCCCACGAGCGGGCTCGATCCGAGGAGCGCCCATGCCGTGCGCTCGCTCATCGCAGGGCTGCGAGGGCGCGCGACCGTCGTCGTCTCGTCGCACAACCTGCACGAGCTCGAGGAGCTCTGCGACCATGCGGCGATCCTCGACCACGGGAAGGTCGTGGCGGCTGGTTCCCTCGACGAACTCACCTCCGCGAACCGGGAGATGCTCGTCGAGCTCGCCAACCCCGAGGACGAGATCGAGGCGCTCCTCGACCGGATCCGCCGCCTCGAGGCGGTGCTCACGGCGGAGCTCCTCGAGGAGCGGCGCATCTTCGTGCGCTTCCAGCTCGAGCCGGGAGGTCGGCCCGAGGTGGTCGTGACCCGGGTCCTCGGGGAGCTCCTCGCCGGGGGCGGGCTCGTGGGACGGGTCGATCGCGGGAAGGGTCTCGAGCGGAAGGTGCTCTCGCTCTGAATCACCCCCTCGAGAACGCAGGTCGCTTCAGCGCTCGAGCCAGCGCATCACGCGGAGGAGGTCGGAGTGGTCGTCGGTCCAGGGCCCGATGTCGGCCTCGGGGATCAGGGGGCGCCAGTCCGGGTTCTCGAGGAGGGGTACGAGGGGGTCGGCGGTCCGGGCCACGGCGACCCACTGGGCCCCCGTCGCCATCTCCTCTCGGAGGGCCTCGGGGGGAAGGATCTCGATCACCGTGATTCCGAGCAGCCCCGTGGCCTGGAGTGCAGCGACGACGACGGGCTCGAGGCGCAGGTGCCGGTTGCTGATGTGGAGGAGGAGTACCCCCTCGGGGGTCAGGGCCTCCATGTAGCTCTCGATCGCCTCGACCGTGATGAGGTGCACGGGGAGCGCGTCCGAGGTGAAGGCATCGGCGATCAGGAGGTCGAAGGGGGGGCCGTCCCATGCCTCGATGGCGCGGCGCCCGTCGTCGACGATGACCTCGATCTCGGGCGGACAGTCCCGCAGGTAGGTGAAGAGGGTCGTGTCGGAGGCGATCCGGACGACCGCGGGGTCGATCTCGAAGTAGCTCCAGCGCTCGCCCTCGGAGCCGAGGCAGGCCGCCGTCCCGGTGCCGAGACCGAGCACGCCCACGCGACGGGCCTGGTCCCCGGGGGGGGGGTCGAGGTGGCGGAGGGCCCGGCCGAAGGGCCCTTCTTCCCGGTAGTATGTGATGGGGGTCAGGCGCCGTTCGGGGTCCAGGGACTGGGCACCGTGAAGGGTGGTGCCGTGGAAGAGGAGATGGTGGCCCCCGTCCGGAGAGAGGGTCACGCGGTGTACCCCGTAAAAGGAGCGTTCGGCGTGGACGACGCGGGTACGGGTCCGGTCTCCGAGCCAGCCGGCGGCGAGGATGAGCCCGAGCGAGAGAGCGAGGAGGAGGGGGCGTGTTCCGAGTCGGCGCAGCAGGAGCACGCCGATGCCGAAGAGGGCAGCGAAGATGAGGGCCCGACCCGCGGTTCCGGTGAGGAGGGGGCGGAGGCCGAGGGTGAGCAGGAGGGCGGAGGCGCCGATCGCGATGGGGAGGGCGAGGGGCCGAAGCCGCGCGGCCACAGAGTCGTCCGGGGAGGTGTCGGCGCGTCCGGGGCGCAGGGCGACGGCGGCTATGAGGGCGAGGGGGTACTCGGCGACGCCACGAAAGAGGAGTGGGGCGAGGAGGGCGTTGAAGGCGCCCCCGAGCGCACCCCCGAGGGCGATCGCGAGGTAGAAGGCGGTGAGTCGCTCGGCCGGCGGCCGTCTCCGGTGCAGTTCGCCATGGCAGACGAGCGCGCAGACAAAGAAGACCCCGAGGTGGAGGAGGAGCTCGGTGGCGAGCGGACTGCGGACCCCCCAGTACCAGATGAGGACGAGGGGGATGACGAGGAGGAGCTGCCAGCGGAGCGCGGTGGTGTGTGCGAGGGGGCGCCGGCGCGCGAAGGCGAGGATGAAGGTGAGCAGGTAGAGGGCGAGGGGAACGACCCAGAGCAGGGGAACCGAGGCGAGGTCGGTCGTCATGTGCTGCGTGACCCCGAGGAGGAGGCTCGAGGGGACGAGGG
>SLDT01000171.1 GCA_007125125.1 Gemmatimonadota bacterium | reverse complement strand
GTGCTCTGGTCGAAGAAGGCGGACGAGGTGGAGGCGTTCGCGCGCGACAGCCGCGAGCTCGGGGCGAGTGTGCTGCACGCACCCGCCGAGCTCTTCGAGGCCACGCCCCTGCGGTTCCCGGGGGGGTGAGGGGGTTCACGGCCGACGGGAGCTGCTTGCGCGACAGGAGGTGGCCCGCCTACCATCAGCTCCACGCCATGGGACCGAGCCCCGGTCGCAGCGTGCCCCGGCCGATCGAGCGACGCCGACATCATGCCCCCTCACTCCGCACCCCCGATCGCCACCCGCCGCGCCCGGCAGACCCGCCGTGCGGCCCGCGCCACCGCGCCTTCCGGCCTCCTCCTCGCCGTTCCGGGCCTCGTCGTCCTCCTGGCCCTTCTCGCCCTCCCCCTACCCCTCGCCGCCCAGCCCGCGCAGGTGACGCTCCGCGCCCTCGTCGAGCCGGGGGTCGAACTTCGCTGGGAGATGCTGACCTCGCAGCGCACGACCGCCGACGGGGAGCCCGAGGCGCTCTCGGAGACCCGCCAGCTCGTCCACGAGACCGTGCGCCTCGACGAGGAGGGGGACCGCCCGATCGTCCGGCAGGTCATCGAGTCGATCCGGTTCCTCGACTGGAGCCGCGAGGGAGGAGAGCGGAGCTACGACAGCGAGCTCGATCCACTCCCCTCCGACCCCGCCCTCCAGTCGATTGCCCGCCTCGCGGGGACCATCAACGAGGTCCCGGCACCCCTTCCGGCCGATCCGCGCACCGTGCGCTTCGGCCCGCGCCTTCCGGGGCTCCTCCCCGAGGGACCGGTCGAGGTCGGGAGCAGCTGGGATGACGTTGCCGGGGCACAGCCCGGCCCCGTGCGGGCCCGCATGACCACGAGCTACCGCCTGGTCGCCCTCGAGGAGGAGGACGGCCGCACCCTCGCCCGCATCGAGGGAACGATGGCGATGGCCTCCGGACAGGGGCGACCGGTCCCGGACTTCTCCCCGCACGGAGAGACCACGCCGGAGCCCTGGCGGCTCGAGGTCCTCTTCGACGTCGAGCGCGGCATCGTCCTCGAGCTCGTGCGCACCCTGGTCGAGACCTTCGAGGCCGAGGGCCGCGAGTTCCGGGTCACGATGGAGCAGATCGAGCGCGTGCGCTGACGCCCCGGCGCGGGCCCGTGCGCACAGCGCCCCTCACCACTCCGCACCCGGCACCGCGCATCGGAGCCGGCTGAGCTGGCCCTGCCGGCGCCCCGGCCCCGCCTCGCTCGAGAGCACGACCCGCCCCCCGGGCAGAAGCAGCACCGCCTCCACATCGCGCGGGCCATCGGGGAGCCGCAGGGGGAAGCGTTCCGCGGGCCCCGCCTCGAGCACGGGCACCCCTTCGTCCCGCGGGCCGGGAGCGGGCCGGGTCCGCGCCGGATCGAGCGCCGGTTCGCGGATCCGGTAGAGGGCCGGGTCGTCGCGCCGCTCCAGGTTGTCCCCGGTGTCGGCGATGAGGAGGCAGGGGCTCCCGTCCGGACAGGGAAGCGCCGCGATCTCTTCCCAGTCCACGTTCTCGGCCCCGCGCACGCGCACCCGCCCCCTCAGTCGCCCCCGGGCGGGATCGTGTCCCCGACGAGCTGCCGCAGCGCATCGCGGAAGAGGTCGTAGGGGGGCCGTCCCGAGACCGGCTGGCCCTGCACGATGAAGGTGGGGGTCGACTGGAGCCCGATCTCGCGGGCGAGCTCGGTGGCCTCGGCAACGCGGCGCCTCGCCTCCTGGCCACTCTCGAGGCAGCGCTCGAAGGGGGCGACGTCGAGCTCGGCCCCCCGCGCCTGCTCGGTGAAGAAGGCCACGGGGTCGCCCGCCCGCATCCACTCCGTGCGGGTCTCGAAGATGCGGGTCCGGAGTTCGGCGAAGCGCCCCTGTTCACCGGCACACTCCGCCGCGACGGCGGCATAGTCGGAGTTCTGGAAGCCCCCGATCGCGATCGGGATGAACTTCCAGACGATCTGTCCGGGGTCGATGAACTCCTCCCGGATGCGGCCGTAGTCCTCGAGGTGGAAACCGGCGCAGTGGACGCAGCCGAAGTCGCTGAACTCGATCACCCGCACGACGGCGCGCTCCTCGTCGCCCTCGTTCCACCCCATCTGCGACAGGTCGCGGGGTGCATCCTGCCTGACCGTGACGGTGTCGGACGACCCGGCCGGGGCCGAGGGCGCCGGAGCCGGGGAACCCGGGGCCGGAGCGCCGGGAATCGGGCCCTCGGGGGCGCCCGGCTGCGCGGCGGCACCGGGTCCCGGAACGGGGGCGGTGCCGGCCGGGGCCTCGGAGGGGGTGGCGTCGCCCCCGGCGCTCGCGTTCGCCTCGCTTCCCTCGCAGCCGGCCAGGGGAAGGGCGAGAAGGAGGAGCGTCGCGAGGGCGAGGGCCGTTGGCGCGCTCTCGAGGGGGGCGGTGCGTGAGGTGCGGTCCATGGGAGGGGGGCTCCGGTCGGGAGCGTTCTACAGGGTGAACTGTCGGAAGAGGCGTCGCTCGGACTCCTCCTTCATGAAAGCCCGCAGCTCGAGGTGGGGTTCCAGTCCGCTCCCCTTGAACTTCTCGCGGAAGAGCTGGTCGAGCTGGAAGATCCCGGCCGAGTTGTTGATCTCGATCGAGATGCGCACCGGCTTCTCCTCGCCCGGCTCGAGGATGACCCGTTCGACCGCGGCGGCCGAGACCGAGTGGATGCTGACCGAGCCGGCCTCGAAGGGGATGCGCGAGCGACCCTTGGCCATGTCGAGGGCGTCGGCGATCCGGACGACCCCGGCCTCGAGGGTGAGGGGGCGTCCGCCGCTCCGGTGCCCGATGATCGCGTGGAGGACCTCCGAGCGCAGGATCGCGGCGACGCGGGGCGGATAGAGCTCCTCCGGGAGCCGGCGGAGCTGCTCACTGGCCAGGAAGAGGGAGTACTCCTCGTGGTTCGCCCGGTGGATCGACATGCCGATGTCGTGGAGGAGCGCGCCAAGGGCGACGACGACCTCGGCGTCGTCCTGGCCGAGACCGTAGCTCTTCATCACCCCGGGCTCGATCCCGGCGTCCATCAGGAGGCGGAGGAGCCGGAGCGCGAGGTTTGTGACAATTTTCACATGGACGGGGCCATGGTCCGTCATCCCGAGCCGCTCGATCGCCGTCACATTCGAGGCGATCCAGAGGGCGTAGAGATCGTCGTTCTCGTTCACCCACTCCATGAGGCGCTGCAGCTTCTCGTTGTGCCGGTCGGGCACGCGCATCGTGATGCGCCGCTCGTAGCGGTTCTCGATCGAGCGGGGCTGCAGGTCCGGGATCTCCTCGAACTCCTCGGCCGGGGTCGCGTCGAACTCGCTCACGGTGCGCTCACCTCCGAAGCCATCCACCGAGGAGAAGGCCGGCGACGAGCCCGACGAGGGCACCGCCGATGACGGAGGTGGGGTCGAGGGCTCCGGTAGGGAGCGGCTCGCGACGAGGCCCTCCTCCCCTGACCGCGTGGTGCGGGGCCCCGAGGGCCGCGGGCTGCTCCCGGAGAGAGGCGGTGGCTTCGGTGCCTTCTTCCAGTGGGGCGAGCTCGGACTCGCTCCCGGTCCAGCCGCAGAGGACGCAGGTGAGTTCGCCCTGGTCGCGCGCGGTCCGGTTCGCGTAGCCCGGACCGGGGACCCGGCAGGCGGGGCAGGCGCCCTCGACGCGCAGGATCGGAATGAGGTCGTAGAAGCGGCCCTTCGAGATCCCGAGGTCGGCGGCGATCCCGTTCACGCTCTCGTCCGAGCCCCAGTAGCGCTGGCGGATCTCGTCCTGGAGGCTGGCGTTGTCCTCGGACATGAGGGGTCTCCTCGGTGCAGGGGTGGGTGCGCCCGGTGGAGCGCACGGGCGGTCGAAGGGGAGATTCTACCCCGGAGCGGGGCGGATGCGCCAGCGCCCGGGGCGGGGCGGTAGCGGATTGTCCCCCTCCGGCTTCGGGGCGAGATTCCGGTGCCCGGGGCCTGCCGGTCGGTGCGGGCCCCTCGAACGTTCCCCGATCCAGGACGCGCGACCGGTGAAGATCCCCGTTTCCCATGGCCATCTCGAAGCACGCCTGCGCGAGGCGGAAGGCAGCGCGCGCGGGGCTGCCCTCATCTGCCATCCGCACCCGCAGTACGGGGGAACGATGCACACGAAGGCGGTCTTTCGGAGTGCCCAGGCGCTCTCGGAGGTGGGGATCCACGCGCTGCGCTTCAACTTCCGCGGTGTGGGAACGAGCACGGGGAGCTACGGGGGGGGC
>SLDT01000093.1 GCA_007125125.1 Gemmatimonadota bacterium | reverse complement strand
TCCACGAGGAGCCACTCGACGGGCCGGGGCTCGCTCAGCAGTTCGTCCCGGTGGGCCGGCCGCACGCGCACAGCCGCAAACCGCGAGACCATGGCCCCTTTCGTCCCCTCCCGCCACCGGATCCGCTTCCACGCCTCCTTCGGGAGCTGCCCGGCCAGCGCTCTGGCCGACACGGGTCGATGATCCTCGTCCCGCCTCACACGCCGGGGCGGACGTCCCCGGCCCGAGTAGGGAGCGGGGGACAGCGGTCCCTTCCCCGGAGGCCAGATCGTGGTCTCACCCTTGATCCCCACAACGTAGGAGAACCCCCGTTCGGTGAGGGCCTCGCGGAACTCGGTCGTGTCGCCGTAGCCCGAATCCGCTACCACCGGCGCGGGCGGCAGATCCTCTTCGAGCAGACGGTCGATCTCTTCCAGTGCGATCTCCCACTTCCGAAGAAATCGTACCTCGGCCGGCACCCTCGCCTCTTTGCGGCGCTTCGGGTCCTTCGCCCATGACTCCGGCAGGTAGAGCCGCCACGCCGCCGGCACGCTCATCGTCTTGTTCGCGAGCGACACCGACACCGCGACCTGGCAGTTCGCCGTCTTGCCCAGCGCTCCGCAGTACTGCCAGGCCACGCCCACCGAATGCTTGCCCTTCTTCGGGATCCCCGTGTCGTCCACCACCCATGCACCAATCGGGGCATGGCGCTCCAGCTGGGTCAGGGCCCAGTCTCTGGCCACCGCCAGGATCGCCTCATCGTCCCACGGAGCGTTGGCCACGAAGTGGTGCATCGACTGATGCGCCCGGCTCACCTCCCGCGGCGCCACCTTCGCCGCCATCGGCTCCACGCTCTTGCGCTCCCCGGGAAGCAGCAGTCCCGTCACGTACGCCTCCAGCGGCCACCGGCGGTCCGCATGGCCCACCGCCTCCCCCAACCGCTCCAGGTAGGCCTCGAACCGCTCCCGATCGAGCGTGCGTGTTCCCATGCCGTCAAGATAGCAAGCCACTCTCCGGGAAGCAAGATTTTATGACACAGTAGTACTAGGTGCGAGCCAAGTCGCGGGCCGAGGCCCGGGAGATGGTCGAGGCGGGCGAGGGGACCACGTACCGCCGGACGAAAGGGGGGGAAGTCGAGGTGGTCACCCTATCCCGCCCCGGCCCCCTCGCGTCTTCCCGGGGGCGGGTGGGGTCCTGACCCCCGGACTCAAGCGTCTTCGGGTCCGGGGGTCTTGTGTGTCTAGGATCAGGGCTCTCGGCGGACGGCACCCGAGGCGTCCCGGCGGAGGACCCCCACCACGGGCTCTACGATGCGGGGAATATCATCGATGAATCCCATCGTGCGAACGAGGGCGAACCCCCGGAGGTCCGAGTTGGGGAACGCCCGCGAAACTACCGTCGCGGCGGCGTACAGAGTACGACCCTTTGTCACGAAGTCGTCGACGATGACGATCCGAGGCGGAGGGAACAGGTCGAAGTCCTCCGGCACCTCCACCATCATCGAGTCGACATGCGTCTGGACGGAGGGTCGTTCTCCGCGGCCCGCAAACGCCGACTTTCGCACCACTGTCTCTCGATGGAGGATGGGGTGTACCGCGGCGGCGAGCCCTTTCGCCTGGAGGGCCCGAGCGATCCGCTCGACAGGGCGGTCTCCCCCTCTGACCGTCGGCGCGTGTCCTGGTGCGGGGATCAGGACAACCCCCTCTCCGAAAAAGCCCTCGAAGTCGCCCGACGCATGAACCCGGTTCACTCGATCCGCGACCTTCGGGAGGATGTCCGGACGTGCGAGCTTCAGCGCATCTCGGAGCCGGCGGGACTCTCGGGCGATCTCCGATCCCCCCCGGGGCGAGTAGATGAAGTATGAGGCGTGGGGGACCTCAGAAGGGAAGCTCGGCGACACCGCTCGACACCGTCGGAAGTTCGTCCATGAGGTGGGGTAGATCTTCCGGGTCGATGACCTGTGCGCCGTACCCGAGCATCTCTCCGGCCCACGACCGGCCCGCTTCGATGACGTGGCGATCGATGAAAAGGGTGCGGTTCAGGCGCAGGGCCTCCCACCCCTGGTGACGGGTTCCACTCGACTCCCCGGCCTCGACGATGATCGTCGCGTCCGTGATTAGAGCCATGACGCGATTTCGCTGAGGGAAGTTCTTCCCCCTTGGGGGGGTCCCCGGGGCGAACTGAGAGATCGCCGCGTGTTCGGCCGCGATCCGGCCGAAGAGGTTCCGGTTGCTCGCCGGGTACGGACGGTCCAGACCCGAGCCCAGGACAGCGACTGTGCGCCCTCCCGCCCGGAGCGCCTCCTCGTGTGCGGCGCGGTCGATCCCTTCCGCGAGGCCGCTGACGACGACAACGTCGAGTTCACAAAGAGTGTGGGCGTATCTCCGCGCCCTCTCCAGACCCTCGGGGGAAGGCTTCCGCGATCCGACGACGGACACACGGGCACCTGTGCGGAGAAGCTCCACATCCCCGACGACCCATAGGCCGGACGGGGCGTTCTTCTCCTCGACTTCGTTTAGGGTTCCGAGGAGTTCGGCCGGCGAGACCGAACGTATTTCGCTCCGGTCGACGATCTCAGACATCAGGCGCTCCGTTAGGGGGAGGGATCCTCATGGACATTCTACACCCCAGGCGCGACGTTGTCACGTCGCTCGACCGGCCCCCCGGACTCGATCGTCGTCGGGTCCGGGGGTCTTGTGTCTCCGGGGAGTGGGAGGGAGGTCTCGGGCAATCCCGAGAAGGGGGCATTCGCTCAACCCAAGTGACCACTAGATGTCGTGCAGACCGGGCCGAGGGACCCCCAAGATATCGCGGTGTTGAGGGCCGAACTCGAGTCAAGCAAGTGCCCCCTTTCCCGAGAAGAGAGGTTCTTCGCCTCTTTGCGTCCGCGGCGAGGCGGGGTGGGTTCTCCACACGCTGCTCCAAGGAGCCGGTGGGGGGCCGCGCTTCTCCCCGTGCGCGGAAGACCCGAGAGGATCCCGGGCAGCACGGGGAGCGCCACGAGCTCGCGGGTTGAGTCCCGCGGACGGAAACGAGTGAAGAGGGTTCTTTTCTTTCCACAGGCCCATGGGGAACAGGAACAGGTCGGGTGAGGGCGGAGGGGGTTCAGGGGCCTCAACCCTGCCTGAGCGGGCGATGCTCCATCCTCCGCGCGTGTGGCTTGCCGATGTCCGCGGGATCCACGCTCAACAGTGCCCCCCTCATCCCCCCGGGAACCGCAGGGGCGTGGCCTCGAAGAGCTCGGCGGGTGCGTGCAGCACGCTCGCCCCGAGCTCGCGGCTGTCGCGCGCGAACGCCTCCACCTCGTGCGCCTTCTTCGACCAGAGCACCCCCACCGGGTGCGCCCCCGCCCCGAGCCCCGCCTCGAGGTCGGTCAGCGAGTCCCCGAGGTAGAGCGTCCGAGCCGGCGCCACCCCCAGCCGCCGGATCGCGAGCGACACCCCGAAGGGGTCCGGCTTCGGGTGCGGCACGTCGTCGTCGAGCACGACCGTGTCGAAGGGCCCGAGCCCCGCGTGCTCCTCGGTCACCACCCACGAGCGGCGGCTCTTCCCCGTCACAAGTCCCATCGGGACCCCGCGCACCCGCAGGTCGTCCAGGAGCGCCGTCACCCCCGGGTACACCCCCTGGAAGGCCCGCACGTGGTGCGCCGCATAGGCCCGGTAGAAGTCCTCCAACACCTCCGCATGCCGCTCGGGGCCGGCCAGGCGCAGGAGGAAGCGCCGCTCCGCCTTCGGGCGGTGGCCCATGATCTCTTCCTCCGTGAGGCGCGTGCCGAGCACGGGCTCGAGGGCGCGCGAGAGCGCCTCGATGTAGAGGCGGCGCGTGGCGATGAGGGTTCCGTCGAGGTCGAAGAGCACGGCGTCCGCGGTCGCAGAGGGCCGCACCGGTTCCTCTCCTGTCCGGAGGAAGGGAGGCTCGCTCACCCCCTCACCCCGCTCAACCCCATACGTCGAAGGGGTCGACACCCCCCGCGGGGCGCTCGGGCTGCTCGGGTGCGTCCGGTGCTTCGGGCTCGACGGGCGGGTCGGGCCGGGTGTGGGGCTCCGCCTCGGGCTCGGCCGGCGGGTCGGGCTCTGAGTCGGGGCGGGCCACGCGCAGGTAGCGGGCGATGCTGTCGGCGAGGGCGAGGGCGAGGAAGTCGCGGCCCGGGTTCCAGGGGGCCTCGCCCTCGCGTGCAAGCTCGCGGGCGCCGGCCATGAGGAGGCGGGCGGCGATGCGGCGCCGGAGGTCGGGCTCGCAGTAGGGGG
>SLDT01000203.1 GCA_007125125.1 Gemmatimonadota bacterium | reverse complement strand
GGGGGCGGACTTCAGCCGTGTACAGCGGACGGGTTCACCCGATCTACCTCCAACTCGCCAGGACGGGGCCTCGCAGTGATGTTGCGCCGTAGGTACGACCGTCGCAGACCGAGGCTCTTCCTCCCGAGTGCCGGTCGCTTCGCGGCCTCAGGGAAATCAAGGGACGTGGGTTTCAAGACGGGTGTGAGCGCGGCACTTGGGGTGCCCGCTTGTGATGATCACCCTCACGGCAGGTTGTCGTCGCTGGAGTCGGGGGAATGAGCCGGCGCGTGACGCGCGCCGACTCCCGCCCGACTCGTCCGGAGGGAGGAAGTGGTCGTCTGACCAACTTGGTCGTGAGCTTGCCGCTTGCCATTGCTGCCGCACTTGTGTTCGTCGGGCTGCTTGGGTTCGTCGTGATCGATGTTCTCGATGTCGCTGATTCAAGGGAATGGGTCCGAGATCGTTTGGCCCCGCACGTGCTGTTCTTTCTCTGGTATTTCGGGGAAGCAGGTCCGATCGAGCATGTGCAATGGACGTTCCTTGGCGTCGCGGCGTGTCTCGCGGGGGAGCTCCTCAGGTCAAAGTGGGACGACACCCGCCCGCTGCCGAAGCTGGCTGCGTTTGCGGGCTTCGTAGGCCTTTGTCTGATGTTTCTCGAGGACATGCTCAATCTTCGTCATCTCCTCAGCTTCCATGTGACGATGCCGTTGTTCGCGCCGGAGTTCGACTTACGCTCTCCCGTGCGGACGGTGACCGAAATCAGCTTCTACGGCCTACTTGGGGGGGTCATGGTGACGTGGCTCGTGGGACTACGGGCGGTGTGGTCTGGGGGGCGGTTGCCACGGGTTCTGATCTTCCTGGGATTCGGAGCCTACGGGGTTGCGTCGGTAGCATCTGCCACCCGGTACATCGGGAACTGGTACGAACGAATAGGCGATGCCTGGGTCGCAGCCATAGAGCCAGGGATCGCTCTCTGGTACACCGAGCACGCTTCGGAGCAGGTCTACTCCGTGGGGTTTTGGTTCATGGACTCTGCGCTCGAGGAGGCAGTCGAGCTCGCAGGTGCCGCAGCGATCCTGGGATTGATTCTGTTCTTGTCGCTGAGTTCTAGAGGACGTTCCAGGCGCGGGTCCGAGGTGGAGGCGTGAGCCGTGGTCGGATCCGCTGAGTTGATGTTCCCGACACTCGTTGAGGCGGTCGGCGGCAGTAGCAGCGCCCGCGGCGGTTCGTCGATATCGATTCCGAACTCGTCCCGACCGCGGGGAGAGGTTCAGGAGCAACGGCACTCGCCTGGCCTCCGGTGAGGAGAAGGGGAGACTTGACGAGGACGTCCAAACAACGGGGAGAGCGCCGCCATGGACTGCAAGACTCCGAGAGGTCGTTGAGGCTGTTTGGCGTTCCGGTGAGCCCATGGAGCGCAGACGAGCTGATCATGGATACGACAGCCGCGGCGCAGGGCCGCGCGCACCGGCTTTCAGGGCCCCAGGTCACGATCGGCTACGCCAACCCCCATGTCTTGAACATGTCCGTTCACGACCGAGTTCTGCGAGAGCAGCTCCAGTCAGCTTCAACAGTCATTTGCGATGGCTCGGGTGTGCGGCTCGGAGCCAGGATTCTGGGGCGGCGCCTTCCTCCCCGCCTCGCTGCGGCCGACTGGATTGACGACCTTTGCGCTACTGCAGCAGAGAAGGGCATCCCGATCTACTTCCTGGCTGGGAACGAGGGCGTTGCGAAGCGCGCCGCAGCCGTTCTCACAAGCCGCCATGCGGGTCTGCGCATCCCGGGCGCTCACCACGGTTACCTGACCCCCGAGCTCAGCCGTAACGTGGTCGACGATATCAACGGCAGCGGCGCATCCATCGTGCTCGTGGGGATGGGCACACCGGTCCAGGAGCACTGGATTGCCAAGTATCGGCCATCCATCAAGGCACCTGTCGTCTGGGCCGTGGGTGCGGTTCTCGATTTCGTGACGGGAGAGCAGAGGCGGTCACCCGCATGGATTCGACGCCTCCACCTGGAGTGGTTGTGGCGTCTGGGAAGCGATCCCGTCCGGCTCTGGCGGCGCTACGTCATCGGCAACCCGCTCTTCCTCCTGCGGGTCGCCCGACAGCGGTTGACGGGCTGGGAGCCGGGGGTGGGCAACCCCGCTGGGCCGAGCGGGCCCGGGGGGGCGTGAGTTTGGGTTCGCCAGATTCAAGAGCCGATGCTGTCCACCGGGGTACGATCGGATACCTTTCCGGTGCGCCCCGTGTTTCGACGGATCCCCGGGCTTCGGCGAGCGGCCCCCGCGCACACGTACTCGGCGTGATCGAGGCAATGGAGCGGCAGGGGTGGCGGGTCGAAAGGTACATTGCTGGCGACCTCCTGCCCCGGTTTGCGGGCCGAGGGGCAGATGGGGTCGTTTCGCATCGGGGGAGGGTGGCCCGGCTCTCGGCCGACCTGCTTCGCGTAACTGCTGGCCGAATCACGCCGATTCACGCGGGCGTGCGCCTCGGGACCAATCTCGACCTGGTGTACGAGCGGTTCGCGTCCATGCAGGGGATCGGACGGCGGTTCCAGTCCTACGGTGTACCCTGGGTGCTCGAGACGAATGGGCCGTTTTTCTACGAGGCCGAAGTCGAACGCGAAAGCATGGCTCTCACCCGTATCGCCAGGCGATTGGAGCTTCGGGCGTATCAGAATTGTGACGTGCTCGTCTGCGTCAGCGATCCGCTAAAGGCGATACTCACCGAGGAACTCGAGGTCGACCCGGACAAGGTCCTGGTCGTCCCCAACGGGGTGGATCCGGTCCGGTTCGATCCGACAGAGGTGACACCTCGGCGGAGCTCACCCAATCTCACGGTGGGGTTCACAGGGAGTGTTCTGGCCTGGCAGGGCCTTGATCTCCTACTGGAAGCGATTGCGGAGATCCGGGGCCGAGGGGTTGTCATGGATGTGGCAATCCTCGGTCGCGGGCCGGACCTGAGTCGACTGCAGGCGCTTGCTGACGAGCTCGGCATTCGTGACAGCGTTCGGTTCGCCGGTCAGGTGCCGTGGGAGAGCGTGCCGCAGTACTTGGCGGGGTTCGACGTGGGCTACTCCGGTCAACGCAGTATGGAACTGGGCTCCATGTACCATTCTCCGCTCAAGCTCTACGAGTATCTCGCAATGGGAGTCCCAGTACTCGCGAGCCGGCACGACGACGCCGAAGCCCTCGTCGGAGACGACGAGCACGGCTTCCTCTTTCGGTCGGGCGACCGAGATGACCTGGTCCGGTGCCTGATGGAGATCCACTCTCGCCGGCACACTCTCCCGGGAATGGGTCGGTTGGGGAGGGACCTGGTTCTTGCGGAGCACACGTGGGATGCTCGTGTTGGGGCGATGCTCGAGCAGGTCTTCGCCACCCTCCGGCGCCAGCGTTCCAAGGGCGGGCTCGATGACGGTTGATGGCCAGGCCCGGGTGTCCATTCTGGTGCCGACGTACAGGCGGCCACAGCAGCTCCTGCGTCTCCTCGAGAGCTTGGAACACCTGGAGTTTCGATCCACCTCCGAACCGGAGATCGAAGTGGTGGTGGTCGACAACGCGCCGGAAGGCGATGGTGTCCAGGTGGTCGTCCAGCTCAGGGAGGCGTACCGATGGCCGCTCAGGGCTGTGCTCGAGGCCCGGCCTGGGATCTCGGAGGCCAGAAATCGTGCGCTGGCCGAGGCCAGCGAACCGGAGTTCCTCGTGTTCGTGGATGACGACGAGCACGTCAGTCCGCTCTGGCTGGATGAGCTCCTGCGCGTTCAGCGGGAGACGGACGCACACGCCGTGGCCGGGCCGGTTCTGCCCGAGCTCCCTCAGGACTGTCCGGACTGGATCCGGGCCGGAGGGTTCTTTGGCCGGGCGCGATACCCCGATGCCTCATCCGTCGGGTTCATCGCTTCGGGTAACCTCCTGCTCTCCCGGGCCGCGATCGATTCACTCGGACACCCGGTCTTCGATCCCGCCTTCTCCTTCACGGGAGGAGGGGACACCCAACTCGCGCTCCGACTGCGCAAGGAAGGGGGCCGCATGCACTGGGCCGATCGAGCCGTGGTGCATGAAACGGTCCCCCGGAGCCGTGCGACTCCCGGGTGGCTGATCCGTCGATGGTTCCGCCTTGGCGGCTGCCTGACGCTTGCGGAGCGCTCGGTCGATTGGACGGTGCGGAAGCGAGCGGAGCGGACGATCAAGGGGATCGGAAAGGTGGTGCTGGGGCTCGTCATGGTGCTGGTTTCGGCTCCATTCGGGAGGGTCCGGCTCTTTCGGAGCCTTAGGTTGCTCATGACGGGGGCCGGAATGCTCTCAGCGATGGCCGGAGTGCACTACCGAGAGTATGCGCGCGGCTGACCTTCAGCCTGGGGGCTGGCCTCGCGACAGCCGGCGCTGCATCCTCCCCGCCAGTGCCAGGCTGCAGACCATGTTGCCAAGCGCATAAACTACGAAGACCAGGAGGGGGTCTTGCGACAGGCCACCGGCCAGGACCGCGGCGGCTCGAAAGCCAGCAAGCGCTGTGCTGTAGGCGAGCGTCCACTGCTGCACTCGCAGAACCGCCGCGAGCTGAACGGCCGGGACGGAGAGCAGGTTGAACATCCAGGCGACGGCCAGCCACCGAGCGAAGCTTCCGGACTCGAGCCAACGGCTGCCGAGGACAAATTCGAACAGCGGGGGGCCCCAGAGGACCAGGACGAGGGTGGGGGCAATGGTGAGACCGAGCAGACCGAGGGTCGTTCGGCGGAACAGACGAAGCAGGTCCCCGCCCGCGTTCGACAGCTCTGCAGCCCGATCGAGGAAGATGTGCTGCATCGACTGCCGCACGAAGTTCGAAAGGTAGCCGCACACCCGGTCTGCCATCCAGAAAAGCCCCACAACCACAGGGCCGAAGAAAAATCCCAGTCCGAGGGGGATCAGGGCCGAGGAGATCGAACTTAGGAGAGACGCCGGGCCCTGGAAGAGCGGGAACTGGCGGTACTCGTGAGCGACCTTGGCAATCCGACGAGGACGAAGCCGAGTGGACCAGGGGCGCAGGTAGGGAAGCAGCAGGGGGCCAGCCAGGACCGCTGTCGAGACAGCCGTTCCGAGGACCAGTCCCAGGATCAGGCCACCCGCCGCATAACCGAGGGACCATGCGGCGATCTGCGAGAGCGCGACCGTGCTCGCCACCGTGATCCGTGACCAGGCCAGATGTCGAATCGCCTTCTTGCGCGTCCCCCAGTAGATCAGGACATCATACAGTCCAAGAAGGAAGAGGAGTGGCGGCCCAAGCCATAGATAGGGAGCCAGACTTGGTGCGCCGACCGTCGTGGCGAGCCAATCGGAGGAGGCATGGATCACGACTCCAGCGGCAAGCGACACCACGAAGAGAAGGCTGATGGCCAGGACCACGAGGGCGCCCGCATCATCTTCCTCCTCAGGCAACCCGATCGCGACCTGATAGGTCAGGCTTCCCACGACGGTTACCATCAGCACGAGCGCTTGCAGGAGCCCGAGCATCCCGAACGCTTCCTCCGAATACATCCTGGCGAGTAGAAGAAGTGACAGGACACCGATACACTTCGCGCCGATGACGCCCCACATCATCGTGGAGCTCCGCTTCAGCAAGACACTCTCGCGCGCGATCCGCGTGAAGGTGGCGACGGAAGGCATCCAACCTCTCACCAAGATCGTGGCCTCACGCTCCCGGAAACGGGCTTCCCCGGGGTCAGGACGGCTCGGGCCATTCCGGAGACAGGAGGAGGGAGAAGTTACCTGGTGGCGGGCGATCAGGCTTGAGCTCCGTGCCCGTCGCTGGGACCCCGGACGCCTTTCCTTCGATGAAGAAGACCCGGTTGCCAAGGGCAAAGAGCGCACGGAACAGCTCCGTCGGTTTCTCACCCCGGGCGCGGAGCTGGTCGGTGTGGAACTCAAGGAGTATGGAACGGGCATCAGCGAGGGCTTCCTCGGAGCCACGCAGGGTCGACGCCTCGGATCCCTCGACATCCAGCTTGATCACATCAGGACGATGCCCGAGTTCAGAGCATGCTTGCGCGAGGGTGGTCGTGCGCACGCGCAACCCTTCCGCGGACGCCCGGGTGACAAGGTTCCGGCTCGTGGTGCTGCCGTGAACAAGGGTCGCGTCTCCGACCTCGTCCGATATCGCGAGCGGGACGACGCGGACATTGCTCGCGCGGTTCGCATCGAGGTTGAGCATGAGGTGGTTCCGCGTCTCCAGCGACGGCTCGAATGCGAACACGCACCCCTGATCTCCTACGAGGCGTGACGCCAGGAGCGAATACGGCCCGACCCAAGCTCCGACGTCAAAGAAGACGTCGCCCGGACGCAAAGCGAGCGAGAGCAGGCGCAGCTCGTTCACTTCCCATGAACGTCGGCGGACGCGGTGGATCCACCAGCGGTGCTCCTTCCACGAGCGGATAAGGAAGGCTTCTTGACCGAGATGCACGCGTACAGCCTCGGGGTTGCGAAGAGTAAGAAACAAGTCGATCGTTCGCTCGACCCCAAGACGAAAAGTATTCTGCGTTCGGTTCAAGTGGTCTCCGGTGGCGTTCAGGAGATAGCGGGGTTTCCAGGCACATCGCGGACTTGGTTTCCATCATCAAGGTAAGGCGCCGGCCCGGAGTTCGCACTCCGCCGTGCTTTGCGATGCCTTGCACTGCTTCAGCGTGGGGCCTATGATCTCCCGAACCGTACGAGACCGCTCCAGCCGGAGGTGATCATCATCGCAGAGTGTCCGGGGAGACCCCGTGTCTGAGGCAGGTTTGCCAGGGAGCCGGGCCATGACCGTGGCACTCGCCCTCCTCACCACCGCCTGCGCAGAGCCCCATGGCTACGTCGACGCGGAAGTCCGCTTCGAGGTCGCCGACTCCGCCGGGATCGAGCTCGTCCGAAACGGACTTCACGGGCCATGGGGACCAGACCCCGCGACAGTCCGGGAGGTGCTGAGAATCGGGGTGGTCGAGGGGGCCGAGCCCTACCAGTTCTCGAGGATCTCGGACGTGGAGATCGACCCGGACGGGCGCATCCTGGTCGGCAACGGTCACACGACCACGGTGCGGGTCTTCGATCCGGAAGGCCGGTTCCTTCGCGAGTTCGGCGGGAGCGGTGACGGCCCCGGCGAGTTCATCATGGTCAATCGGGTCGTGGCCACCGACGGGGACGTCACGGTCATCGACTGGCAGGGCGAGGGGCGGTCCACGCGGTTCTCTCTCGAAGGGCGCGTGCTCGCGACCGCGCGACACACCGGGCCGGACGGACGGCGAGTCACTCCCTCCTTCTGGACGCCTGCCGGCTGGTACGGCTCCGTGAGCGTACCCGGCGGCGACCGCGAGCCCCTTCCGGAGGGCACCCCGGTCATGACGCCGCGAACCCTCCACCTGATGGGTCAGGGTGCCGGGGAGGTCGTGCCGGGCTCGGAAGTGGATCTCCCTCCGGCGATCGGTCTCTACGCCACCGCGGCCCGAGGAGGAACCGGACGCGACTGGGGGCTCGTGTCCGTCGCCCGCCCCACCGGTGTCGACCGCGCAGGGCACTGGATCGTGGCGGGCGGCATCCCCTACCGCATCGAGGTCTTCGCACCCGACGGAGTCCCGATCCGGCACATCACCCGGGACTATGACCCGGTTCCCCTCGACCTGGAGGAAGAGGTCGAGGCGCATCTCGCGCTTGCCGAGGCAGCCTACCTTTCGGACGACTTTCCCATGGGGCCCGAGCAGGGCCGAAGCCAGTTCGAGCAATACCGGGAGCGAGTCGCCGTGCAGGCCCGCTTCCCGGTTCCAGACCACAGGCCGCCCGCACGCTCTCTCCTCGTCTCGCCCGAGGGCTCCTTCTGGGTCGAGCGGGTCGATCACATCCCGGCCGCCCGGCTCGCGGTGGAGCTCACCCTCCCCTTCGCGACAGAGCGGCTCGAGCCGCTCCCTTCGCTCTGGGACGTGTTCGACGCAGGCGGAAGGCTCCTCGGGCAGGCCGAACTCCCTCCCCGCTTCACCCCCTTCCGCCTGCGGGGCGACCGGGTCTGGGGCGTGCTGGAAGATGACATGGGCGTGGAGTACGTCGTGGCGCTCGAGGTCCAGGCTCCGGCGTAGCGGTCCCACGGAGGTCCCGGCCTGATGACGTGCCCCGCGGGGAGCGTTTCCTTGCTCCGCCTCCATTACCGGCATAAGATCCACCATGCACCGGCTTCAAGGCACGGAACGGGTGGACCCTCGAGCGGTGAATGCCGCAGAGCGCCCCACCGCTACGGTCGATCGCTCCCCCGCGGTATCGTCCACGACGGGATCCCTGCCCGCCGCGCCGTCCCGTCCCTGGGCCGGCTCCGCGCGTGTCGCCCTCCTCTCCGCGGCCGACGCCCTTGCCCTGCTTCTGGCCGGTGTCGTCGCCTACCTCCTGTGGGCGCTGCCCGTTCACGGTCAGGATGCAGCGCTCTACATCGGGGTCACCCCCGCGATCGTCCTGATTCTCCTCGGGTACGGGCAGGCAGGTCTGTACCCGGGCTTCGGGCTTGGCCCAGTCGAGGTGTTGCGTCGGTACGTGCTCGTCACCGCCACGGCCGCCCTCGTCCTGGCCGCTCTGATCTTCGGGCTAAAGCTCCAGAACGAGTACTCGCGCGTGACCCTCGCTCTGGCCTTTGTCCTGAGCCTCTGCCTCATCGGTTCCTTTCGGTGGCTCGTCACGCGTTGGGCCCGGGGGCGGAGCTGGTGGCCGGAGCCCGCAGTGGTCATCGCCGATCCCGATCATTCCGAGGCGGTGCGCGCACTCCTCGATGGCAGCGCCTCGAAGGAGTTCCGCCCGGTGGCCGTGCTGCCGCCGGCTGTGATCGCGAGTGCGGACGGAGATGAAGGGGCGGGCAACCCTTCCTCCGTGGAGTATGTGCGCTCGGGGGTGGAGATCGCCTTCACTTCGCTGAAGGGGCCCGGCTCGGAAGAGGTGATCGACACTTTGCGGCTGACCTTCCCGCGGGTGATTGTCCTGCGGGAGTTCCGGGATCTGCCGGTCGAAGGGGTGCAGGTGCGCAACCTGGGCGGGCTCCTCGGGCTCGAGTATGGAAACAACCTCCTGCGAAGACAGAGCCGATGGGTGAAGCGGAGTCTCGACATCGGGATTGCGGTCGTGGCGCTCGTTGTGACGACTCCGCTCGTGGTGGCCTCGATGCTCGCGGTCAAGGTGATCAGCCCGGGGCCCGCTCTCTACCGGCAGGAGCGGGAGGGTCGCCGGGGTGAGACGATTCGGGTGCCGAAGATCCGGACGATGGCCGTCGATGCCGAGGGCCGCATGGAGGAGCTCCTGGAATCGGATCCCGGCCTCCGCGAGGAGTGGGAGAACGGGTTCAAGCTGAAGAACGATCCGCGGATCGTGCCGCTGGTCGGCCGGCTCCTGAGGCGGTTCAGCATCGATGAGCTGCCGCAGCTGTGGAGCGTGGTGCGGGGAGAAGTGAGCCTCGTGGGTCCGAGGCCGTTTCCGGCCTATCATCTGGATGCGCTCGCACCGCAGGCGCGGCGGCTTCGGGCGGAGGTCCGGCCGGGGCTCACGGGGCTCTGGCAGGTCGAGGCGCGGGGGCTCGCGGACGTCGAGGTCCAGCAGTCCTACGATGTGTACTACATCCGGAACTGGTCGGTGTGGCTCGACCTGTACATCCTGGCGCGGACTTTCGGGGCGGTGATCACCGGACGGGGGGCGTACTGATCGCGGCGAGGGGGCCGGGGCCCGGGGCGCCTTCCACCGAGGACGGGCGCGCGGACGCGGGTAGGGCTGCTCTGGCCTTCTGGGTCTTCCTGGGGGCGCTGCTCGTGGTGCGGATCGTCGCGATCTACACCGAGAGTGTGAACTGGGACGAGTTCATGCTCCTGTCGCGGGCGTTCGAGACCGGGAGGACCGGGGAACTCGTAGGTGGAGGAAGGCCAGGTCTGGCCACGCTGCTCCTGATTCCCGTTGTCGAGGGTTGCCGGATTGCGATGGACTCGATCCATGTTGCCCGGTGGATCTGGACGGCTCTGGCCATTGCGGCCGTTCTGGGATTCTGGCGGGTTCTCGTGCTCCTTCTGGGTGAGGACGCCAGCGCTCGGAGTGCAGCCCGGTTCGGTCTCGCGCTCCTCCTGTTCACGCCGGTCTTTCTCCGTTGGTCCGTCCAGGTCAGGACGGACCAGGGAGCACTCGCCTTCGGGCTCTGGGGCGCCGTGGCGCTGCTCGCGTCTCGCAGGAAGGTGGCTTGGGGGCTGCTGGCCGGAGTCCTCTTCGGCGTCGGATTCCTTTTCACGCAGAAGGTGGTCTACATCGCCGGACTCGCGCTCCTGGCTGCGTTCGGTCGAGATCTCATCGACCGCAGACTCGAGTGGAAGCGCGAGGCCGCACGGCTGCTTCTCACCGGCATCGGCGGCGTCGCTACCCTTCTGACATATCGGGTCTTCGTGTCATCCGTCTGGGGCGAGCCGACGGTCGTTCCAGGAGGAGCGATCCGCTCCTCCGAGTTTTACAGAGCCACCACGGGGCTGACCGTCTACCAAGCGATGCTCCCGAGTCTGATTCCGCACCTCTTTCTGATCACGCTCCTCCTGTGGGTCATCCTGTCGCGTCGTAGCAGGGTTCTCGAGCATCGAACGGAGGCGATCCTCGGCTTCGGCTTCTTCGTCGTCGGTGGATGCGTGATGTTGCTCCACGGGAGCGCCTTCCCGTACTTCTGGATGACGCTTGGGCTCTTTCCGGCGGTCGGCGGTGCGCTAGCTCTGCGAGCCCTCGGCGAGCTGTGGACGGCCCGAGTGGGGAGGGTCGTTCTGGGAGGCGCATGGGCTGTCCTGGTGTTGGCGGCACTTCTCGGTTCCTGGTCGATGACTCGGGACAGTCAGGAGGTCCAGCGGTTGAGCCTGCAGCTCATCGCCGAGAGCTTTGGTCCGAACGAGTACGGGTTCCAGGCGGAACATGCACTCTTCTGCCAAGGCGACCCGGATCCTTTCGCCGTGTATATCACTCCTGCCATCGTATCTCGCTTCTACGGCCCGGACGGCGAGGCGTACACAGCGAGCTTCCTCGAGCGATTCCGCACGAAGCCGGTCATGTTCATCGTCGACTCCTGGCGCCTCGGCCAGTTCCCCGAGCCGGTGCAGGAGATGATCCTCGGCTCCTTTGTACCTTACAGATACGCAGTGTGGGTTCCGGGCAGGACCGTTCGCCCGAATACGGATCAGTCCCGTCCGTTTGAGGTCACCGTAAGCGGTGAATACCGCTGGTGGCAGGACGCACCGGTGGTGGAGGGCACCGTTCTCCACCTGAACGGGTCCGAGCTTCACCCCGGCCAGTCGCTCAGGCTGGAGCCAGGGCTTTACGAACTCAGACTCGAGGGAGACGCTCGTGAGGGGACCCTGGCCCTCGACCTGGAAGTGCCCCCCGATCGGGACACCGTCGCGCCGTTCTACGAGGGAGGGGCGCTGCGAGAGTTCTTCGGAAGTCGAGGGCCGCGGAGAAGCCCCTGAGCGTTGAGCAGGCTCCCGGGCGCCGCGCCTGCTGCGTCGTTGCACTTTGCCGACAGGTCGCGGAAAATGCACGGCGTGTTCGCAGGGATCTGACGGGCTTGGCGACTTCGAAGCTCGATGCCACGGATCGTTTCATGCCCCGAGGCTGTCGCTTGCTCACCACAACATGACGCGCTTTCGACGCGACCCTGCGGCGTTCGAGTGGGGTTGGTCGAGGGCTTCACCGTGGCGGCGGGGCGCTCGGGGCGGTTCTGTGGCATGAAAGCTGCGCCAGTGTTGAGCGTCACGGCCGGGTCCGAGGTCGCCAAACGGTAAGTGCACCAAAACGGTGCATGCACCATTTATGGAGGCGATCTGGGCTGGGGAATCGGTGCGTCTCGAACGGCGTTCCCCTTTTCGGGGCTTGACCCGAGGGACGGACGGACTCCTGAGCCGACTGGCACACGGTTTGCGCGAGGTAGGAAGAACGCAGTCCGGATTCGAAGGTGCGGGTTTGGCCGAGGCCGGGGTGTTCGAAAGGGCGGTTCCGGAGTTCTCGTGGTGAGAGCCGGGCCGCGAGTTCCATCACAACATGGCCGAAATGGCCAGGAGGATCAGATGAACCAGTTTCTCGCCACACTCTGGAACGACGAGTCCGGACAGGACCTCGCCGAGTACGTGCTTCTGCTCGTGCTGATTGCGGTCGTAGTCGCCACCGCGATCATCGCGTTCCGCGGGGCCATCGTGAACGGATTCAACTCCGCCACCGCCGAGCTGACCGATTCGCTCAACCAGTGACTTCGTGAGCAGCTCGTTCCCGTTGTTCCGTGGGCCGCCCGGTCGAGGGTAACCAGAAGTCGGTCGGTCCACGGGACTCGGGCGAGGCGCGGCTTGACCCCACTCCGAATGCACCGGCGCACCGGAGTGATGAATGCTGGGTCGACAACGCTCCGAGACCACATGAACAGGGAAGAATGATCGTGACCAGTCTACTTGCCAGCATGCTCGTTCTCGTCGTCGTTGCGGCGGCCATCACGGACGTGCGCACGAGACGGATCCCGAACGTTCTAACGGTTGGAGCTCTGGTGCTGGCACTCGCGGTGCGCGCGACGATGGGAGGCGGCGCGCTGCTCGATGGAATGGCCGCCGCAGGGGCGGCCTTTGCGATCGCCCTTCCCGTCTTCGCCCTTGGCGGGCTTGGGGGGGGCGATGTAAAGCTGCTGGCGGCCGTGGGTGCCTTCCTCGGTCTTGAACCGCTGTGGGGGGCGCTCTTCGTGACGATCATGGTCGGAGGCGCGATGGCTCTCATCAGCGTTCTCCGACGGAGGCATGCGCAGGAAACCCTGGCGAACCTCTACATCATCACGAAGGGGTTGACCCGGAAGGAGAGCTACACCGGATGGAAGGGGGAGCAGGGTGACGCGCCCCTGACGATTCGGTCCGCCGGCGTTGTGACGCGCCCATTCGGGGTGGCGATCGCCGCCGGTGCGATTTACGCTGTATTTCCGATCTTCTGATCGGCGGAGATGAGGACGATGAACATCGACAGAGCCATGAACGCGGTGCGAAGGAGAACCCGCCTTCCCGGCCCCCGCCAGATTCGCGGGCGCGATGGGCAGGCGCTGGCCGAGTTCGTGCTCGTGATTCCGATCCTGCTTCTACTCGTCTTCGGTATCGTCGAATTCGGACTGGCCTTCCGGACGCATCAGATCGTCACGAACACTGCGCGAGAGGGTGCGCGGATCGCCGTACTACCCGGAACGATGAACGACCAGACGGTGATCGACGTGGTGGAGGGGCGACTGGAGGACTCGGGGCTCGATCCCGACCTCGCGGCGATCGAACTCAGTTGTGACGGCGTCGCCGGAAGCCTCTGCTTCGGTTCGACCCGCTTCGGCAGGCTCTCGACGGTGGAGGTGTCGTACCCCTACCGCTTCTTCATCCTCGGGGGGCTCGTGAACTGGGCCTGCGGGCAGAACTGCCCCGGGGGGTTCGGCACGATTCAGCTTCGGACCGCGTCGTCGATGCGGAATGAGTAGGTACCGGGCCAAAGGCCCCGCAAACGGGAGACAGAGGGACTCATGAGACGACAAGCCGTATTCTTCCTGGTGCTGGCCCTGTTGCTGGGGGGGCTCGCAGCCCTGCTGGCGCTTCAGGTGCTGAGGGCTCCGACCGGTGCTCCGGACGCCGCGAGGGAAATCGCGACCGAGCAGGTCGTCGTGGCCACGCGCGATGTGAGCGCGGGGGCCCTCCTGGACATGGAGGACGTCCGGACCGTCCCGTGGCCCGCCGAGGCCCTGCCCGCCGGGTACAGCCGAAGCGTGTCGGACGTGGTGGGCCGAGGGGTTCTCCTCCCGATTCGAATGAACGAGCCGATTCTCTCCTCGAAGCTGGCCCTGCCTGAAGCAGGGGCCGGACTCTCGATCAACATCCCGGAGGGCATGCGTGCGCTGACCTTCCCGGTGAACGAGATCGTGGGCGTTGCGGGCTTCGTGCGTCCTGGACACAAGGTGGACGTCTTCGTGACCGCGGGTCCGGAAGCGGCCGGCGGGCAGACGACGACGAAGCTCGTTCTGCAGAACATCGAAGTCGCCGCGACGGGACGGACGATCCAGCCGAACCCGCAGGGCGAGCCCGAGACCGTCCAGAACGTCACCTTCTACATGCTCCCGGACGAGGGTGAGCGACTCATCATGGCATCTCAGCAGGCCACGATCCAGCTCGCACTCCGCAACCCCCTCGACGGTGACACGGTCGAAACGCAGGGGGTTCGTCTGAACCAGCTCATCGCCGGTGCCCCAGCTCCGAGGCCCGCTCCAGTCGTGCGTGCCCCGGCGCCGGCGCCCGCACCTGCAGCACCGCCACCCCCTTCTCGTGTCCAGCTCGAGGTCTACCGGGGGAACCAGCGCGGCACCCAGACTGTCGACACCACGGTGGGAGGCGGTGGTGGCGGTGGGGGAGGCGGCGGCCGATGAGAGGCCCTCGGCGCAGGAGACATCCTTTCTCGCTCACCTTTCGCGAGGCTTACCCGATGCGTACAGCGTTCCTGGCGGGGGCACTTTCGCTCCTGCTCATTCTGGGCCACGGCGCCCTCCATTCCCTCGAGGCACAGGTCCAGACAGGGCAGACCGGCGTGATCAACGTCGGGATCGGAACCTCGGCCGTCGTGACGCACCCGAGCACGCTCGAGCGGGTCATGATCACGAATCCGGATGTGGCGGATGCGGTTCCGGTCTCTGCACGGGAGGTCGTGATCAACGGGCTCCAGGCGGGCACGACCACGCTCCTCTTCTGGGACCAGGGCGGTCAGCGCTTCACCTATTCTGTTCGGGTCACGGCCGACGTCACCGCGATCCAGGCCGAGATCGACCGGATG
>SLDT01000073.1 GCA_007125125.1 Gemmatimonadota bacterium | reverse complement strand
CGGCTCGAGCGCGGCGAGGCGGAGCACGGTCTCGGGGTGCAGATTGACCCCGGTGCGGCCGGGGACGTTGTAGAGGACGAGGGGGAGGCCCTGGCCCGCCTCGGCGAGCGCCTCGTAGTGGCGGAGGAGCCCCTCCTGGCTTGGCTTGTTGTAGTAGGGAGTGACGCAGAGCACGCCGTGGGCGCCTTCTTCCCGCGCGGCGCGGACGAGGGCGGCGGTGGCGGCGGTGTCGTTCGAGCCGGCGCCGGCGAAGACGGCCATCCGGTCGCCCACCTCCTCGAGGCAGTGGCGCAGGACCTCGCGCTGCTCGGCCGGGGAGAGGGTCGCGCCCTCGCCCGTGGTGCCGCAGGGCATGAGGACGTCGACACCGCCCTCGAGCATGCGGCGGGCATGGGCGCGCAGGGCCGGTGCGTCGATCGAGCCCTCCGCGTCGAAGGGGGTCGCGAGGGCGACGGAGAGCCCGCGGAGGGGGGAGTCGGGGCCCGCGGTGGGGGTATGAGTGTCGGTCATCGGGTTCGCTCCGGGTCGGAGGCGTGGAGGGTCATCGAAGGGGTGCGAGGGAGCGGGGGTCAGGGGTCAGTCGAGGAGGGTGTCGAGGAGGTCGTCGAGGGTGTGGACGCCGGGACGGCCCTCGAGCCATTCGGCGGCGCGGACGGCCCCGCTGGCGAAGCCCCGGCGGCTGCGCGCCTCGTGGCGGAGTTCGATCCGGTCGTCGGGGCCGTCGATCCCGACGGTGTGGATCCCCGGGATCTCGCCCGCGCGCGTGACGGCGACCTGGAGGCGTTCCGGGGGGTGCGCCGCCCCGGGTGGGAGCTCCGTGCTCCATCCCTCCTTCCGGTCGAGGCGGTCGACGAGGAGCTCGGCGATGCGGCGGGCGGTTCCCCCGGGGTGGTCGACCTTGTGGCGGTGATGGGCCTCGGCGAGGTGGAGGTCGAACTCCGGGAGCCTGTTCGCGAGGCGCGCGGCCTCCTCGACGACGCGCATGAAGAGGAGCATCCCGAGGGAGAAGTTCGGGGCGTGGAGGAGGCCGGTCCCCGCCTCCCGCACCGCGCGCTCGACCTCGGCGCGGTGCTCCTCCCAGCCGGTCGTGCCCACGACGACGCTCATCCCGAGCGCGGCAGCCCGGCGCACATTCGCGGGGACCGCGGCGCCGACCGAGAAGTCGATCGCCATGCGGGCGTCCCCGATCGCCTCCGGGACGAGCCCGCTGCCCCCCGGGTTGTCCCGGCCCGAGAGGCGCGCCGCGATCGTGTGGCCGCGCTCGAGGGCGATCGCCTCGACCTCGCGGCCCATTCTTCCCGTTCCGAGCAGGACCAGCTTCATGAGGCCGCCTCCTGGCGGGGGTGTTCGAGGAGCCCCTCGTGGAGCCGGCGCACGAGGGCGCCCGCGCTCCCTTCCTCCACGAGGAACGAAAGGCTGGTGTCGGAGGCCTGCGAGACCAGGTGGACCGGGGTCTCCGCGAGGAGCCGGAAGAGCTCGGCGGCGGCCCCCGGCTGGGTGAGGAGCCCCCGCCCGACCGCCGAGACGGTGGCGAGCCCCTCGATCACCTCGACCTCGGCCACCGCCTCGAGCTCGGCGCGCGCGGCCTCGAACCCCTCCGGCCGCTCGAGGGTGAAGGCGGTCGAGGTGTGGGAGGTCGCGACGAGGTCGACCGCGATCCCGTGGCGCGCCAGGATCCCGAAGACCCGCCCGAGGAAGCCGTGCGCCATGAAGAGGGGCCGGGAGCGCACCCGCACGAGGACCGACCCCGTCCGGTGGGCGAGCGCCGCCACCCCCG
This sequence comes from Gemmatimonadota bacterium, assembly GCA_007125125.1. Taxonomy (GTDB): domain Bacteria; phylum Gemmatimonadota; class Gemmatimonadetes; order Longimicrobiales; family Gaopeijiaceae; genus SLDT01. The sequence goes on along the minus strand of SLDT01000073.1, from coordinate 2,514 downwards.
GGGTCTCGCGCCGATCGGGCCGGATCAGGGTCCCCGCACCGTCCGGGTGGAAGGTGTTCCGGATCCGGAGGGCCACCTTCCGCGCCGCCGCGTGCTTCGCGGCCGCCGGATGGACGACCCGTGCGCCGAACCAAGCGAGCTCGACCGCCTCCTCGTAGCCGAGCTCGGGGAGGATTCGTGCGCCGGGGACCTCGCCCGGGTCGGCGCTGAAGATCCCGTCGACGTCCGTGAAGATCGTGACCTCGCGCGCGCCGAGGGCGGCGCCGACGATCGCGGCCGTGAAGTCGGAGCCCCCGCGGCCGAGGGTCGTCGTGCGGCCATGGGCATCGGCCCCGATGAAGCCCTGGAGGACGGGGGCAGTCCCCTCGCCGATCAGGGGTGCCATGCGCTCGGCCACGAGGGCGACGGTGGTCTCGTCGTCCGGGATCGCGCGCCCGAAGGCGCCGTCGGTGCGGATCACGGCACGGGCGTCGAGGGCGTGGGCCGCGATCCCCTCGGCCCGGAGCGCCGCGGTCATGAGGAGGGCCGAAAGGTCCTCGCCCGTCGCGGCGACCGCATCCCGGAGGGCGGCCTCGGAGGGAGCGGCCGCGAAACGGTCGGGGAGGGCGTCCAGCAGCGCCTCGATCTCCTCTTCGGCGCCGAGCGCCCGCGCCGCTTCCCGGTGCCGGGCGAGGAGCGTCCTGGGGAGCGCTGGGGGGGCAGCCCCGCCCTCGGAGAGGAGGGCCAGGAGTTCCCGCGTCACCCCCGCCATCGCGGAGACGACCACCACCGGGACCCGTCCCGCCTCCGGCGGCCCGGCCATCCGGGCGACGATCCCCGCCGCCCGGGCGATGCGGGAGGCATCGGCGAGCGAGGTTCCGCCAAACTTGCAAACGAGGGTTCGAGGGTCGGTCAAGTTGACAGTCTCGGGAGAGTCCAAGTCGTTGCGGTGTGGCGGATTGGCAGTCTTGTGGTTCCCTCGTTCGGGCATGCTTCCTGCGACGGATCAAAGGCAAACGCAACCCGGATTCCGAGGGCGGGCGGGGTGCCCGCGTTCCTCGGAATCTGTCACACCCCGAACCTCGGATAAAGGAGGAACGAACAATGGCCATCACACGGTACCGCACGAGGAGCTGGCCCACGGCCTGGCAGGAGCTCGAGGAGATGACGAATCGGCTGAACCGCGCTTTCGGGGACGCCGGACTCACGGAGGACGGCGGGGCGAGCTGGATCCCGGCCGTGAACGTCGAGGAGACGACCGAGGAGCTCGTCCTCACCGCCGAGCTGCCCGGGATGCGCCGCGAAGACGTGGAGATCGAGCTCGAGAACAGCGTGCTCACGATCCGCGGCACGAAGGAGCACCGCCGCGAGGAGGAGGAGGGCCGTCGCTACCACCTCTGGGAGCGCCGCTGGGGAAGCTTCCAGCGCTCCTTCACCCTTCCGCGCACGGTGACCGCCGACGGGATCCGCGCCTCGTTCGAAGACGGCGTGCTCCACGTCCACATGCCGAAGGTCCCCGAGGCGAAGAGCCGTCGGATCGAGATCAGCGCGCCGGCCGGAGGCTCGGAAGGCTGATCGATCGGCCCGGCGCCCCCTCGGAGGGTGTTCGCGCCCGTCTCGCCCGGACTGCGTCCGGGTCGGGGCGGGCGCTCTTGCGTCCGGGCGGGCCCGGGCGACGCAGGGCGACTCAGGGCCGGGGCGAGGGGGCGCTCGCGAGCCGCTCCCCGAGCCAGGCGAGGAGCTCGCCTCCATTCGCGGCGAGGACTCCGGAGGGGGTGAGACCGTCGAGGGGTGCCCCCTCCAGACTTGTCGCGACCCCGCCCGCCTCGGCGAGGATCGCGACGCCGGCGGCCATGTCCCAGGGGTGCAGGACGAGCTCCCAGAAGGCGTCGAGGGAGCCGCGCGCGAGGTAGCAGAGGTCGAGGGCGGCCGAGCCCCCGCGGCGCACCCCGGCCGTGCCCCGCAGGACGCGCGCGAGCTGGCCCATGTGCTCATCGATGCGCTCCGGGAACTTGAAGGGAAAGCCGGTCCCCACGAGGGCCCGGCCCGGTTCACGGAGGGTGGAAGCCCGTATGGGGCGGCCGTCGCACCAGGCGCCCTCCCCCCGCGCACCCCACCAGAGCTCCCCCGTGGCGCCGCAGAGGACCGCGCCGGCGCTCGGACGGCGGTCGATGACGACCCCGACGGAGGCGCAGAAGGCGGGGTGGCGGTGAAGGTAGTTCGTCGTGCCGTCGAGGGGATCGACGACCCAGACCGGCTCCCCGCGGGCGGGGGAGCGGGAGGGCGTGGGGCGGCCGTCGGCCTCCTCTGCGAGGATGAGGTGGTCCGGGAACCGCAGGCGGATCACGTCGAGGGCCGCGACCTGCGCCTCCAGGTCGACCGCGCTCACGAAGTCCGAGACCCCCTTCTCGACGACCTCGGCGCCCCCGATCCCTTCCAGGTGGTGGAGGTGGACGCGGGTGGCGGCCTCGGCGGCCTCGATCGCGGTCTGGACGAGTTCGCGCATGGACGGGGGGCGGGGGGTATCGGTGGGGG
>SLDT01000110.1 GCA_007125125.1 Gemmatimonadota bacterium | reverse complement strand
GACGGCCTCGTACTCCCCGGGAGCGGTCTCCCGGAGGAGGAGGAAGGTGAGGTCGTCCCGTTCCTCCTCTTCCACCACCGGCTCACCCGGGGCCTGGACCTCGAACCCGGCCCCCTGCACCGCCGAGCGGAGCTCCGGGGCCAGGACGATCCGGTAGCCCTGGGCCACCTCCTGGAAGAACTGCTCCCGCGCCGCCTCTCGCGCCTCGCGCTGCAGATCGGCCACCACCCGGGAGCGGGCCGTCGTCTCGCCCGGGTCCACGTTGCGGTACCGATCGCGCCGCAGGGTGTAGTAGGCCGCGATCTCCTCCTCGCTCGGAAGGGTGCGGGCCGCGCGCGAGGCGCCAATCGCCTCCATGGTGCGCACGATCGAGGTGCGGGAGGCCTCCGGCTCCGCCTCGAGGTAGCTCCGGGCGCCGGCCTCGCGGAAGAGGAGCTCCTCGCGGAGGTGCTCGGCCACCGCGCCGCGCACCTCGGAGGGGCTCGCGCCCTCGGGGAGCTCGAGCGCCTCGGGGGTGACCACGACCCGGCGCTCCTCGTCGGGCCCGGTCGGAGGCCCCAGGAGGGCGAGGAGGACGAGACCCAGGAGCGCCCCGAGGCCCGCCGCGCCCGAGGCGCGGCCGAGGGGGGAGTCCGGGAGCGGATTCATGGAGGCGTGGGGGGATCCGAAGCGCTTGGGGATCGAGGAGTGCGGGCCGCCCGGCGAGCGCTTGATCTCGTAGCGGCGAGGAGACAGACTTCGTGGGTGCCGGCACGAGGATGCCGGTCCGGCCACCGCGCCGCACGTCGCGCGTCAAAATGTCGTCCTGGGAAGGCCCACGGAGTGCACCTCGGAGGACAATAGAGAAGGGGTGTCGCATGGGCAAGACGGTCCGGGGCAGCACGATCGAGGGCCATCTGATCGAGGCGGGAGACGTCCGCTTCGCCTATCCCGGGGGGGAGTTCGAGCTGCGGGTGCGCGAGCTCCGCATCGACGCCGGCGACCGGGTCGCAGTGGTCGGGCCGAGCGGTGCGGGCAAGACCACCCTCATCCACCTCCTGGCCGGGCTCCTTACCCCGAGCGCGGGCCGCATCCGCGTGGTGGGCCTCGAGCTGGAGGGCCTCACCGAGGAGGACCGCAAGGACCTCCGCCTTCTCCGCCTGGGCCTCGTCTTCCAGGAGCTCGAGCTCCTCGAGTACCTGGACGTCCTCGACAACGTCCTCCTCCCCTACCGGATGTCTCCCGTGCTCGAGCTGGACGGCGCCGTGCGGGCGCGGGCCCGCGCCCTGGTGGAGGAGGTGGGGCTCGGAGACAAGCTCCGCCGGGTGCCCTCGCGCCTCTCGCAGGGCGAGCGCCAGCGGGTCGCCGTGGCCCGCTCCCTCGTCACCCAACCCGCCATCGTGTTCGGTGACGAGCCCACCGGAAACCTCGACGCCGAGAACCGCGACCACGTGGCCGAGATCCTCTTCCGCTACTCCGGAGAGACGGGCGCCCCCCTCGTGGTCGTCACCCACGACCGGGAGCTCACCGAGCGGTTCGCCCGCACGTTGGACGTGAGGGAGCTGGCTTGAGGGACGTTCTCTACCTGGCGTGGCGCTACCTGCGCTACAACCGCGGGAAGTCGGCGGTGCTCGTGGGATCGATCACCCTCATCCTCTTCCTGCCCGCCGCCCTCCAGGTGCTCGTAGGGGAGGCCGCCGAGCTGCTCACCGAGCGGGCCGACTCCACCCCCCTCCTGGTCGGCGCGCCGGGCAGCCCCGTCGACCTCACCCTGGCCTCCCTCTACTTCACCGAGCCCTCCCTCCCCCCCGTGCCCTACCGGGAGGTGGAGGAGATCGCCGGCTCGGGGCTGGGGCTCGCCATCCCCCTCCACCTGCGCTACTCCGCCTCGGGGCGGCGCATCGTAGGCACCACGCCCGAGTACCTCGAATTCCGCGGGCTGCGGGTCGCGGAGGGACGCCGCTTCGCGCTCCTCGGGGAGGCCGTCCTGGGCGCCGAGGCCGCCCGCGCCCTCGGCGTGGGGGTGGGCGAGTCGATCGTCTCGACCCCGGCGGGCGCCTTCGACGTGGCGGGCAGCTTCCCGCTCCGGATGCGGGTCGTGGGGGTGCTCGAGCCGAGCCGCACCCCGGACGACGAGGCCGTCTTTACGGACCTGAAGACGAGCTGGGTGATCGCGGGAATCGGCCACGGCCACGAGGAAGTGGCCGAGCTCGAGGAGGACGACGAGGCGCTCCTCCTGCGCGAGGAGGGGCGGGCGGTGGCGAGCCCCGCGCTCCTCCCCTATACGGAGATCACCCCGGAGAACATCGCCACCTTCCACTTCCACGGCGACCAGGCGGAGTTCCCCGTGGACGCGGTCGTGGTCGTGCCCCACGACCTGCGCTCCGAGACGATGCTGAGGGGGCGCTACGCGGAGGGCGACGCCCCCGTGCAGATCGTTGTCCCGAGGGCCGTGGTCGACGATCTTGTCGACACGATGTTCTCGGTGCGCGACGCGGTCCTTCTGGTGAGCCTCGGGCTCATCCTGGCCACCGTCGCCACCCTCGCGCTCGTCTTCGCCCTCTCGGTCCGGCTGCGTCGGCAGGAGATCGAGACGATGCGCAAGATCGGGGTGCCCCGCGGCCGGCTCGCGGCGGTGCTCGCCGTGGAGGTGCTGGGGATCGTGCTCGCGGCGATCGTCATCGCCGGGGCGCTCACCCTGGCGGTGGGGCGGTTCGGGGGGGAGCTCCTCCGGATCGTGGCGGGATGAGGGTGCGGCAGCAGACGACGATTCAACGCAGAGGAAGGATGAAGATGCGCAAGGCATGGCTTCTCGGACTGGCGGTCCTCACGGTCACCGGGTGCGGCGCTCCCCCCGCGGAGGAGGAGGCGCCCCAGGAGACGGCCGCGGTGGTGGACGCGCCGCCGATCTCGGTCTACGTGGGGAGCTACCCCCTCAAGTACTTCGCCCAGAGGATCGGAGAGGAGCGGGTGGAGGTCGGATTTCCGGTGCCGGAGGGGGTCGATCCCGCCTCCTGGACGCCCGAGCCCGAAGTGGTCCTCGAGTACCAGGAGGCCGACCTCATCCTCCTGAACGGGGCGGAGTACGAGAGCTGGACCCAGGCCGCGACGCTCCCCGCGACGCGGGTGGTCGACACCTCGGCGCGGTTCACGGAGGACATCATCTATGTGGAGGACGCCCTGACCCACAGCCACGGGCCGGAGGGCGAGCACACCCACGGGGAGACCGCCTCGGTCACCTGGCTCGACTTCCAGCTCGCCGCCCAGCAGGCGGAGGCCGTGCTCGAGGCGCTCGCGGCGCAGGAGCCGGAGAGCGAGGAGCGGTTCCGGGAGCGGTTCGCCGAGCTGCAGGGCGAGCTGGCCGAGCTCCACGCCGCCTTCCAGGGCGTGGGCGACGGCCAGACCGTCATGGCCGCCACGCCCAGCTACGAGTACCTCTCCCGCGCCTACGGGGTGGACGTGATCGGGCTCCGCTTCGATCCCTCGCAGCCCGCCTCGCACGACTTCTGGCACGAGGTCGAGCACGCTCTGGCCGACGGGGCCGAGCGCGTCATGCTCTGGGAGTGGGAGCCGCCCGCCGAGGCCCGGGAGCGGCTGGAGGCGATGGAGATCGAGGCCGTCCTCTTCGATCCGGCGGGGTGGGAGCCGGAGCAGGGCGACTTCCTCTCGGTGATGCGCTCGAACCTGGAGCGGCTCGAGGGCGCGCTCTAGCCGCGTCCCCCGAGGGCCCTTCCCGCCGCCGTCAGGGCAGCCCCATCAGGACCCCGAGGCGCCAGACCAACTGGTTGCGGGGCGCGCCCACGAACTCCCAGCGCGCCTCGCCGAAGCCCCTGAGGGTGCCGAGCGACGCGTCGATCCCCACCCCGAGGGCGATGCCCGACTCCGTCTGCGACGAGGCCTCCCCGCCCGGGGAGAGCCGCCGGTAGGCGAGCCCCCCCGTGCCGTAGGGACGGACGAGCGGGGTCAGCATCCGGAAGTTCGCGTCCAGGGTGACGCCCTGGAGCCCGCACCCGCTCATCCCCTGCGGGCAGTCGGGAAAGAAGTACTCCCCCGAGGCCACCAGGTCGAGGGGCATGACCGGCACGTCGATCCCCGCTCTGAGCCCCGCCCCCGTCGCCCCGCCGAAGCTCCTCGCCGCGTGCACCATGTGGCCGCCCCAACGAAACTGGGCTTCGGAGGGGGAGGGGAGGAAGAAGAGCGAGGTGGACAACAAGAGAAGGGCGGCGAGGCAGCGCATGCGCGGGCGTCCTGAGGAAGGTGTTCGGGGTGGGACAGACGGACGCCCCCGACTCCGTAGAGGCGAGGGCGTGGACAGCTCCCGCGGCTGGACTCGAACCAGCGACTCGGTGGTTAACAGCCACCCGCTCTACCAACTGAGCTACGCGGGATCAACTGCGCG
>SLDT01000074.1 GCA_007125125.1 Gemmatimonadota bacterium | reverse complement strand
CGCGCCTCGCCCATGAGACGGAAACGGGAGGTCACCGGGAACTCGATGCCTCCGTGCAGGTTCACCCCCGCGCGAATCGAATCGAGGAGGTCCTCGACGAAGGTGTCGTCGATCGCGGCGCCACTCCCGCGGAGGATGTGCGCCGTCGCCCCGAGTCCGGCGTAGGTGTAGAGCCCGAAAGGCACCCGCCAGAGGAAGTGGGCATCGCCATGGATCGCGAGGTCGCTCCACGAGATCCGCCCCAGGTCAACGTTCACGGAGTCCCCGGTCTGCTCGAGGATCAGCGCCTGCACCTGCCGCTCGAGCTTGGCGACCTCTTCCCGCTCGAGGCTCGAGGACCAGCGGTGGAAGCCGGCCGTCACACGCACTCCGGGACCGAGGAAGCCCAGGTCCACCCGCCCCCCGATCGTCGTCGTCGGCTCGACCCGGGTCGGGAAGATGTAGCCGACATCCAGGGCAGCACCCCGGAACGAGAGGTTCTCGTAGTCGAAGTCGGCGAGCCCCTGGGCCGCGGCCGGCCGTGCCCCGAGCATGATCAGGAGCCCGAAGAGCACGGCGAGGAGAATCACCGCCCCCCCCACGAGCCGCGCCACGCCTCCCTTGTCCGGCCCCCTCCTCTCCGGTCCCCTCAGCATCGATCCTCCTCCGTCCCGGTTCATCACGCGGACCCCGCGCACCGCAGGGCCCCTCAACCCGCCACCTTCCGCACCGCCCGCTCTGCCGCCGCGAGCGTCCATTCGATCTCTCGATCGCCGTGCAGGATCGAGAGGAACCCCGCCTCGAAGGGCGAGGGCGCCAGGAAGACCCCCTCGTCGAGCATCGCCCGATGGAAGTGGCCGAAGCGCACCGTGTCGGCATCCTTCGCCTCCTCGAACGAGCGCACCGGCCCTTCGTGGAAGAATACTCCCCACATCGATCCGATCGCCGTCCCGGATGCGGGGATCCCGGCCTTCTGCAGGATGCCGACGAGGCCCTCGACGAGACGCAACCCCACCGCTTCCAGCCGGGGGAAGGGATCTTCCGCCTCGAGCCACGCGAGCTGGGCGTTCCCGGCCGCCGTGGCCAGGGGATTGCCGGAGAGCGTACCGGCCTGGTAGATGGGACCGGCCGGAGCAACCTGCTCCATGAGGTCACGGCGCCCACCGAAGGCGCCCACGGGGAGCCCGGCCCCGATCACCTTCCCGAGGGTCGTGAGGTCGGGGATCACCCCGTACCGCTCCTGTGCTCCGCCGCATCCGACCCGGAAACCCGTCATGACCTCATCGAAGATCAGGAGCGTTCCGTGCTCACGCGTGATCTCCCGCAGCGCCTCGAGGTACCCCGGCTCCGGGGGAATCAGCCCGGCATTTCCCATGACCGGCTCGAGGATGATCGCAGCGAAACTCCCCCCCTCCCGGTCGAAGAGTTCGCGGACCGCCCCCGCGTCGTTGAAGGGAAGCACCGTCGTGTCCCGGACCGCCGCGGCGGGGACCCCCGGAGAGTCCGGAAGCCCGAGCGTTGCCACGCCCGATCCGGCGGCGACGAGGAAGGGATCCGCATGGCCGTGATAACACCCCGAGAACTTGAGGATCCGCGTGCGCCCGGTCGCGCCCCGGGCCACCCGGAGCGCACTCATCGTGGCCTCCGTTCCCGAATTCACGAGACGGACCATCTCGATCCCGGGCACCATGCGAGCGAGTCGTTCGGCCAGCTCGATCTCGGCCTCGGTGGGCGCGCCATAGCTCGTGCCACGATCCAGCTGCGCGCGAAGCGCATCGCCGACGATCGGATGCGCGTGTCCGAGGAGGAGGGGACCCCACGACATGATGTAGTCGAGGTAACGCTTCCCCTCCGAGTCGATGAGCCAGGGCCCTTCGCCCCGCTCGACGAAGAACGGGCTTCCGCCAACGGACCGGAAGGAGCGGACGGGCGAGTTCACCCCGCCCGGAATGACACGCTCGGCGCGGGAGAGGAGTTCGGAGGCGTTCATGGACTCACCTGTGCAATCAGGTCGTAGTCGAGGTGGTCCACGATCTCGACCTCGAGCATGGCGCCCGGCTCGAGTCCGGGACCGGCAAGGATCCGGGTGATCCCGTCCACGTCGATGGCCTGCCCGCGGGTGCGCCCCTCGGCGGCAAAGTCGGGGTCGTCGTCGAGGATCCTGTCCACGAGGAGCATCTCCCGTCGCCCCGCGAGCTCGGCGTTCTTTTCGAAGGAGATCTCACGCTGAAGATCGAGGAGTTCCTCGAGGCGATCGCGCTTCTCGGCGTCGGAGAGGTGCCCGGACATGTCGGCGGCGGGAGTGCCTTCTTCCAGGGAATAGGGGAAGGCGCCCACCCGCTCGAAGCGGATTTCGGAGAGGAGGTCGAGCATCTCGCGGAACTCCTCCTCCGTCTCGCCCGGAAAGCCGACGATGACGGTGGTACGCAGGACGAGTCCGGGGATGGCGGCGCGGAGGGCGGCAACGCGGTCGCGGATCGTGGCCTGCCGCTCGGGGCGGCGCATCCGGCGCAGGACGGTGTCGCTCCCGTGCTGAATCGGCATGTCGAGGTACGGGACGATGCGGTCTTCACGGGCGAGGAGATCGACCAGATCGGGTGTGATCCCGGAGGGGTACATGTAGAAGAGTCGGTACCAGGGAATCGAGGTCCCGTCCAGAAGGGCGCGCAGGAGATCCGGGAGCAGGGGGGTGGGCTCGGGCGTTCCACCCGAGCCGGCTGCGCGCACGGCCTCGCGCCGGAGGTCGCGTCCGTACCAGGTCGTGTCCTGGCTGATGATGTTGAGCTCCCGCACCCCGCTCCGCTCGAGTTCGGCGGCCTCGCGCACGAGCTCGGCGATGGGGGCCGAGCGATGGAGGCCGCGCATGTGCGGAATCGCGCAGAAGGCGCAGGTGTGGTCGCACCCCTCGGAGATCTTGAGGTGCGAGGTGTGGGGGGTGCTCGAGGAGAGGATCCTCAAGGGGCGTTCCATGACGGGAACGGGGGGAGGTGAGCTCGGAAGGAGGCCACGGCGGCGGAGCTCGGGGACGAGCCCCTGCATCTCGGTGAGGCCCATGAAGAGGTCCACTTCCGGAATCTCTCGGGCGAGTTCGTCCTTGTACCGCTGGACGAGGCAGCCGACCGCGACCACGGCCCGGACCCCACCGGAGCCCTTCAGCGCACAGGCCTCGAGGATCGTATCGATCGACTCCTCGCGCGCCTGGTCGATGAAGCCACAGGTGTTGATGATCACGACCTCGGCGTCGTCGACCCCGGGGGTGACCCTGGCCCCGTGCCCGACGAGGGCCCCCATCATCCGCTCGGAATCGACGGTGTTCTTGTCGCAGCCGAGCGTGACGAGGCCGATGCGTGGCCCGTCCGCAGGCCCTGCCTCGGCAAAGTCGTGGTCGACGGGCGCAACGTCGGGGTCGACGCCGGGGCGCACCGGCTCGGCGGTGACGGGGAAGACGGGGAGGCTGCGGGTGCGGAGGCGTCCGCTCATGTCGGGATCACCTGGACGCCGGGGGGAACCTCGAAGCGGAAGCGCTCCCCCGGGATCGTCGGGTTGAGTCGGATCCCGGTCAGGTCGAGCGTGCGCACGAAGCCCTCGTCTTCCGTGATCTCGACCCGTCGGATGAGCCGGTCCGCATCGTCGACCCAGAGGCGTGCCGTCACGAAGGGCGAAGGGCCGACGGGATTGAGGCGAAGGAGGGTTACGGCACGCCCCTCGATCTCGGTCTCGCCTTCGATGCGCGGGGCGTAACGAACACCCGGATCCGTGAGGAACTCACTGTGGAGGTCGAAGCGCCCTCCGACCTCCGATGGGCTCGTCCGGAAGACCTGTCCCGGGTCGGTGCTCGGAAGGTAGATCCAGAGGTGGGTCCCGTCGGCTACGATCCGGTCACCCTCCGGATCGGTGAAGCGCATCTCGAAGCGGTCGACTCGCTGGCAGAGTTCCCCCCGGCTCCGGATCGTCTCACCCAGGATCTCGTTGCGCACGACCTGGCGGAACTCGCTGCAGATCGCCTCGAGCGAGCGGTAGCGCTCGGCTGCTGCCTCCAGGGTGCGGACGGCATCGGCATCGGCAACGGCCGCGGTCTGGGCATCGAGGGAGAGGGGAGGCGAGAGCATCCCCGCCCCCAGGAGGAGGAACCCCGCGGCGAGGGTCTTCGATCGAATGAGCATCGGCATGGCGGTAATCTGTACAGGGGAGGGGGAGAGAGGAACCCCGGGGAGACGAATCCGCCGCGGTCTCTGGTCCTACACGCGCCGGCGACCCGGGTTCGGGACCGGCCGGCCCTCCTCACCCGGGCGGGAGGCGGCTCCAGACGTCGATCATCGTCCCGGCCGGAAGGTGCTCCGGCTCTTCCGGCAGCACGCCCCAGCCGTCGGCGCGAAGGAGGGGCGCGACCCGGTAGCTCTCCTGCCCGGGGAGGAGGCGAGCCATTCCCCGTCCCTCGTCACCCTCCTCGACGCGCACCCTGCTGAAGTAGCGGAGCCCGGATCGCTTCCGGACCTCCTCGGCGAGCGGGAGCCGGCGGGGCTCCTCCGGAGGCTCTCCGAGGAGGGCCCTCAGGACGGGGACGACGAAGAACCGGAAGCCCGCGGCGGTGGAGACCGGATTTCCCGGAAGTCCGAAGAAGAGAGCGCCCCCGGGGAGGACCGCCCCTAGGATCGGCTTCCCGGGGCGAATCGCCGCTCGATGAAAGAGGATCCGCCCGCCGGCGGCACGCACCGCACCCGGCACGAAGTCGTGCTTCCCCATCGAGACCGCGCCGGTCGAGACCACCAGGCTTGCCCCGGCGACCCTTCCCTCCCCGAGAGCTTCCATGAAGGGCGCCTCCTCGTCGCCGAGGGTGCGGGCGAGGACCACACGGGCCCCGACCGACTCGAGGGCCGCCCGGAGAAAGGGACCGTTCGAATTGCGGATCTCTCCCGGTCGGAGAGGCGCCTCCGCGTCGTCAACGAGCTCCGGACCCGTGCCGAGGATGGCCACCCCGGGCGAGCCGGCTACCGCGAGCCGGCCGATCCCCGCCGAGGCGAGGACCATTCGTTCGAAGGGGCCGACCCGTGTGCCGGGGGCGAGGAGGGGGTCGCCCGCCTCGAGGTCGCTTCCCGCCGGCCGGATGTTCAGCTCCGGAGCGAGCTCGCGCCCGAGTCGGATTCGGAGAGGACGCCCCGTGGCGTCCCGCTCCACCTCCACGTCCTCGATCGGGACGACCGTGTCGAAGCCGGGGGGTACCGGCGCCCCCGTCATGATCTCCCAGGCGCGCGGCTCGCCTCCATCGGGGTCCTCTCCCGTCTCCCCGTCCGAGCGGATCCCGCCATGGGCCTCCCCCGCTGCCGAGCCCCCGACCACCTCGAGGAGGGTGCCCGGAGCGAGGGTGCGCCCCCCGGCCGCGACTGCAAATCCATCCATCGCGGAGTTGTCGAAGGGAGGAAGGCGGGCCTCGCACCGCAACTCACCGGCACTCACCCGACCGAGGGCATGATCGGCCACCACCTCCTCGATCTTTCGCGGGGGCAGGTGCTCGAGGAGGAGCGCGAGTGCGTCGGCGTGGCGAATCATCGTGCGTTCGGGGACTCGGAGTGTGGGGTGCGGGCGAGGCGCTCGAGCCCGTCGAGCGCCCTGGGGGTGTTTGCCCCGGCAAAGGCGCGCGCCGGGTCGAGCCCGTCGAGCGAGGTGCGGTCGAAGCTCAGCGAGCGGGCGTCGAGGGCCTCGAGGAGCCCGAAGATGGAGCGGTTCTCTCCCGGCTCGAGACGGGTACGGACGACCCGGAGTGCCGAGGTGTGGAACCGGGCGCACAGGGGATGCAGAACGGGTGGGGCTCCGGAGCTTGCGACAAGGGCGCGCTCGCCCGGGAGGGCGGGGGCGCGGGCAAGCGCCCGAGGGACGGCCTCCGGGACGAGGGGCATGTCGCAGGGGAGGAAGAGCACGCCGGCGTCGCCCGCTTCGAGGGCCAGCTCGAGGGCGGCATGCACCCCCCCGAGGGGCCCCGCCCCGGGAACCCGGTCGGGGAGTGGGTCGAGCCCGGCTTCCCGGACCGCGCGCTCGAGCTCGGGGAGGTCGCCCGTCAGCACGACGAGGGCGCGCACCGAGGACGCGAGGGTCCGGGCGGCGCGCACGAAGAGTGGGGTGTCGCCGAAGGTGGCGAGCGCCTTCGGGGAGCCGAACCGGCGACTCTTCCCCCCGGCAAGGACTGCACCCAGGAGAGAGGCTGGCGGCCCGATGGTCGGGGGCGCGGTCAGGGCCCCCCCCCGCCCGCGACGCCCCCGGGTTCTGCGGGCGTCTCGAGGGCCGGAGCGGTGCCGCCCGAGACGCGGTGCCCTCCAGCGTAGACGTTGAAGCCGTGCGAGCCGAGAAACCCGACCAGGGTCATCCCGAACTGACGGGCGAGGTCGACGGCGAGGCTCGACGGGGCGCCGACCGCGGCGACGAAGGGGATGCCGGCCGCAAGGGCCTTCTGGAGGATCTCGAAGGAGGCGCGGCCGCTCACGAGGAGAAGGCCGTCCGAGGCGGGAAGGGTACCGGCGAGGAAGGCATGCCCCACGACCTTGTCGACAGCGTTGTGCCTTCCGACGTCCTCGCGTACGACCGAGATGCTGCCATCGGGCCGGACGAGGGCCGCCGCATGGATTCCTCCGGTGCGCCGAAAGACTCCCTGCTGTGCTCGGAGAGCATCGGGGAGGGTGCGGAGGAGCTCCGGGTCGAAGGCGCTGCCGATCTCGGGAGCGAGGGGTGCGCATCCCCGGACCTCGACCGCCTCGAGGGAAGCCTTTCCGCAGACCCCGCACGACGAGGTCATGTAGAAGTTCCGGTTCAGGAGTGCCGGGTCGAAGTGGCTCCAGGGAGCGAGTTCGACCGAGACGAGGTTGTACTCCTGGGGCTCGTCGCCGGTGCAGTAGCGGATGCGGCGGAGATCCCGACGCTCGGCAAGGAACCCCTCGCCGTGAAGGAAGCCGGCTGCGAGTTCGAAGTCGTCGCCGGGGGTACGCATCGTGACGGAGACCGGGTGCACGGCGCGTGCGCCCCCGGCACCGCTTCGTTCGATTCGGATCTCGAGGGGCTCCTCGACGGCGACCCGATCACGGACCTCACGGTCCTCTCCAGCTCGGACCCTTCGGACCTCGACGTCGGACGTCTCTCGTCGTGGCAGGATCATGTGGCTCCCCGGCGCTCAAAACCCTCGGTGTGGTGTAGGAGTGTCATCGATTCCACTACCCGTGAGCGCCGCCGAGGGTCACGAAGCCGCCCCGACCCCCGCGGGCTCGGGACGGCTGCCCTGCGGCATGCCGAATCAACCGCCCGAACTCGAGACCAGCATGCCCCGGAGATCGAAGATCGGACCCCGTGACCTCGAACGCCCCGACCCCGGCCGGACTCCTGTCGGCCGGCGCGCCCCTCGCAGTCTCGTGCGCCTCCGGGTGCACGCCCACCCGCGGTTTCGTGCCGCTCGCATGGCCCTTCTCGCGGCCGTGGCCCTGGCCTTCCCTCCCCCTGCCCTCTTCGGGGTGACGGGGCCTGCCGAGAGCCAAGTGGGCGAGTCGGCCCCCCTCGACCTCGAGCCAGCTCCCGCGGCGCCGGATCCTGCTGTCGCGGAGCGCCTCTCGACCTGTCAGGCCCCCGTGGGCTGGCGGATCGCCGAGCTCGACGAACGATTCGGGCTGAGCCCGGACGAGGCGCGGCGGGCGGTCGAGATGGCGACCGAGCTCTGGTCGGAGGCAGTGGGACGATCCCTCTTCGAGCATGCCCCTCCTGGAGGAATGCCGATCCGTTTCCGATGGGACGCGGCCCATGACCGGGTCCAGACCCGAATCGCCGCGCTGGACGAGGTGCGGCACGATGCGGAGCGCATCCGGGAGGCTCAGGCCGAGCTCGACCGGCGCTTCGACCGGATCGACGAGGACCACCGCCGACACCAGGAGGAGATCCGGATCTGGAACCGACGCAACGAGACGCTGAACCGCGAGATCGAGGCCTGGAACCGCCGAGGAGGAATCCCCGACTCGGAGCGTCCCCGGATCGACGAGGAGCGGGCAAACCTCGACCGGGAGCTGGAAGCGCTGAACGCCCGGGCCTCCCGAGTGAACGAGGAGTCCCGTGAGGCCGAAGAGGAACTGGTGGTGCTGAACCGGGAACGGGAACAGCTCAACGAGGCGCGATCCCGGATCTCGCGGGAATTCCCTCCCGAGTCCGTTCGCTCCGGGGAGTTTCGCGAGGTGCGGCGGAGCTTCGGGCCCATCGTCCTGAGCCGGGAGCGGGAGGTCGTCGTACGCCAGTTCGATGATCGGACGCACCTCGTGCGCGTGCTCGCCCACGAACTGGGGCATGCCCTCGGGCTCGAGCACACCTCGGAGCCGGGATCGGTCATGTACGTCTTCGCCGCGGGTGGGTCAGGAGAGGCTGGACCCGCCGAACTCCACCCCGCCGACATCCGTGTGATCCGGGAACTCTGCGGTCGCTGAGGAGCCCGCTCCCCGGTCAGGAGGCTGCGGCGCCCCCGACGAAGGAGAGGACTAGCATGATGAGGAAGATCAGGATGAAGATGTAGAAGAGGATCTTCGCCATCCCCGCCGCGGCGGTTGCAACGCCTCCGAAGCCGAAGAAGCCCGCGATGATGGCCACGATGAGGAAGACGATTGCCCAGGTCAGCATGCAGGCATCCCTGTTTTGGTCGAAGTGACGGCGGTGACCCGGGCGCGTCCCGGGTCAGCCTCCTCCGCGCCCTCCGTGCCGGAGCACCCGGCCGGGTCGGAGGTCCAGAAACCGGCCCTCTTCGACCGTGACTGTTCCCCCCACGATCACCCACGGGATCCCGTCCGGATACTGGTGCGGGTCCTCGAAGGTGGCACGGTCGATGACGGTCTCGGGATCGAAGACAACGATGTCAGCCCGAAGCCCTTCCCGGATCCTGCCCCGGTCGGTCATTCCGAGCCGGTCAGCCGGTAGGGAGGTCATCTTTCGCACTGCTTCTTCCAGAGTCAGGACCCCCCGTTCGCGGACGTAGTGACCCAGCACCCGCGGGAAGGTTCCGTACCACCGAGGGTGCGGATGCCCGTCACCGGGTCGCACGAGTCGCCCGTCCGAGGCGATCGCCGTCCAGGGGTGCCGCATGATGCGCTCCACGTCATCCTCGTGGAGCGCGTGGAAGATCGTGCGGGCGCCACCCCTTCGCATCGCCTCGATCACGAGGTCCGCGCCGACCTCCGGCGTCGAGGCGAACCCCTCCCGCTCGGCCCAGTCGTGGAGGGTGAGACCCTCGAGCGATGGGTCCCAGCTCACCCCCGAGAACTGGACCCGCCGCAGGTCGTTGCCGCCACGGTCGTTCACGATGTTCCAGACGATCCCGGAGTGGATGCTGTCATGCATGGCGGGGTCGTCAAGCCGCTCGAGGAAGGCTCGATCGCCCCCGGCCAGGGCCCAGGGCGGAACGAGGATGCTGATCCCGGTGTGCGTTGCCGTGTAGGGATACTGGTCGGCCATCACGTCGATTCCCTCGGCCCGCGCGGAATCGATCATCGCGAGCGTCGTCTCGCTCGCACCCCACATCGGGGCACCCACGACCTTGTGGTGGGTGAGGACGACGGGGATCGCGGCCCGGCGCCCGATCTCGATCGCTTCCCTGACCCCTTCGAGGAGATCCATTCCCTCGTCACGGAGGTGCGAGGTGTAAATGCCCCCGTGTCGCGCAGCGACCTCGGAGAGCGCCACGACCTCGTCGATCTCGGAAAACACCCCGGGGGTGTAGCGGAGCCCGGTCGAGATCCCCCACGCCCCCTCCTCCATCGCCCGTGCGACCATCCCTCGCATCGTCTCGAGCTCCTCCGGGTCGGGCGCCCGGTCGTCGAGCCCCATGACCTCGCGGCGGATCGTGTTGTGTCCGACGAGGAAGGCCACATCGAGCCCGACCCCGAGCGCAGCAATCGTGTCCAGGTACTCCCCGATGGGCCAGGGCCCGCCACCATCCGGGTTTCCGAGGGCGGTCGTGACGCCCTGTCGCACATGGCTCTCGGCATCCGGAATCGAGAGGATCGGGTCGAGGTGCGCATGGAGGTCGATGAACCCGGGGGCGACGACGTGCCCGCCGGCCTCGATCACTCGCTCGGCACGATCCGGGTCGAGCGACTCCGTGCTGATGCGTACGATCGTCCCATCCCGGACTGCGAGATCGGCACGAAAGGCGGGTGCCCCCGTTCCATCAATGATCTCGGCGCCGGTGACCAGGAGCTCCCACGGCCCTTCGTCGGGCGGTGGATCCGCCCCGCATCCCGGCAGGAGCAGGGCGAGGGGAAGGAGGGCGACAGCAAAGAGGGACCGGAGGGGGGTCCCCGGTTCCCATCGGCACTTCGTCAGGGTCGGCATGGGCGCAGAATAGCGCGCGGTGCCGGAGGGGACAAGAAGTCGCGGCCGGGCTACTCGCCTGCCATGAATCGGTCGAGCTGGTCCATGCTCATGAGGACCTCCCTCGGCCTCGAACCATCCGGGGGGCCGAGGACCCCCGCCTCGTGGAGCTGGTCCACGATGCGGGCGGCCCGGCCGTAGCCAACGCGCAGCTTCCGCTGGAGGAGCGAGGTCGAGCCCTGCTGGTTCGAGATGCAGATCTCGGCGGCCTCGCGGAAGTTCTCGTCCCACTCCCCGTCGAAGGGATCCCCATCGCCCTTGCCTTCCTCGGCCTCGAGGGCACGGACGAGCTCGAGGATGTCCTCTTCGGCCGCGGAGGGTGCCTCGCCCTCGGTGCCTTCCTCCAGCATGCGGTCGCGAAGGTCCCGGAACCAGCCCATGAGGCGGTCGGTTTCCTCGGTCCCGATGTAGGCGCCCTGGATTCGGATGGGCGCGCTCTGGCCCGGGGGGAGGAAGAGCATGTCCCCGTTCCCGAGGAGCGCGTCAGCCCCGTTCTGGTCGAGGATCGTGCGGGAGTCCGTCTTCGAGGCGACCCGGAACGCGATGCGGCAGGGGAAATTCGCCTTGATGAGCCCGGTGATGACGTTCACGGAGGGGCGCTGGGTGGCGACGATGAGGTGGATCCCGATCGCACGTGCCTTCTGGGCCAGCAGGGTGAGCGGCTTCTCGATCTCGCTCTGCACCGTCATCATGAGGTCGGCGAGCTCGTCGACGACGAGGACGATGTAGGGGAGCACCCCGTCGGTGTAGATCCAGCGGTCGGGGTCCCCCTCCTCGCCCTCGGCCTCGGCGCGGCGCAGGGTGACACCCTTTCGGAGCCGCCGGTTGAACTCCGCGATCGAGCGGACACCGTTTCGCGAGAGGAGCTCGTAGCGACGCTCCATCTCGAGAACAGCCCACTTCAGCACCCCCGCGGCGTCATTCGGGTCGGTCACGACGGGGTGGCGCAGGTGCGGGAGGTCGGCGTAGGTCGAGAGCTCGACCATCTTCGGGTCGATGAGGAGGAGACGAAGGGTCTCCGGGGTGTGGCGGTACACGAGCGAGGTGATGATCGTGTTCAGACACACGGACTTCCCCGAGCCGGTTGCCCCAGCGATCAGGGCATGGGGCATCCGGGCGAGGTCGCCGACGTAGGGCGACCCCTCGAGGTCCTTCCCGAGGGCGAGGGGTAGCTCGGCGCGCGTGGAGGCGAACTGCTCGCTCTCCAGGATCTCCCGAAGCTTGACGACCTCGGGCGTGGGGTTGGGAATCTCGACACCCACCGCCCCCCGGCCGGGGATCGGAGCCACGATTCGGATCGTGCGCGCCCGCATCGCGAGGGCGAGGTCGGCTTCGAGGTTTGCGATCCGGTTCACCTTGACCCCGGGCGCGGGCACGACCTCGTACTGGGTCACGACGGGTCCGGTGGTACGCCCCCCGAGGGAGCACTCTACGTTGAAGGTCTGGAGCTTGTCGACCAGGACATCGCCGAGGGCGTCGAGTTCCCGGTGCATGTCCCGCCGATTCCTGTTCTTCGGGAGGCTGAGGAGGCCGATGTCCGGGAGTTCACCGGACTCGAGCTCTCGGGGGTCCCGCGGGTCGGGGAGGAGTCCGACATCCTTCGGTCGTGACCGCCCGCCGCGAGAGGGCACGACGTCGGCAGCCTGACCGGCGGTCGCGGCCGCCAGTCCCTCTTCCGGCCCGGGTTCGGTCTCGCCGAAAGCCGAGTCCTCACCGGCGATGGGAACCTGGCCGTCTTCTTCGTCCCGCACCGCCTCGCTGTCACGCCAGGCGTCACGACGTCCCTCGAGCCAGTCCCAGAGGGCGCGGGCACCGGTCCGGGAGCCCCGGACGAGCCAGCGCGAGGGCGTCGAGAGGGGGTTCCACCCGAGGGTCGCCATCGAGAGGAGTACCCCGAGGACCCCGATCAGGAGCGCTCCCCCGAAGACACCGAGGAAGGCGACGAGGGGTCCGGCGAGTCTCTGGCCCAGCCACCCTCCGCGGGGGGCCTCCGAGGGGAGGACCGCAATGAAGAGAGGGACGAGGAGGAGGAGCCCTGCAAGGAGGACGGAGAGTCGGAGGGCGCGCTCGTCCTCGATCCGCCGGCTCAGGTGGAGCCCGGCGAGTCCGACGAGGAGGGGAAGGAAGATCGCTCCTGCGCCCAGGAGCCTCAGGGCGAGATCCCGGAAGCCGGCCCCGGCCACCCCGAGGAGGTTCCCGGATGGGAAGGCCGCGGGTGGCTCGCTCCCGGGGAGGTGGAGGGGAACAAGGGCAAGAAGCGCAAAGAGGGCGAGGGCGAGGAGCCCGAAGCCGGCCAGCTCCCGTCGCTGCTCGGGCTTCACCATCGCCCCGCCCTCGTCAGCGGTGCGTCCGGGGAAGGTGGATCATGCGATCCGTCATCTCGGGAACGAGGTCGTGCCGATCGAACTCGGCACAGACGGGGATGTCGTCGCCGAGCCCGACCTCGACGAGGGCGGCACCTGCGGCCGTCCGCCGCAGAAGCTCCGCGTCGGGGCGAAGCTGCCTCGCAAGACCGAGTGCGGCGCGGGAGGCATCGTTCAGGAAGATCCTCTCCGGATCCGCGCCATCGAGGAGTCCGTCGACGACGAGCCCGCCGCACAGGGCATCGTCGAGGGCGAAGTGGCCCTCCTTCCCGGCGCAGATCACGGCAACGTCCCCATTGCCGGCGCGAAGGGTGCGGACGACGGCTCCGAGGTTGTTGAAGGAGGCCGCGAGCACCCGGTCGGCCCCCTGGGCTGCGGCGAAGGCGCGCGTGCCGTTCGTCGTGCTCATCACGAGGCGCTTCGCCCCGACCTCGTCGGCGACATACTCCAGGGGCGAGTTCCCGAGGTCGAAGCCCTCGACCTTGAGTCCCTTGCGCTCGCCGCACAGGAGGGTGTCCTCGCGGCCGAGGGAGTTCGCGAGGCGGATCGCATCCTCGGTCGAGACGGTCGGGTAGATCGCGCGGGCTCCGTTCGCGAGCGCCTCGACGATCGTCGACGTGGCCCGGATCACGTCGATCACGACCGCGGTGCACCCCTGCATCTCGGCCTGCTCGGCCTCGGCGGCCGAGAAGTAGGTGGTGACCTTCACGCCCTGCCTCCCTTTCCGCGACGCCCCATGAACTCCTCGACGAAGCGGGTGTCGGCCTCGCCGCGCTGGAAGACCGGGTCGTCCACGATCTCGGAGAGGAAGGGGATCGTCGTGTCGATTCCCTCGATCACGAAGGAGTTCAGGGCGTAGCGCGCCCTGATGAGCGCTTCTTCGCGGGTCTTTCCGCTCACGATGAGCTTCGCCAGGAGGGAGTCGTAGAAGGGCGGCACCCGGTACCCGGCGTAGACGTGCGTGTCGAGGCGCACCCCAGGCCCGCCCGGAGGATGGAAGGTCCGGATCACGCCGGGCGAAGGCTGGAAGTTGCGATCGGGATTCTCCGCGTTGATCCGGAACTCGATCGCGTGCCCACGAAGCCGGACATCCTCATTCGGAAAGGAGAGGGGCGCGCCCGCGGCGACGAGGACCTGCTCCTTCACGAGGTCGAAGCCCGAGGTAACCTCGGTCACCGGGTGCTCCACCTGGATTCGGGTGTTCATCTCGATGAAGTAGTAGGATCCGTCTTCGTCGAGGAGGAACTCGACGGTGCCGGCCCCGACATAGTCGATGGCGGCGGCCGCCTTCACCGCATCGGCGCCCATCCGCGCCCGCAGCTCCGGGGTGAGCGCGGGCGAGGGTGCCTCCTCGACGAGCTTCTGGTGGCGCCGCTGGATCGAACAGTCCCGCTCGCCCAGATGCACGATCCGCCCATGCTGGTCCCCGAAGACCTGGATCTCGACATGGCGGGGACGCATCACGCACTTCTCGAGGTAGACGCTCGGATCCCCGAAGGCGGCTCGCGCCTCATTGCGTGCCCCCTCGAAGAGCCGGAGGAAGGCATCCTCGCCCTCGGCAATGCGCATCCCCTTGCCCCCCCCGCCGGCGGAGGCCTTGATCATGATGGGGAATCCTATCTCCCGCGCCGTGGCGAGCGCTTCTGTCGGATCATCGAGGACCCCGTCGGATCCCGGGACGGTCGGGACCCCTGCCCTGACCATCGTCGCCCGGGCCGTTGCCTTGTCGCCCATCGCACGGATCTGCTCGGCGTTCGGGCCGATGAAGGTGAGCCCGGATCGCTCGCAGATCTCGGAGAACTCGGCGTTCTCCGCGAGGAACCCGTATCCCGGGTGGATCGCCTCTGCGCCGGTGATCTCGGCGGCTGCGATCAGCCTGGGGATGTTCAGATACGACTCGCTCGAGGGAGCAGGTCCAATGCAGACATCCTCGTCGGCAAACCGCACATGGAGTGACTCCCGGTCGGCCTCCGAGTACACCGCCACGGTCTTGACGCCGAGCTCCTGGCAGGCGCGGATGACCCGGAGGGCAATCTCCCCTCGATTCGCGATCAGCACCTTCTTGAACACGCTTCCTTCCTCCCGGCCATAGCCGGGTTCTCGGGGAATGGGGGCATGGCCGAAGGGTATTCCTTCGGCCCGGAAACCCTTCCTCCGGCTGTGAAAGGTGTGAGGCGGGCGACCCCCGGGCCACCCGGCAACGTCAGTTCGGCTCGACGCGGAAGAGGAGCTGGCCGAACTCGACCGGCTCTCCGTTCTTCACGCAGATCTCGCGGATCGTGCCCTCGACCTCGGCCTCGAGCTCGTTCATGAGCTTCATTGCCTCGATGATGCAGAGGGTGTCGCCCAGTGCGATCGCCGCGCCTACCTCGGCGAAGGGGTCCGCGTCGGGTGAGGGGGCACGGTAGAAGGTGCCGACCATCGGCGAGGTCACGTCGACGAGGTTCGAAGCGGATTCCTCGGCGGAGGGTGCCTCTGTCGTCGGGGTGGCCTCGGCCGCAGGAGCGGAGTTGTGCACCGGGGCATGGGGGTTGATGGCGGG
>SLDT01000103.1 GCA_007125125.1 Gemmatimonadota bacterium | reverse complement strand
GGTCGCGGACCCGCATCCCCCGCGGGGCTTGACACCCCCGCACCGACGCGCTACACGTTCACAACGTGATCGGGAGCCTCCCGGTCGCCGTGGTGATTTGCCGCCGCTTGCCGCCACGTTAAACAAGGTGCTAAAGAGTCGAGGCCCGGCGGCCGCACCAGCCGGGCCTTTCGTGTCTCAGGTGGCAAGGGCCCGGCCAGAGGCCAGGGCCCCCAGCAACGGACCAAACCAGGACGAACCCGACAGACATGACGAACCAGACGGCCATCAGCATGATGTGCATGACGATGCGCATGACGACCTGTCCCCGAGAGGGGGCCGGCGCGGAGCCGTGTACGTTCGAACCCGAGCGAACATGAGCTGACGGAACGACCGCAAGGTCCTCCCCGCCCGGCCCTCTCCTCCAGAGGGCCGGGCTTTTTTCATGCCATTCATCGAGGAACGACCACCATGAGCACGACGATCGAGACCGAACCGAAGTCCTGGGGACGCGGCACCCGCGCCGTCCACGCCGCGCAGGAGTCCGCCGACCCCGCCACCGGGGCCCGCGCGGTCCCAATCTACGCGACTACCTCCTACGTCTTCGACTCTCCCGACCACGCCGCCGAGCTCTTCGGGCTACGCGAGTTCGGCAACATCTACTCCCGCATCATGAACCCGACGGTCGACGTCTTCGAGCGGCGCATCGCCGACCTCGAGGGCGGCGTCGCGGCGGTCGCCACCGCGAGCGGACAGTCGGCCCAGACCCTGACCCTCCTGAACCTGGCCCGCGCCGGCGACACGATCGTCGCCGCCTCGTCGCTCTACGGGGGCACCTGGGCCCTCCTGCGCCACACCCTCCCGCGGCTCGGGATCGAGACCCGCTTCGTCGACAACACCCCCGAGGCCTTCGAGCGCGCGATCGACGACTCGACCCGTGCCCTCTACGTCGAGACGATCGGCAACCCCGCCCTCGACGTCCCCGACTTCGAGGGGCTCGCGCGCGTCGCCGAGCGGCACGGCATCCCCCTCGTCGTCGACAACACCTTCGCCACCCCCTTCCTCTCGCGCCCCCTCGAGCATGGCGCCCACATCGTGATCCACTCGGCCACGAAGTGGATCGGAGGCCACGGCACCGCGATCGGCGGCGTGGTCGTCGACGGAGGCCGCTTCGACTGGGCGAGCCAGCCCCGCTTCGCCCCCCTCTTCGCCGAGCCCGAGCCCGCCTACCACGGCCTCCGCTTCGCCGAGACCTTCGGCGAGCTCGCCTTCGCCGTGCGCCTGCGCACCGTGCTCCTGCGCGACATCGGCCCGGCGCTCTCGCCCTTCCACGCCTTCCTCTTTCTCCAGGGGCTCGAAACCCTGCACCTGCGCATCGCGCGCCATGCCGAAAACGCCCTCCGGGTCGCCCGCTTCCTCGACGGCCACCCCGCCGTGAGCTGGGTCCGCTACCCCGGGCTCCCCTCGCACCCGACCCACGAACGGGCCCTGCGCTATCTGGAGGAAGGCTCCGGCGGCGTCCTCACCTTCGGAATCGAGGGAGGCGAGCCGGCCGCCCGCCGCCTGATCGAGCGCACCCGGCTCTTCTCGCTCCTCGCGAATGTGGGCGACGCGAAGAGCCTCATCATCCACCCCTGGTCCACAACGCACGAGCAACTCACCGAGGAGGATCGCCTCGCCGCGGGCGTCACCCCCGACCTCGTCCGGCTCTCCGTCGGGATCGAGGACGGCGACGACCTCGTCCGGGACCTCGACGACGCCCTCGAACCGGGGAGGTGGCCATGAGCGCCCCCCTCGTGCTCAAGTTCGGCGGCGCCTCGCTCGCCACCCCGCACCGGCTGCGCCTCGCGGCCGAGCGCATCGCCTTTCATCGTCGAAACGCCCGTCCCGTCGTCGCCGTCGTGAGCGCGCAGGGGAAGACCACCGACCGGATCCTCTCCGGCTTCGAGGTCGCACTCGGCGGGGAGGAAGGCACCCCGGCCGCTCCCACCACCGCGCGCGAGATCGACCGCGCCCTCGCCACGGGCGAGGACCACGCCGCGGCCCTTCTCGCCGCCCTCCTCTGTCGTCGCGGGGTTCCGGCACGGAGCCTCCGCGGGGGCGAGGCAGGGATCGAGGCCGAAGGGTCCTTCGGCGAGGGGCGGCCGCGCCGCCTCGATCCGGGTCCCCTGCGCGCGCTCCTCGGAGCGCGGACCGTCCCGGTCGTCGCGGGCTACCAGGCGCTTCGGCCCGACGGGGAGACGATCACCCTCGGACGGGGGGGCTCCGACCTCACGGCGGTCCTCCTGGCGGCCGAGTTCGGGGCCGAGGAGTGCGTGCTCGTGAAGGACGTCCCGGGGATCTTCGACCGCGACCCCGCGCGCTCCCCCGGGGCCGTCCTGCGCCCCCTGCTCGCCCACGCCGAGGCGGTCGAGCTCGCCCGTGGCGGGGCCGCCGTGCTCCAGCTCGGGGCCGCGGAGCTCGCCCGTGAGCGCCGGATCGCCCTCCGCGTGATCCACTACGCGGACCCCTTCGGCACGGCGACGGGAACCCTCGTGCGCGACTTCGACCCCCCCCGAGCAGCCCCGCCCGCGCGGGAGGCCTCGTGAGCGAACTCCCCCTTCGGACCCTCGAGTTCCGGAACATCACGCTCCCGTCGGGCGCGAGGCTCGCCCGCCTCGAGCTCGCCTGGACCCTTCGCGGACGGCCGCGCTCCGATGGCTCGAACATCGTGCTCGGGTTCCACTCCCTGACCGGCCTCCCCGACCTCGCAAGCTGGTGGCCCGGCCTCGTGGGAGAGGGGCGGCTCCTGGACCCGGGGGAGCTCGCCCTCCTCACCCCGGTGCTCCTGGGCTCCTGTCACGGGACCCGGGTCCTTGGCAAGGAGGACTCCGTGTCGCCTTCCGGGCCGGGGGACGAGCCCCTCCGACTCCCCGTGGACCCCGGCCCCCTTCCGCCCGGTCTCACGCCGCGCGACCAGGCATGGCTCACCGGCCAGCTCCTCGACCGGATCGGAATCGGGCGGGTCGCGCTCGCCCTCGGCGGGTCGCTCGGCGGGATGGTCGCGCTCGAGTGGGCGGCGACCTTCCCGGAGCGCACCGACGTCGTCATCTCCTTCGCAGCGCCCGCCGCCCAGCCGGCGCAGGCGCTCGCCTTCAACCAGATCCAGCGCGAGGCGATCCGACTCGGGGGATTCCCCGCCGGACTCGCGCTCGCGCGCAAGGCTGCCATGATCACCTATCGCACCGCGGGCGAGTTCGAGTCCCGCTTCAGCCGGGAGCGCACCGACGACGGGCGCTTCCAGATGGAATCCTACCTCGATCACCAGGGCGAGAAGCTCGCGGCCCGGTTCCTTCCGGCGAGCTACCTCGCCCTCATGGGCGCGATGGACCGCCACGATGTGGGCGCCGGACGGCGAGGCGGGGTCCGGGGCGCCCTCGGGGCCTTCCGCGGACATCTCGTCGGCGTCGGGATCCCGGGCGACCTCCTCTACCCGGACCGCGAGGTGCAGCGCTGGGTGGCCGAGGCAGGCGCGCTCTACCGTCGGATCGACTCGGCCAGGGGCCATGACGGCTTCCTCCTGGAGGAGGAACAGGTCGAAGCGATCCTCTCCGAGGGACTCGGGCTCGCCGAGGCCGCTCGCGCCGAGAGCGTGCCCGCGCACGCGGGAGGTGAAGCGTGAGCCCGCGGGCGCAGCTCCTCGACCCGGCCAAACACGGAGAGGACGGGCGCGGGGACAAAGGTCGCGGGGACGGAGGGGGCCGCGACGCAGGGCGCGGGGACGAAGGTCGCCGGGACGGAGGGCGCGGGGGCGCGCCTCCCCTCGAGCCCTTCGTGCTCGCCGGGTGCGGAACGGTCGGAGGGGCACTCCTCGGCCTCGTGCGGCGGGGGCAGGGGAGTGACGAGGCGGTGCAGGCCGTGCTCGTGCGCGATCCGACGCGCAGGCGGCCCGAGCCGCTCCCCGAGGCGCGGGCGACGACGGAGGCGAGTGAACTCCCGGTCGGACCTGGCTCGACGGTGGTCGAGCTCCTGGGCGGCATCGAGCCAGCGTTCTCACTCGCGCGGCGCACCCTCGAGGGAGGGGGCACCTTCGTGACCGCGAACAAGGCGCTCGTCGCGCGGCACGGGGTCGAGCTCGCGGAGCTCGCCGCCCGCTCCGGGGGCCGGATCGCCTTCGAGGGCGCGGTGGGCGGGGGGATGCCCGTCGTGCGGCTCCTCCGGGACCTCCCCCCGGAGGCGGGCACCCGGCGGGTGAGCGGGATCCTGAACGGCACGACGAACTTTCTCCTCGACCGGCTCGGCGATGGAGCCGGCTGGGACGAGGCGCTCGAGGAGGCGCGGGCCCTCGGCTACGCGGAGGCGGACCCCTCGCGCGACCTCGACGGCCGCGACGCCGAAGACAAGATCCGGATCCTCGGGTGGCTCGCCTTCGGTGCGTCTCCGAACGGGGTCTCGGTCGTG
>SLDT01000032.1 GCA_007125125.1 Gemmatimonadota bacterium | reverse complement strand
CGGCCTCGGGGCGACCCTGCGATGCCGCCCGAGGAGAACGGCCAGACCCGAGAGCGACCCGATCAGGAAGCTCGTCAGAGGGCGCGGCACGCCCGGGATCTCGTGCTCGTCGCGGGTCTGCTGGAGAATCCACGCCTGCTCGAGGAGGGGCGCGTCCTTCCAGCGCCCGCCACCTGCGATCGCGAGGCGGGCGCTCTCGGTCAGGAACCACTGGAAGTTGAGCGCCGGCTCCACGGTGATGCGGATCACGAGGGGCTCGCTCTCGCTCGGGTTGTGGAAGGAGTGCACCTGGCCGGCTGGCACGACGAGCGTCTCGCCCGGGCCGATCACTCGCTCCTCCTTCTTCCCGAGACGGGCGTGCATCTCGCCCGAGATGACCTCGAAGGTCTCGACCTGCCGCGCATGGATGTGGGGGTCCGGCCCCGGCGAGCCCGGGCTCATGACGAGGTCGAAAGTGACGCTCGGGGCCGTCGGGTCCGGCTCCCCGTGAAAGGTGAGGTGCTCGCCCTGCGGCTGGATGTCGAGAACGATCATGGCTGTCGTCGCCTCCCTGGTTCGAGTTCTACCCGCGTGCGCGCGAAGCGCCGGGTGGCCAGACTACGCCTCGCAGAGGGCCCCGGCAAGGACGAGCGAGGGCGGAGCGAGGAGCCTCAGGGCCGGTGGTGGTCGAAGGAGGCGGGGTCGCCGTCCCAGACGGGGAAGTAGCGCCGCCGCCGGTTCTCCGCGCTCATTCCCGCGGTGCGGGGCTTCATCATCAGCACCTTCGAGGGGTCCCGGAGCGCCTGCTCGACCGCCAGGTAGACCCGCGAGTTCCGCAGGAGGGTGCCATGCCCCCCGACATCCCGGAAGATCCCGAGCACCGCCCCCTCGAGCGCACCGCTCCGCAGGTGCACCCGCCCATCGCCCGCGCGCGTGCGCGTCATCCCGGCGAAGTCGAACCAGTTGCGGTTCGCCGGGTTCTCCGCGTCGACCTCGACCCGCTCGAAGGTGCGCGCGCCCTCGGTCAGGAGCACGACGACCTCGTCCGGGCGGGCGAGGAGCCGGTCCGGGGCGATCGGGACCGGGGGCTCCTGCCCCTCGCGGGTGGCGCGACGCACCCCCCGTCCGGTCCGAAGGGCCCGTGCCCGCTCCAGGAGCTCCGGGCGGAGGGCGCCGGGCCGCTGCACGTTCGCCTGCCAGTTCCCGTACTCGAAGAGGTCCACGTCGCCCCCGGATCCCTTCCAGACGACGGACCCCGGCCAGTTCGCGATGAGCTGGTAGGTCGAGGGGAGCGTGCGCCCGATCTTTCGGTAGCTCTCGTCGTCTCCGAACCAGCCATCGGACTCCTCTCCCGCGACGAGGAGCCGCACGACATCGAGGCTCCCCCGGAAGGGGGGTGCCACGAAGACGAGGGGGCCGATGCGCTCGAATGCCTTCTTCCCGCCGAGAAGGGTGATGAGGCTGCGCACGACGAGCCCGCCCATGCTGTGCGTGACGAAGGCCACGCGCTCGCCGGTCCGGCGCAGAGCGAGCTTGCCCTCGAGGTGGCGGACGAAGCGTTCGAGCCGGCGCGCGTTGTCGTCGTTCGACTTGCGCCAGTCGTAGGTGAAGATGTACACGCGCGGTCCGAAGGCCGAGCGGAGGTGCTCGATCGCCCGTCCGT
Organism: Gemmatimonadota bacterium; assembly: GCA_007125125.1. Classification (GTDB taxonomy): domain Bacteria; phylum Gemmatimonadota; class Gemmatimonadetes; order Longimicrobiales; family Gaopeijiaceae; genus SLDT01. Next base: position 2,778 of record SLDT01000032.1, on the reverse strand, counting down.
AGGCGTAGCCGATCGTGCCGCGCGGCTCGAGGACCCGTTCGTCGCTCGCGTCGTAGAGGCCGTCGCGGAGCTCGAGGTGGTCGATCCCGCCACCCCAGACGAAGTCCCGGAAGGTGCGTCCCCACACCCGCTCCTGGTCGAGCGGATAGCTGTCGTAGAGCTGGGACGCCTTCACTCCTGGCACGAAGATGATCGGCATGGCGGGCTCGGGCTGGAGGGCGCGGGTTCGGCGGGCCGGTGCGGGAGCCATTGTACGCCGGGGGTACGAGCGGCACCAGCCCAGAAACGATGAAGGGCGGCCTCGGATCAGCCAGTGCTCCTACCCGGCCCGCCGCGTGGCAAGGGAACGGGCGACCGGGCCCAGCCTCGTGCCTGCCATCCTTGCGCCCACGATGTTCCTGGCGACCGGTCCCAGTTCAAGTTCGGCCAGGGAGCCGGAGAGGTGGAGACCCTCGCCCCACTGAAGAGCCGCATCGGGGACCGGGTACCCACAGGGGGCCCTCGGAAGCTCCAGCTCGGTCGCGAAGCCACCGATCCACTCCTCGCCAGGCGGACGCCCGCAGCCCACCCCCGTGGCGAGAACGACGGAGCTCACGACGACGGGGGGTACGCCGGCGACCTCCACCTCCCAGGCACCCTCCCGTCCAGGGGCTGCACGCCCCCCCTCCACCTCGGCACCCTCCTTCAGGGAGAAGTGCTCGGAGCCCTGCGCAGCCCGCAGCCGGCCCACGACCTCCTCCGGCATCGATCCCCGGTGACGAGCCGCTTGGATCATCCTTCGGCGGGCCGCGGGGTCCTCGACGGCGTGGAACGCCCTGAGCTCCTTCGGGCCAACCCAGCCCGGATCCGCATCCAGCTCCTCGACGCGGAAGGGATGGCGCATGAGGAGCGTGACGGGGCACCCCCGCCCGAGAAGGCTGAGCGCGAACTGGCCCGCCGAGATCCCGCCTCCGACCACTCCGATTGGGGCTCCGGTCCGATGCGCGCGTTCAACGAGGGCCTCGAGCGGAAGCGCCTCCCCGAAGAGGGCATGCACGGGCAGGCCGCTGTGCTCGGCCCCCCGGGCCCATGATGGGACCGGGGTGCCTTCCCCCGACCCAGGGGCGAGGATGAGGCGGCGCGTGGCGAGGCTCCCCCGATCGGTCTCGACTCGGAAGGGCCCGCCCCGGGAGCCGGACACACCTTCGACCCTCGCCTGGCAGTGTAGCTCGGAGAGCCCGGCTTGGCGCTCGACGTGGCGGGCGTGTGCCTGGAAGAGGGCGAGGGAGGGCCGACGGCGAACGCCCTTGAAGTGGGGGGTGTGCCGGCTGTATTGTCGGCCGGCAAACCGGAAGAGTTCGTAGGGGTCGAGCCCGATGTGGTGCACCCCGGGGGACCGGAGGTAGGTCATCCCCGTGCGCGCGGCGTTGCGTTCCCAGCACGCCAGGAGCTGCGGGTGCGGGTCGACCAGTCGCAGTCGGGCTCGCGCCACCCCGGCATCGAGGAGCACCAGGGCGAGGTGGGTCCCGTGGATCCCTCCTCCGACGATCAGCCAGTCCAGCAGAGCTCGGCCGGGTGGACTACTTCTCTTCCCGATAGATCACGTGCCGCCTGAGGACCGGGTCGTACCGCCGCAGCTCGAGGCGGGCGGGGTGGTTCCGCTTGTTCTTCTGGGTCGTGAAGGTGTGGGAGCTCTCGGTGCTTCCCATGCGGATCGTCACGCGAGGACCGGTTCTGGCCATGGCGGATGCGGAGTTCGAGGGGGGTTGCGGGAGCAGGTGGCGGCTGCCCCTCTTGGTGATAATGATAACCTACTCGCATTCCTGTGCCAGCTCAACCCGTTGGCGCTCCGGGGCAGCCTCGTCCCCCCGATCACCCGACCAGGGCGTCCGCCTCCACCTCGACGCGCCACTCCGGATCGAGGAGCCCCTGCACCTGCACGAAGGTGCTCGCCGGGCGGATCTCCCCGAAGACCTGGCCATGGACCTGCGCGATCGCCTCCCAGTCCTCGAGGTGAACGAGGTAGACCCGCGTCCGGATCACCGCCTCGAGGGGCGCACCCACCTCCGCCAGCGCGGCACGGATGATCTCGAGACAGCGGGCCATCTGCGCCGCCGGATCGCCGACCCCCACGGTCTCCCCGTCGGCTCCGATCGGCGCGGTGCCGGACACCGCCACATGAGGCCCCTGGCGAACGGCCCGGCTGAAGCCGATCCGGCCCTCGAAAGGACTGCCGCTCCTGGCATGTGCACGTTCGGTCATCCGACTCCTCCCACTGCCCGGATAAGGGTGGGGACCGGAACCCGGCCCTGCGGGCCTCCTTGCATCGCCGCCTGCGCAATCCTATCCTCGTCCCGCTCGCCCGACAATCGGCAGGGCCGCCGGAGCTCGGGAGGAAGGCATCGATGCCCCCCCTCTCCCCGGCCGGCACCCCGGTCCGGGACCGATCCCCTCGACAAGGATGCTCATGAGGCCGCTCCACCCCACGATGTTCTGTGCCCTGTTCGCCCTGGTCGTCGCCTGCGGGAATGGTGACGCGCCCCCCGCCGGTGAGCCGGCGGAGGCTCCGGCGGATGCGCCTGCGGACGCCGAGGTCGCGGAGCGGGACATCCCCGTGCTCGCCCCGGAGCAGGAGGAGTTCTGGGACACTCTGGCGCAGTTCTGCGGCCAGGCCTTTGCCGGCGAGGCCACGAACATGCGGGAGGGTGACACGCGACGCCAGGGCCTCTACGCCGACCGGGCGTTCGTGGCCCACTTCCGGCAGTGCTTCGACGATGAGCTCCGCATCGCCGGCCACAT
>SLDT01000224.1 GCA_007125125.1 Gemmatimonadota bacterium | reverse complement strand
GGGGCCCGCCCCCGCCCCGCCCGCCACCGTCTCGTAGTACGACCACCGGTCATTCCCGAAGAGCACGTTGTTCATCGTTCCCTGGCTGCACGCCGCGAGCTCGAAGGGCTTGAGGAGGGTGTCCACCAGCCGCTGGCTCGTCTCGATGTTGCCCCCGACCACCGCCGGACACCGCGCCGGGTCCGGTGCGAAGGGGGGCCGGAGGATTCCTTCCGGAATCCGCAGCTCGACTGCCTCGAGGAGTCCCTCGTTCAGGGGGAGCTCCTCCCCGGCCAGGAGCCGCAGCAGATAGAGTACAGCACTCCGAACGATCGCGCCCGTCGCGTTCAGATTTCCGGGATGGACGCCCCCCGAGCCCTCGAAGTCGAAGAGGGCCCGCTCCCCCTCGATCCGGACGCGCAGGGCGAGGGGCGTCCCGTCGTCCAGTCGCTCGAGCGCCCGCCGCTCGCCTGGAACAAGGGCCCCGAGCACGGCACGCATCCGCGCCCCCGCCCTCGAGCGGAGCGCCTCCATCTCCCGGTGGAGCGCCCCCGGCCCCCCGCCACTCCGCGCGAGCTCCCGCAGGAGGAAGGCACCCCGGTGGTTCGCCGCCACCTGCGCCGCCAGGTCGATCAGGTTCTCCTCGATCGCCCGGCTCGGCCAGGGGGGCCGCCCGAGGAGCTCGCGCATCTCGTCCCAGCGCGCCTCGCCCCCCCGCACGAGGAGCCGGGGCTCGATCACGACCCCCTCTTCTAGGAGGGAGTGGGCGTCGGGGGGCATCGACCCCGGCCGGCTCCCCCCGATCTCGGCGTGGTGGGCCCGGCTCGCGACCCATCCGAGGAGAGCGCCTCCGGCCCCTGTCCCCTCCTTCTCGAAGACCGGAGTGACCACGGTCACATCCGGAAGGTGGGAGCCCCCGAAGGCCGGGTGGTTCGTGACCGCGACGTCGCCGGGGCCGAGCTCCAGTGTCCCCGCCACCCGCCTCACGCACTCCCCGAGCGCGCCGAGGTGCACGGGGATGTGCGGCGCATTCACGACGAGGCGGCCCTCCGGGTCGAGGAGGGCGCAGGAGAAGTCGAGCCGCTCCCGCACATTCACCGAGATCGCGGTGCGCTCGAGCTGTGCGCCCATCTCGCCCACGAGGGCCCGGAAGCGCTGGACGTAGAGCTCGTGGCGCGCTGCATGACCGCGGTCATGCAGCGCCTCTGCCCCCTCCCGACCACTCCGCTCGAGCGCGAGCGTTCCGTCGCCGAGCACCCGGCCCCGCCAGCCCGGCTCGAGGACCGTCGAGGTGTGCCGGGAGCGGACGAGGGCGGGGCCCGCGAAGCCCTGGCCCGGGCGAAGGGCATCGCCCTCGTAGACGGGGACGCTCCGGCGGGTGCCCCGGAAGCGGGCGGCGACCCGGCCGACGGGGGAGGCCTCGACCGGGGGCGGGCGGGGGGCCTCTTCGACGGGGCGCTCCGCCTCGCCGGCGACGAGGCGCATCGACTCGACCTCGATCGCACGGCCCCCCGCGCGGTGGCCGTAGACCTTCTCGTAGGCCTCCTCGAAGGCGGGGCGAAGGGGCGAGCCCGCCCGGAAGGGGAGCTCGAGGGTCGCCTCCTGGCCCCGGTAGCGCAGGGCGAGGACCCGCTGCCGGACCCGGACCCGGTCGGGCGCGACGCCCTCGGACGCGACCCCCTCGCACGCCTCGTGCTCGAGCTCGGCGAACCACCCCTCGAGCTCGGGCTCCACCTCGTCGAGAGGACGCAGGAGCTGTCGCCGGGCGATCCGCTCGATCGAGGCCCGGTCGAGTCCGACCGCGCTCAGGACCCCCGCCTCCGGCGGTATGATGACCCGGGTCATTCCCAGGCGCTCGGCGACGGCGCAGGCGTGCTGGGGGCCCGCGCCCCCGAAGGCGACGAGGGCATAGTCGGCGGGGTCGTAGCCCTCCCGCACCGAGATCCGTCGGATCGCGTCGGCCATCCGCTCGTTCGCGAGGTCGAGAAAGCCGTCGAGGAGGTCGTCGAGGCTCGCGTCCTCGTCCGGCTCGAGCCCGGCGAGGAGCTCGGCGGCGCGCCCCCGGGCGGGGGCCTCGAGGACGGGGATCTCGAAGCGGGCGGGATCGAGGCGGCCGAGGAGGAGGTTCACGTCGGTGAGGGTGAGGGGTCCCCCGGCGCCGTAGCAGGCGGGGCCGGGGTCGGCCCCCGCGCTCTCGGGGCCAACACGGAGACCGTTCGCGTCGAGGGCGCAGATCGAGCCCCCTCCGGCGGCGACGGTCTCGATCGCGAGTGCGGGGGTTCGGAGGTCGGCGTCCCCGACCCGGTGCTCGTCCCGGTAGGGGAGGGGACCGTCGATGCGGGAGACATCCGTGCTCGTCCCCCCCATGTCGAAGGCGATCACCCGCGGCGTCCCCGCCCGGCGCCCCGCCCAGGCGGCCCCGACGACTCCCCCGGCGGGCCCGGAGAGGAGGGTGTCCGAGGCGCGGACCCGCCCGGCGCGGACGAGCCCCCCTGCGCTCGTCATGACGAGGAGGGGGGGCGCGCCCTCGGGGAGCCCCGCGAGGATCCCCTCGAGGTAGCGCTCGAGGATGGGGCCGAGGTACCCCTCGACCGCGGTCGTCCGCGCCCGTCGCAGGAGGTGCACGAAGGGGGAGACCTCGTGGGAGAGGGCGACGAAGGAGAACCCCTCCTCGCGCAGGAGCCGGGCGAGCGCCCGCTCGTGGCTTCCTCCCCGCCAGGCGTTCGCGAGGGCGATCGCGGCGGTCCGGATCCCCCGGCGCCGGAGCTCGGCCAGGCGGGGGGCGAGCGACGCGAGGTCGAGGGGGCGCACCTCGCTCCCGTCGGCGGCGAGGCGCCCGGGGACCTCGACGACCTCGGCGGCGAGGGGCTCGGGGCGGCGGATCTCGAGGGCGAAGAGGTCGGGGCGGGTCTGGTCCCCGATCTCGAGGAGGTCCCCGAAGCCCTCGGTGACGAAGAGGGTGAGGGGGGCCCCGCGGCGCTCGAGGAGTGCGTTCGTGCCCCGCGTCGTGGCGAGGCGGAGGGCGAGAGGCGGGAGGGGCATCCCGGCCGGGGTCCGGGTGACGAGGCGGGCGGCGATGAGGGGGGCCGGCTCGTCGCTCCGGAGCTCGAAGGGGGTTCCGGCCGGAATCGGACCCCCGGCGGGAGGGCGGTCGAGGCGGAGCTGCCCCGTGAGGGGGTCGAAGTCCCGTACCCGAGGGAGCCCGGGGGTGCCTTCTTCCCGGGGTGCGTCCTGGAGGGCGAAGGTGAAGCCGGTGACGAAGCCCTCGGGGGCGCCCCACCCCTCGCGCACAATCAGGGTGTCCGGCGCGGCGGCCCCGACGACGGTGCCGCGGAGGGTCCCGCTTGAGAGGACCTTGACCCGGTGGAGCGTCCCGGTCGGGCTGCGGGCCACGCAGTCGGTGAAGGTGCCCCCGGTGTCGACCCGGAGCTCCCAGCCCCCTACCACCCTCCGCCGGGGCGGCTCCCTCCGCCGCGAAGGTTGTCGAGGATCGAGTCGCGCATCTTTCGCGCGGCCGCGGTGAGGTCGTCCACGAACTCGCGGACCTCGTCCTGGTAGGCCGAGGCAGCGGCGCCGAGGTCGTCGGTGTAGGGCGGCTCGGGATCGTCGCGCCGGAGGTAGTCCCCGGCGAGGATCCGGTCGTAGCTCCCGCTCTCGATCCAGCTCCGAAGCTCGGAGACGCGGAGCACGTAGAAGGGGTGCGTCGTGCCGAGGAGGTTCAGGACCTTGAAGACGGAGTCGGCGACATCGTCGCTCTCGCGGTAGGCTTCGGCCTGCTCCACGAAGGCGGCGACGCTCATCTCGTCGGGGCGCCCGCCCCCGGCCATCTTGAGCATCGCACGGTAGACGATGCGCGGGTCCTGCACACCGAGGAGCCCGGCCCGATCGGCCGAGAGCTCGCTCTTCCGGTACCACTCGAGGAGCGCCACGAGGACGGCCCGCGCAGCGACCCCGACGAGGGGGAAGCCCCGCTCGGCGAGCTGGATCAGGATGACCATCATCGTCCGGTAGAGGACGTGGCCGCTCAGAATGTGTCCGACCTCGTGCGCCATGACATAGCGGAGCTCGTCGTCGTCGAGGAGGTGCACGGTCCCCGAGTTCAGGATCACGAAGGGGCGGTCCATCCCGTAGGCCCCCGCATTCACGATCGGGGTCTGCGAGACGAAGAGCGGGATCTCGTCGCGCACGTCCAGGGTCTCGAGAACCTCGCGGAAGAGGTCGTGCAGACGCGCGAACTGGCGGGGCGAGACCTGGACCGAGTTCGCCTGGAAGGCGAGGCGGATCGGCTTCTCGCCGAGGATTCCGAAGAGCTTGCGGAGGACCTCGTCGAAGACGGGGATCGCCCGCAGCCCGTGGAGGGCGGCACGGTCGGCCGGGTGCTCCCAGCTGCGAGACGAGATGTCGGTGAGGATCCTGCGGGGGCGGGTCGACTCGGAGGGCTCG
>SLDT01000164.1 GCA_007125125.1 Gemmatimonadota bacterium | reverse complement strand
TACCTTGAACTCTACAACAGCAAGCGCCCGCACCGCGGTCGGAAGATGAACGGTAGGACCCCCTTCACCGTCTTCAAGGCTGGGATCCCCAAAGCCCTGAAGGCCGCCGCCGCCAACCCCAGCCCGAAGGAGGATCAGCAAGCCGCGTAGGACTCATCCCCGGCGGGGCCGGGTGTCAGGGGAATACTGTACTTGTACATCCAGCACCCGCAGCTTCTCCTCCACCGTGTACTTCGCTCCCTTCCCTCTCTTTCCCATCCGTTTTCTCCCTGTCTGGTGACCTCACGCTCGCCACTCCTCAGGGCCCAAACTCTCACCCTCTCCCCTCTCCCGAAAGTCCGATTTCCCCTGAACCATTACATCACTCCTTCATTTGACCCGAAAATCCGATTTCGCCTGAACCATTACAGGTGCCCTCTCCTTTCATCGAAACAGTTGGTGGTAATCGGGAATGGGTGTAAGACCTACTGCTTTCCGTTCTCCAAGTAGTGCTCTGAGCAGACTCCCGAAGGCATCGGCCTCATGTACTGCTCGCAACGTAGCATGAAGAACCTCCAGATAGGCCACATCCTCAGGGGAGGGGTGGTAACTCGGTTGACAGTTGCTCATCACCGATACCCAGTGACAACCGTGCCCAATGCCCAGCACATGAATGAACTCGTGCCATATCAACGGCGGAGGAGACTGACTCACGTCGCGAAAAACGACTAATCCTGACCCCCATACGCCATAAGCGATCTGAATAATGTCGGTTGTTCCGGAGCCCCATGAGACGTGTCTCGTCATGGTCCATGGCTCATACTCAAACTTGGGCCCTGCCTGTCCCGCAGAAGGCAAGTCGCTGTCCTGTATAACTATAATATCCGCTTGCTCAATGTTGTCAGTAGGCTCAAACATAGAGTAGCCAAGGTGCTCCTCTAGCTCGCGCAGTTGCTCCCACAGATATGTAGAGTCACTTGCCGTCACAGTAGGATTGCTATCACTATGTGAGATGCCGACAGACCAAGGCAAATAACTCTCGGGAATGATAAAATGGTTGGCTATAAAGTCACTGTGGCCTGGATCATATGATGTCCCATAGAAGCTTGGGAGATGATCTGGGGTCACCATAGCGAGATTGATGCTAATTGGCACTTCCTGGCCTTGATGTGTGCCACTGCGGATCATCCAAGTAGTCGGGATCGCCACAACATCCCGGAACGCTCCACGGTCATCCTCCCAAAACCACATCGGGTGAAAGGGTGCCAATTCTCCTTCGGAATCAACTAGGCCGAGCACTGGGCCAATGATGGGGTCATCCAGGGTTACTTCGATCTCGAACTCACCACTGGCTGATACACTCACCGTATCACTGACACCGCCGGCGATTGCAGCGATGCGAAAGCTCCCAAGACTCCCGTTCGCGACTGGATGAATGCGACCAGAGAAGATCGCACCACTACTAACGGTGGCCTCTGCAAAGAAGGTCGCGTCTGCCTCGCCCGCCGTGGCAACCAAGCGGTTGTCCCCTTCGCTGGTCCCCAACGTCCAGCGGTTCTCCGCGCGGCCGCTCGAGTCCGTCACGATCATAGTCTCCGCTACGGAGCCACCACCCTCGATCACCTGCCAGTTGACCTCCACTCCCGCCAACGGGGCGCCCAGTGCATCCTCCGCACGTACCGCGACCACTTCGCCGAGCTCCTCCCCGGGCTCTCCAACCTGCCCGTCTCCCGACTCGATCTCCAGCGCCGCCACAACCCTCTCAACAGTGGCCTCCGCGAAGAACGTAACGCTCCCCACGCCGTCGATCTCGGCATCGACCCTGATGCTGCCCTCTTCCTGGCCCGCCGTGACGGTGACGGAGGCTCGGCCGTTGGCGCCGGTCGTGGCAGTGGTGGACGACAGGGTGTGGTCGACCCCGCCACCGCTGTACGTGACCTCGGCGCCGGGGAAGGGATTCCCGAACTGATCGTTCACCTGGACCACAAGCCCGCTGGATTCCTGGTTGAAATACAGGGTCTGGTTGTTGCCCGAGAACCGCTCGATCGACGCGGCCTCGGGATAGGGCGCGTCGTCCTCCACCTCGACGTTGAAGTTGAGCGTTCCGACTCCTTCCGCCGAGGCCGAGATCTGGATCGTGCCTTCTTCCTGGCCAGCTGTGACCGTGAAGGAGGCCCGGCCGTCGACGTCCGTCGTCTCGCTGGTAGAGGAGAGGGTGTGATCCACCCCGCTGCCGCTGAACTCGACCTGGGCGCCCGGGAAGGGATCACCGAACTGGTCGTCCACGCGGATCACGAGCGGTTTGGACTCCTCCCCAAGAGCCACCGTCTGGCCTGCCCCCGATACGACTACGATGTTGTGGGCTTCGGGATCGGGCGTGTCGTCCTCCACCTCCAGGGTGAAGGTGACGGCCCCGACCCCGTCCACGGAGGCTGTGACGGTGATGCCCCCTTCTTCCAGGCCGGAGGTTACCGTCACGGAGGCTTCGCCGTCGCTGCCCGTGGTTACGCTCCCCGAGGAAAGGCTGTGGGCGACGCCGTCACCGCTGAACGTGACTTCGGCACCGGCGAACGCGTTTCCGAACTGATCTTCAACTCGGACGACCAGCGGCGCTGCCTCATCGTTCAACCCGAGCGTCTGGCCGTCACCTGATACCAGGTCGAGGACGGTGGCCTCGGGCTGCGGATCGTCTTCCACCGTGACCGAGGTACTGGCGAACGACTCCTGCTCGCCCTTGATGACGGTGGCGGTCACGGTAGTGGTTCCCTCACCCACAGCCGAGATCGCGCACGTGGTCCCGGAAGTCGTTGCGATGACGACGCCCGTGTCCGACGATTCACAGATCATGGTGGCCTGGGCGTCCGGGGCTCCCCCCGAGATCCCCACGGTGAGGTTGACGTTCTCACCCACGGTGAGACTGACGTTCTGCGGGGTCAGCGTCACCGACAGCGCTGGCGGTGGATCGGGATCGGGTTCTGTCATCTGCACGTCGTCACCACAGGCGACGACTCCAACGGCCAGAACCATCAAGAGGATGAGGTAGCGTAGGTCTGGGGTCATTCTCTGTGTCTCCGGTTGCGGATGCTCTTCTGAGGATCTGTCGAACTGGAGTCGCTATTGCGGCTCTCGTGGGCTGCGGCAGGTGCCCGGTCCTCGGTCGGCAACTTGGCCTTCCAAGAGCCTCTACATCGACGAGCCTCTGGGCCTCGAGGAGCTCGACCAGAGGGGTCGGACGGTCTACGCCTTGGATGCAACGACGATCGACCTGTGCCTCTCGGGGTTTCCCTGGGCCCGGTTCCGGACGACCAAATGGGGCGTCAAGATGCACACCCTGCTCGATCTCCGGGGCAGCATCCCGGCCTTCACCTGGATCACGGACGCGAAGTTCGGCGATGTGCGGATCCTGGACTCTCTCTTCCCCGAACCCGGCTCGATCTACGTGTTCGACCGGGCGTTCGTCGATTTTCCCCGGCTCCAGCGCCTGGACGAGGCGCGTGCCATCTTCGTGACCCGCTTGAAGCGAGGCATCGGTTGGGAACGGGTCCATTCCGGCGCCGAGTGTCAGGTGAATACTGTATCAGCACACTCATTGGGATGGGCTCTGAAATACGAAAATCAGGCTAAAAGGGTCCCCATGACCCACAGTCGGTCTCTGACGGGCCCGAGAAAGGATCTGTTTCGCATGACGCTGGGTTGTTGTCCGGGGGTTCTCCCCCCCAACCGCTGCGGCACTTGTCGCCGTGCACGGGACTCCAAGAGGGCCATCCCGTGGCCTGCGACACAATAGGGCGTCGAAGGCGACCCCAACAGAGCCCGGGGGCGCTCTTGGACGCAGTGCTGATCAAGCGCCCTGCATGTTCAGTGCCGAAAGACTGATCATGGGATCATTTTGACCAGTTTCTGTGCTGGCCGGGGGGGGGGAGGTTCGCGGCCCGGGGTGCCTTCCTCCAGTGGCGAGGGGGAGAGACGACGGCGGGTCCGTGATCCACAACTTCTCACAATGGCTCGGCCTTCTTGCGCGGACACGAAGCGTTGCGTAGGGTGCCTCATGATGGAGTTTGTGTCTTGCTCTGAAGTCTCGAGACCCAAGGGCCTCCATGACATCATCTTCGTGGTCAGCGTCTCCGGCCGGGGCGCCCTCGCTTCGGGTCGAGTGGCGCCGGCTCTGGATCGTCTGCCAGACGTGAGTCGTCGTCGTGCGTTCTGAGACCGGGCTCCACACATCTCAACAAAGGATGAGCAGATGACGCGTAGGCAGACGAAGCGCAAAGGGATCGACGGGCGACGTCGCCCTGCAGGGGCGGTGGTCTTCCTGAGCCTGTTCCTCTTCCTCGGTTCCTGCGGTGACGACGGCACACTCGGCCCGCACCCGGTCGATGACGACGTGCCGGCAGAGCATGAGGGGTCCGGGACGGTGGGGTCTGCCGGAGGAACGGTGAGCGTTTCGTCTTCGGATAGTCCGGTGGCCGGAGCATCCGTGCGGATTCCCTCCGGGGCTCTCGCCGAACCAACCGTCATCGAGGTTCGTCCGGGCCCTGCCGGGGACCCGGACGACGGGCTCCGCGGCACGATCGTGGAGATGCTTCCGGCGGGCACGCAGTTCGCCGAGCCTGTCGAGATCACCATTCCGTACGACCCCTCGCTTCCGCGGACCCCGACCAAGGTGTTCTACCTCGACGAGACCGGGGTGGCGGATGAAGACGAGCCGGTATGGCGGGAGCTCCCCACGCGGCCCGACCCCTCGGGGAACCGGCTGATCGCCGAGACCACCCACTTCACGAAGTTCGCGGCCGGCGAGGACGACATCGAGGTCGAGGCCGAGCTCTTCCGCAGGGACGGGCGCATCGCGGGCTCGTTCACCGTGCGCACTCCGCTGATCGAGATCCCGACGGGCAGCTCTCCATTCCACGTGATCGCCAGCAGCGGCAGGCCGAACCTGCGGGCCGTGATGGAGTTCCAGCCTCGCCAGTTCTTCGTCTGGTATCAGGTGGAACTCCACCGGAAGCGTCTCATCGGATCCACCCTGGAGGCAACGGACTGGATCTACTACCGCATCAACTCCCTGGATCCGAACCGCAGCACAGGCTCGGTCGCAGCCATCGGCCGCGATGGTTACCAGGAGAGGTTCGGGGAGACGATGACCTTCGACCTCGCGGAGGCCATCTACACGGGCGAGGTGATCCTCTTCACCTTTCCGGACTTCGAGCCCGACCCGGGGCATGAATACTACCTGCGCGTCCTGGTACGTTGGGTGAACTCCATGACACCTCCCGTACTCGCGCACAACAACATGCGCACCCCCATCTCGATCAGCACCCGGAGCGACGCGAGAACGTGGGCGCAGATGAGCGAGGCTCCCGACCAGGACCGCGACCGGTGGAATGATCGAACTCGGCCCGAGATCGTCACGACCGAGCTTCCCGCCGGCACGGTCGGGGAGAGTTACTCATACGGCCTGCAGGTCTCTCGGGGGCTTCCACCGTTCCGGTGGGAACTCCCCCCGGTGCACCTCCCGAGCCGGGTCACCCCACCCGGGCTCACCCTTTCGGAGGACGGGAGGCTCAGCGGGACACCGACCGAGCCGGGCAGCTACACCTTCAGGGTCCGGGTGGAAGGTTCGAACGGCTGGGGAGTGACGCGAGACGTGAGTCTGGAGGTCCTGCCGCCGGCGGCGCCCCCCAGCATCACGACGAGTTCGCTCCCGGAAGGAACCGTGGGACAGAGCTACAGCGCGACGCTTCAGGCGGGCGGGGGTCGGACGCCCTACTCCTGGTCCATCGCCGCCGGTTCGCTCCCGTCAGGACTGAGTCTGTCCTCGGGAGGTACGATCAGCGGCACGCCCACTTCGCTGGGAACGACCAGCTTCACCGTTCGGGTAACTGGCGCCGACGGTCTTTCGAGTACCCGTTCGCTGTCGATTCAGGTGTCGGCGGCGCCGCAGGCCCCGACGATCACCACAAGCTCACTACCGGGTGGGACGGTCGGGCAGAGCTACAGCGCAACGCTTCAGGCGAGCGGGGGCACGACCCCGTACTCGTGGTCGATCGCCTCGGGTTCGCTCCCGTCGGGGTTGAGCCTCTCCTCGAGCGGTACGATCAGCGGCACGCCCACGTCGCCAGGGACCGCCACGTTCACGGTCCGGGTGACCGGAAATGACGGGCGCTCGCGCACCCGATCTCTGGGCATTGATGTCCTGGTGGCGTCCGAACCTCCGCAGTTGGCCTCGGTTCTTCCGGAAGGTGTCGTCGGAGACTGGTACGAAGGGAGGGTGGACGCCACCGGCGGAAGCTACCCCTACACGTGGGCAATCACTGCGGGATCCCTCCCGCCGGGGCTGAGTTCCTATCCGGGAGAATCCGTCGACCAGCCTGGGGTCTACCTGTTCTCCGGGACCCCCACGGCTTCGGGAACCTGGAGCTTCACCCTCCGGGTCACGGACGATGAGGGGCTCTCCGCTTCCGGTCAATTCACCATCACCGTCTCGGGTGAGCCCACCGACCCACTCGAGATCACCACGACTTCCCTCCCGGCCGGGACGGTCGGGACGAGCTACAGTGCAACGCTCGAGGCGACCGGGGGCACGACCCCGTACTCTTGGTCCGTCGCGTCCGGGTCGTTGCCATCCGGGCTCAGTCTCTCATCCGGGGGGACGATCAGTGGCACTCCCGGCTCTTCAGGGAGCGCCAGCTTCACGGTCCGGGTGACCGACGGCGGGGGGCGTTCGAGCAACCGGGCAATGACGATTGAAATCGACGGCAACCCTTCGATCCCCGGCACCTTCTTCGGAGGTGGAACGTCGATGGGACTGTTCACCCATGCGAGCGTCGACTACTACCTCATCGTGGCGCCTGAAGACGCGCCCGACCTGATCGCCTGGGGCTCGGAAGGCACCCTGAGGGGTGCCCTCGATCGAGAGGACGGACTGAAGAACGTGGAGATCCTTCTGCCGTTTGGAGCCGATCCAGTGACGGGGCACCCGGCAGTTCATTGGTGCGCGTCGCTGTCGACCAACGGGTACGCGGACTGGTACCTTCCGGCGCCCGGTGAGTTGCAGGAAATGCTCAACCGGTACAGCCTGATCGATGGTTTTCCGAATAGTGTCGACTCCGACTTCCAAAACCCTGCCAATTGGTACTGGAGCTCGCAGGAATCGCCGACCGACGCCCGTCCGGGCACCTTCGCCTCGACACTGGGAATCATCGGGGGCTTTTATGCGGTCGGTTCCCTCCCCAAGGCTGAGCTGTCTCAGGTCCGCTGCGTCCGGAGGGTGATGCCAGATCAGCTGCAGTCCCCGTGAGCCGCTCTCCCGTTCAGGACAGGAGAAGAAAGCCGCCGCGTAGGACCTGTGCCCGGCAGGGCCGAGTGTCAGGTTCACCCCTTTCGGTGCGGGCGCCCTCTCTCACCTTTCAGGACCGCCATCACCTTCTCGGATAGTCGGGACTCCGGCGGTGAGCGGACGGCCCGAGAGAGGATCGAAACAAGGCTGCCTCCGTTGCGAACCCAGCCGTGATCATGGCGGTTTCTCGCACAAAGCGTAGCGCCCCCGGAACTCGTCCGCCACCGGGAGCTCCCGGGCCCCGGAGTGCCTTCCTCAGTGACAACCGGGGAGTTGACATCCGCGCATCTCCCCGCCAGCATTACAGGGATTGCTGAATCACTGTATGTCGGCACGCCTCCCTCCTCCCATGATCAACCCCAGGGCCGAGCTCTTCGACCAGTTCGCACGCATCGGCAAGGTGCTGGCGAGCCCCTCCCGCCTCCTCCTCCTGGACCTCCTCTCGCAGGGCGAGAAGCCGGTGGAGACCCTCGCCGAGCAGGCCGGGCTCGGCGTGCCCAACACGAGCAACCACCTTCGCGAGCTCAGGGCGGCGTCGCTCGTGCGGACTCGGCGTGAGGGTCAGCACATCCACTACCGGCTGGCCGGCCACACCGTTCGAGGGTTGCTCAGGTCGCTTCAGTATGTCGCCCACGAGAACCTGGCCGAGGTGAGGGAACTCGTCAGGGACTTCTACGAGGATCCGGACGGCCTCGAGGGGGTCGATGTCGAGACCCTGGACCAGCGGGTGCGGGAAGGGAGCGTGATCGTCCTCGACGTCCGCCCCCCTGATGAGTACGCCGCGGGGCACATTCCGGGGGCCATCTCCCTTCCCATCCCGGAGCTCGAGGAGCGGCTCCGCGAGCTTCCGCGTGACCGGGAGATCGTGGCCTACTGCCGGGGTCCCTACTGCCTCTTCTCGCGTCAGGCGGTGGAGCGCCTCCGAAGCCACGGCTTCCGGGCCTACCGGATGGAAGCGGGCGTGGTGGAGTGGGAGGAGCGAGGATTCCCGGTGGCCGCCGCGTCACGGGGGGGCTGAAGGGATCCGGGCGCGGGACATGGGCCTCACGGGTCGAGCGCGGAGCGCCGGGTGATGGAGCGCCGGGTGAGCGAGCCGGGCGTCCGCCTGGGCCTGCGCGAGAACTGGAAGCAGTTCTGGCTGCTCGTCCTCGTGAACGCCTTCGTGGGCGCGATGGTCGGGCTGGAGCGGACGGTGCTTCCGCTGATCGCCGAGGAGGAGTTCGGAATGGTGGCCCGGGGGGCCATCCTCTCCTTCATCGTGACCTTCGGGTTCGTGAAGGCCGGCACGAACTTCTTCGCCGGACGACTGGGTGACCTCCATGGCCGAAAGCGGGTGCTCGTGGCCGGATGGCTGTTCGGGATCCCGGTGCCCTTCCTCCTGATCTGGGCGCCCTCCTGGTCCTGGATCGTCTTCGCCAACGTGCTCCTCGGCGTCAACCAGGGTCTCGCGTGGTCGACCACGGTGATCATGAAGATCGATCTCGTGGGCCCGAAGGCTCGGGGGCTCGCCATGGGCCTGAACGAGTTCGCCGGGTATCTGGCCGTCGCGCTCGCCGCCTTGGGAACGGGCTACGTTGCCGAAGCCTTCGGTCTTCGCCCGGAGCCCTTCTACCTGGGAATCGCCTTCGTGGCCCTGGGGCTCGGGCTCACCGTGCTCTTCGTGCGCGAGACGGCCGGGCATGTGGCCCTCGAGGCTCGAGGCCACGCTCCGAGCTCGGACGACCCGACCTTCGGAGGCACCCTGAGCGGACGCGAGATCTTCACGATGGCGAGCTGGCGCCACCCGGCCCTCTTCGGGGCCAGCCAGGCCGGGCTGGTGACGAACTTCAAGGACGGCCTGGCCTGGGGTCTCTTCCCCCTGTTCTTTGCTGCGGGCGGGTTGTCGCTGAGCCAGATCGGGGTCCTTGTCTTCATCTACCCGGCCCTGTGGGGCATCCTGCAGCTCTGGACGGGGGGCCTCTCCGACCGGCTGGGCCGAAAGCCCCTCCTTGTGGGAGGAATGCTCCTCCAGGCGCTGGCCCTCCTCGTCGTGGCCGGCAGCGGTGGGTTCTGGGCCTGGTTCGCGGGCAGTGCTCTTCTGGGGGCCGGAACCGCCCTGGTGTATCCCACCCTGCTCGCCGCCGTGGCCGACGTGGCCCACCCCGCCTGGCGAGGGTCGGCGGTGGGGGTGTACCGACTGTGGCGGGACTCCGGTTACGCCTTCGGAGCCATCGTGGCGGGGTTCCTGGCGGATGTGCTCGGGATCGTTCCAGCCATCGCGGCCGGGGGGTTGCTGGCGCTCCTCTCGAGCGTCCTGATCGCTCTGCGGATGCCGGAAACGCTGCCTGCGCGAGGTCGATCGGAGGGGGCCTGACAGGGCGACGGCGATCCCCCGGCTCAGGAGCCGAGGGCTGCGACCCGCTCCTCGCGCAACGTCTCCGGCGTGATCTCTCCGGACACGATCCGGCTCACGAAGGTGACGAGCTGCTCCCCTGCCAGCAGGTCCGAGACGACGACGTAGAGGGCCCCGGCCTCCATGAGCTCGAGTGCGGTCTCCACATCGCGGGAGCTCAGGATCACGTGTGCCTCGAGCTCCTGCTCGAGGATGAATCGGGACATGGGCTCGTAGGGCACCGTGCACAGGACGAGCCGTGCCGATCCGGCCCGTGCCTTTTCCCACGAGTAGGGCTCGAGGGCATCGCCGATCACGAAGGCGTCGCAGTTCTCCCGCACGGCCGAGCGAAGGCTTGGGTCGTTCTCCATCACGACGTAGCCCTGGCCGCACGCACGGCACGCCTCGACGACCCTGCGCCCCTGGCGGCCGTACCCGACGATGACGACATGGTCGGCCATGTCGTCCGGAACCCGGCTCAGTGCGTCGATGATCCCATGGCGACCCCGGACGAGGTTGCGCTCTGCCAGCGCGCGGTAGAGGCGCTCGCCGTAGCGCTGGCTCAGGCTCGAGGTGATCATCGTGATGGCAGCCGCGAGGATGATGGCGTCGAAGACGAGGGGGCTGAGGTACCCGAGAACAAGGGCCTGGATCGCGATGATGAGGGCGAACTCGCTGACCTGGTCGATACTGAAGCTCGTCAGGACGGCCGAGCGGCCCTCGTAGCCACGATGGATCAGCGCGGCCGCGGTGACCGCGGGCTTCACGATGGCCGTGAGCACCACGAGTCCGGCCACGAGAAGCAGCTTGTCGGGTGTGGGCACGACGACCAGCGCCCCGATCGTGATGAAGAAGATCGCGACGAAGAAGTCCTTGATGGACTCGATCCCGTTGAACAGGTCGAGGTAGCGCTCCCGATCGTGACGAATCGCGAGCCCGGCGGCAAAGGCGCCCACGACGATGGACACGTCGGCGAGGCGCGCAGCCCCGATGAAGAGCACGAGAATCGAGATGGCGCCCACGATCATGAGCTCGGACGAGTCGCCGGCGAGTCGCCCGAGGAGGTCGAAGACGTAGCGGTTGACGAGCACCGCCCCGATCAGGAAGAGGACCCCGTAACCGAGCTGGGTCGCGATCGGATCGAGGGCGAGCGCCCCGGCTCCGAGCACGAGCAGGAGAATGACGGCGATCAGGTCCTGTACGAAGTGGATCGACTCGGCGAGACGCGCCCGCAGCACCTTGCGCTGGATCTCTGCCTGCACGAGGAACTTGCCGACGATCGTCGACGACAGCGCGGCCGCGATCCCGAGGTAGAGGGACTCCTCCAGGGGGACCCCGAGCAGGAGCCCCAACCCGGTTCCGAGCGAGCCCACGATGACGATCTGCAGGAGCGCGGCGGCCTCGCTGTCCGAGAGAACCATGCGCACCGCCTCGAGCCGGATCCGCACACCGAACCAGAACACGAGAAGGGCGATCCCGTACTGGGCCAGTTCGAGGGTGGCCTCCTCCTCCACGAAGATGCCGGCCACGAGTCCGGCGACGATCAGGAGCGGGACGGTCGGGAGCCTGAACCGGTTCGCCACGAGGAGAAAGGGCCCGGCGGCGAGAAAGAGGATGGCGACCGTGGTGAGCAGATCAGCCATCGAGACCTCCCACCATCTTGTCATGGATCCGAGGGAGGGGGGCCACGTCCGCGAGCAGCTCCGCATCGGCCTCGACCACCCGCTCAAACTCCCCGAGATCGTTCAGGTACGTCGAGAGATACTCCGCAAGCCGTTCCCCGGCCAGGTGTGCACTCAGGATCACGCAGTGGGCGCCATTCGCGTAGAGCTCGCGCGCGTCCTGGACCTGCTCGGCCTCCACGAAGACCACGGCGTCGGAGGCGATCTCCCGCAGCAGGGCCCGGTTCACGTCGACCTCCACGGACGACGAGAGCACGAAGGCGGCACGCTTCAGTGCGGCCGCCTTGCGAATCGTGGCGTTTCGGAAGTCCCCGTAGATCGCCTTGTACCCCTCCTGCTCCAGGGCCTTGATGTGGTCGACCCGGCGGTCGACGATCACGACGTCGTCGTAGTGCTCGGCCAGCAGCGGCAGGGCGTTGCGGGTGACCTTGTCATAGCCGATCACGACGGCATGATCGCGATACTCCCTCTTCCCGGCCTCGAAGCCGCCCTCCGTGTCCCACCGCTTGAGAAGGGGCGCAAGCCGGGCATGGAGCGGCCGACTGTACTCGATGAAGTAGACCGAGATGGCCATGGTGAGGAGTGCGACGAGGGTGAGGTAGCCGAGCACCTCCTCCCCCACGAAGCCACCGGCGAGGGCGGCAACGCCCAGGATGATGCCGAATTCGCTCACCTGGATCATCGTGATGCTGCCGAGGAAGGTCGTCTCCACGTCGAACTTCTGCCACCGGATCAGGACGAAGAAGATGAGGAACTTCGCCGGCATGAGCAGGAGCACGGTGATGAGCGCCTCCTGCCAGTAGAAGAGTAGCTCGGTCCCCTCGAGATCGAGGGCCACGGTCACGAAGAAGACCATGACGAAGAGGTCCGTGAGCGGGTTCACCCGCTCCTGCAGCTCCTTGCTGTAGGGAAGCTGGGCGATGGCGAGCCCGGCGAGGAAGGCACCCATCTCGATCGAGAGGTAGGCCTCCACCCCGAAGGGGGCGAGAAGGACGTTGATCTCCGACGAGACGAGGATGAACAGAAACGCCCACGAGATCGAGATCAGAAAGAAGACGTCCCGGTTCCCGGCGATCCTGCGGAAGAGGCTCGGCAGGACGTATCGCGATGCCAGCAGGGCCGCCACGCTGATGAGGGCCACGAGCCCGAGCACCACGGCGAGCGTGACGGCGACCTCGGCGATGCTCTCGGGCCGGCCTGCGGCCAGCACGGCCAGGAGAATCACGACGACCACGTCCTGAACCAGCAGAACGCCCACGTCGATCTTGCCGTGGAGCGACGTCGCCTCGTCCCGGTCGTTCAGCATCTTGATGACGACAGCCGTCGAGCTGTACATGACGGCAAGGGCGATGATGAGTGCCTCGATCCCGCCAAAGCCGAGTGCGAGGGCGATCCCGCCGCCGGCAAGGGCCACGAGAAGCATCTGCGGGATCGAGATTCTCACGACGGGCGCGAGAACGTGGCGGACCTCCTCGAGCCGCATCTTGATGCCGAGCAGGAAGAGGAGGAACGCGAGCCCCATCCGGGAGATCGTCTCCGTCAGCGTCCCCACCTCGAGCAGACCGAAGACCGCCGGGCCGATCACGACCCCTGCGACGATGTAGCCGATGATCGTGGGCTGACCCGTCTGTCGCGCCACGAGCCCGAACAGGGCCGCGCTCAACAGAATGATCGCGAGGTCAACCGTGAAGATCATGTGGACCAGTGTGTGGAGGGCACTTCGTGGCTGATGGGCTCGGTCCGATCAGTCTGCGGCCCGGATCACCCCGCAGGCAATGCGCGCCCCGGCTCCGCCGATGGGCTGGGTGAGGTGGTCGTCGCGGTTCTCGTGGATCACGAACGCGGCGCCGTCCTCGTCCAGGATCGTGGCCCGACCCTCGGCCCCCCGGAGCGACACGAGGTGAGAGAAGAGCTCCACCGCGACCCGGCCGTCATCGCCCACCACGATGTTCGGCAGGTCGCCCGCATCGGGGCCTTCCGGGTGCATGAGCCCGTGCGGGTGCCCGCCGGGGTTCAGGTGCCCGCCCGAGGCGACGAAGCCTTCGTCCGGATCCGCGCAGGTACCCGTGCCATGGATGTGGATGGCGCGCGCTCCCGGCGGCAGGCCATGGAGCGCCAGCTCGATGAGGACGCCGCCCGGGGCCTCGGTCAGGGTGGCGCTGCCCACGGGGTCCCCGTCGAGGTTGATGAAGTCGGCGGTGGCCCGGTCTTGCATGTCCGGGGCCAGGGCAGCGGCGAGCGCGAATCCGAGCCCGGCCAGGGCCACAACGGCGATCAGCGCGGCGAGTCCTCTCACGTTCTTCTCCTCGACTAAGGGGTGGAGTGTTCGAGCGATCGGGGGGGCGCCCCCCCCGGCCACGATCGGCAGGCCCGCGATCGGCAGGCCAGCAATCGGCAGGCCTTGGTACCGCGATGGGGGGGCCAGGGTCCCGCGGGCAGGCCACGAGGCGGCCGCGCACCCCGGTTGCCCCGCGCGCCCGCACGCCCCATGATGACGGCGAACGAGGACACCCCCCTGCCCCGGCCCGGAGAATGCAAGAGATGTTCGCCCGTGACCCCCGCCCCGCACGATCGACCCCGCCCGCCGGATGGTTGGCCCTCGGCGCCTTCCTCCTGGCTGCCTCCGCGGCCCCCCACGCGCATGCCGAGCAGGCCGGCCAGCTCCTCGAGTACCCCGTCGAGCGCACGGCAGAGTTCGTGGCATCGATCGCGGGCAGCCCCTTCGTGTCGCCCCTCTCGAGCGCCGCATTCCACGACCCGCACCCCGAGACCCCCGCGGCGCTCCAGCCCTTCACCCTCGGCCGCACCCCGGGCACGGAGGGCGGAGGCTACACCTGGCGAGACGAGCCGGTGCCCGCCCAGAACCTCTATGGCTTCCGCATCTCGGAGCCGGGGGGCGTGGCCGGCGAGAAGCCTGTCGTCGTGTTGATCAGCGGCCAGCACCCCGTCGAGAGCCACTCGATCTACACGCTCGAGGGCACGGTGGAAGTGCTCGTCGACCCCGACAACCCCGTGGGCCAGTACCTCCGCTCCCGGGCCGACTTCTACGTGTATCCGCAGGTCAACCCGGAGGGGCGGTGGTCCCGCACCGGGCGGAGCAACCCCGAGAACCCGGGCCAGGACAACAACCGCGCCTGGGCCGACCCCACCGGCTGGACGAACCTCGAGATCGTCCAGCGCGCGATGCGCCACGACCTCGAAGGGCGCGACATCCGCTACTTCTTCGACTACCACGCGCCGGGCAACACCCGCACTGCGCTCTTCCACTACGCCACCCCGCGCTCGGCCCGCAGCGCCTGGGCCCAGTTCAGCGAGAATGGCGGGATCTACATGGTCCTGGCCGGTGGCGGGGCGACCCTCGCCTATGGCTGGAGCATGCTGGCGTGGGACGCGGGCGGCCTGGGCGCGGACTTCGGGTTCACCCCCGAGATCGGACGGAGGAGCCCGGACGAGCCTTCCTCCTATCGGGCGGTGGGGGCCGACATGGCGCTCGCGCTCGCGCGCGCGATGACCTCGAAGGAGGTCCGGAATCCGCCCCCCGCCGGCGTGGAGCTGCGCTTCGACTTCGGCAACGGGCAGGTCCCCGCCTCCGACGGCTGGAACGTGATCGCGGCCGACCTCGGGGGCAACACCTACCCGCTGATCGACCATGCCGGCGAGGTCACGGGCGCGCGGGTCCGGATCCCCGAGGACCTCGAGGCTTCCGGCGCCGGTCAGTGGCCGGACGGAAGCCCCCTCCCCGCCTGGGCCGACCGCGCGGCGGCCGGCGGGTACCTCGCCTTCGAGGGTACGCTCGCGCTCGTGATCGAGAACCTCGGCCCGAACCGCACGTTTGATGTCGAGTTCGTGCGCGCGGCCGAGGGCGGCGCGGTGCCCCCCCTCGAGGTGCGCACCCCTGCCGGCCAGGCAACCCCGTCACTGGAGGAAGTGGGGCCGG
>SLDT01000047.1 GCA_007125125.1 Gemmatimonadota bacterium | reverse complement strand
GGGATCGGCGTCCGAATCGACGTTCCTTCGGCACCCGTCGAGGGTGCGGTCGTGAGCCTCCCCCAGGGGCGGGTGCGGCGCACCCCGGGCGGGGTCGGGCGGGTCATCCGGCGTCTGGCCTTCGACGAGGCCCTCGCCCGCACCGCCGTCGAGCGGGGTGCGGTGCTCGCCGAGGGCACCCCCCTGGAGGACTTCGAATCCGACCGACTCGAGGTCAGGATCAAGACTCCCGAGGGGACCGTGCGGTCCCGGGTTCTCATCGGCGCCGACGGGGTCGGGAGCACCGTGCGACGACGCCTCGGCCTCCCCTTCGGCCGTCTGAAGGCTTCCGTGATCGAAGTCGACACCGAGCGTGTTCCGGGCGACCCGCCGGAGGGGCTCCTGCATTTCGACGTGACGGATCGGAGCTTCGCGGGCTACGCCTGGGACTTCCCAACCCCACTCGAGGGGCGCACCCTCATGTCACGGGGGGTCTATGCGCTCAGCTACCGCGGCCAGACCGAGACCGATGTGAAGCCACTCATGGACCGACATCTCGAACGGCTCGGGATCGACCCCACGTCGTGTCGCATCAAGCGGATGGCCGAGCGCGGGATCGAGCTCCACCGGTCCTATTCCCGTCCGCGGGTCCTCCTCGTCGGCGAGGCGGCGGGGATCGACCCGATCACCGGCGAGGGGATCGCCCAGTCGATCCAGTACGGGGCGACCGCCGCCCGCTACCTCGCCCCCCGCCTCGCCCGGGACCGTCTCGGATTCCGCGGGTGGCGCATCGCGCTGGCCCGATCCGACCTTGGAAAGGACCTGGCCGCGCGCCGGCTCCTAGCGCACTTCTGCTACCGCTCCGGCCGGCACCATGTCGAGCGCCTCCTTCTCGAGCACCCCGCGAGCCTCGACTTCTTCCTCGCCGTCTTCGCGGGGCGGGTACGCCCCCTGCGCCGCTGGGCCCTGGCCCTTCTCGGTAGCGGCTGAACCCGAGGTTGGAAGGCTGATGAAGAGGTTCAGCGGCCCCCGGGCTCAGCCGGTGGCGAGCGGAACCCTTCGGACCCCGAGCCAGGGATCCGCCTCTGGGTCCGGCGCGGGTTCGATGACCTCCTCGACCTGGCCCCGGAAGAGGCGACGGATCGCGCCCCCGATCCTCGCGACCACCCCGGGCTCCCGGGGACAGGCCGCCTCGGCCGGAACAAACTCCTCGAGAAACCACTCGAGAACGGCACGCTCGGTCAGCGCACCGCACCCCACCGGCACGGCCATCCCCGTCTCGCGATCGACGCTGACCTCCCTGAGTCCCTCGGGCCGTGGCCAATCGGCCGAGGGTATGCCGATTCTCTCGAGGTCACGCATCACCGCACCCCAGACTGGGGCGGCAAGCCCGCCGCCGGAGGCTCCGGCGAGGAAGGAGCGGGGCCGGTCGAAGCCGATCCAGACGACCCCGACCCGCTCCGGCGTGTACCCCGCGAACCAGGCATCCGTCCCCCCCTGGGTCGTCCCCGTCTTTCCGGCCGCCGGACCACGGAAGCCCGCCGCCCGTGCCGCGGCTCCCGTGCCCCCGTCGACTGCGCCCCTGAGGAGGTCGGTCACAAGCCAGGCGACGCGCGGGTCCATGACTCTGTCCCGGCGCGGTTCCATCGCCTCGAAAAGTGCGCGCCCCTCGGCATCCTCGACGCGGAGAATGAATCGGGGCTCGACCCGCTCCCCGAGCCCGGCCAGGGTAGCATAGGCGGCCGCAACCTCGAGGGGCGAGTGGGAGGCCGTCCCCAGAACGCTTGCGGGAGTGGGCCCGTCATGACGCGCGAGCCCCGCACGTTCCGCGGTCTCGGCCACCCCCTCGACCCCCACCGCCATCCCCAGGCGGGCGGTCGGGACGTTCAGCGAGCGCTCGAGGGTCTCGCGCATCGAGACCATGCCCCGGAACTCCCCGTCGGCGTTGCGCGGACTCCAGGGAGGGCTCCCCGCCTGCTCGACCCTCAGCGGCTCGTCGGCGAGGGGCTGTCCGAGGGTCAGCCCGCGTTCGAGGGCGGCCGCAAAGACGAAGGGCTTGAAGGCGCTCCCGGTCGGGCGTCGCCCGCGGATCGCCCGGTTGTAGCGGGAGTGCCCGAAGTCCCTTCCTCCCACGAGGGCCAGGACATCGCCGGAGCCGGCTTCGAGAAGGACGACCGCTCCCTGCAGGAGGTCGGAGCCCCGCTCGTCCGCTCCCCTGGCCGGCCGCGGGGGCGGCCCTCGATAAGGACCGTGCCCTCCCTCCTCGATCGCCTCGATCCTGCGCACGAGTTCCCGTTCGGCCGCGCCCTGGGCCCGCGGGTCGAGCGTGGTGTGGACGACGAGGCCGGGGGTCCGCACAGCCTTTCCCAGCACACCGTCCAGCTCCTGGCGTACCGCCTCGACGAACCAGGGGTGGTTCGAGACGAGCCCACCCGCGCCCGGCTCCCGTGCGAGGGCCACGGGGGCGGCTCGGGCCGCCTCGGCCGCGCCCGGGTCCAGGCGACCCTGGGCTTCCATGAGCGAGAGCACGAGGTCGCGCCGCGCCCGGGCCCGTTCGGGATGCCGCCGCGGATCGAAGCGTGCGGGGGCGCGAACCATTCCGGCGAGAAGCGCCGCCTCGGCGGGGTCAAGGGTCGCGGCGGGGCGGCCGAAGGCGTGGCGCGAGGCGGCCTCGATCCCGTGCGCCCCCGAGCCGACGTAGACATGGTTCAGGTAGAGCTCGAGGATCGCCTCCTTCGTGAACCTCTCTTCGATCGCGCGAGCCACCCGCACCTCGACGAGCTTCCGGCGGAGGGTGCGCTCCTCGCCCGGGATCTGCTCCGGGAAGACGCTGCGGGCGAGCTGCATGGTGATCGTGCTGGCCCCGTGGGCGCCCCCGCTCGAGCGCAGGTTCCGCAGGGCGGCCCCGGCGACCCGGACCCAGTCGATCCCGCCGTGGCGGAAGAAGCGCCGGTCCTCGACCGCGACGAAGGCCTCGGGCACCCAGACGGGGAGCGAGTCGATGGCGACAACCCGGTGCTCGAGGGGATGAAGCTCGGCGAAGGCGTCGCCGTTCCGGTCCAGGAGGGTCGGGGCCGCCCCGGCCCGGTAGGTCAGGAGGAGTTCGGGGTCAGGGCATCCAGCGAGGCCGCATCGATTCCAGAGAACGCTGGCCACGGCGGTTCCGCCCACGAGGCCGAGGCCGAGGACGAGGAGGGCCCAGAGCCCGAGCCTGCGGCGGATGCTCCCGCGCGAGGACCCCTTCTTCCTGCCCTTCGCGCCCCCTTTCGGGCGCCTTCGCTTCGAAGCCATGGACGAATGGTACCCCGGAAGGGGACTCGGGTCCACGGAGGCCGGATTCATGGCTCCGGCCCTGTGCCGGACCCCCTCGCCTTTCTATCTTGTCTGCACGGAAGACCGACACCCCGCAAGGAGGAGCCGATGACCCTCGAACACCACGACGCCCTCGTCTCGACCGCCCGCGCGATGGTTGCCCCCGGAAAGGGGATCCTCGCCGCCGACGAGAGCACGGGCACGATCACGAAGCGCTTCCGCAGCATCGGAGTCGAGAGCACCGAGGAGAACCGACGCGACTACCGGGAGCTCCTCTTCCGCGCCCCCGGCTTCGAGCGCTACGTTAGCGGGGTGATCCTCTTCGACGAGACGATCCGCCAGCGCGGGGCCGACGGTACCCCCCTCGTCGAGCTGCTCCGGGGGGCCGGGGTCATTCCGGGAATCAAGGTCGACCGCGGGGCGAAGCCGCTCGCGGGCTTTCCCGGGGAGACGGTCACGGAGGGGCTCGACGGGCTCCGCGAGCGCCTCGGCGAGTACCGGGAGCTGGGGGCCCGCTTCACGAAGTGGCGCGCCGTCATCCACATCGGGGAGCGCACCCCCTCGCGCACCGCGATCGAGGTGAACGCCCAGGCCCTCGCACGCTACGCCGCCCTCAGCCAGGAGGCCGGGCTCGTGCCGATCGTCGAGCCCGAGGTCCTCATGGACGGAGACCACTCGATTGCGCGCTGCGAGGCGGTGACGGAGGCGACGCTCCGCGAGGTCTTTCTCCAGCTCGGGCGCCAGCGGGTGCTCCTCGAGGGGATCGTCTTGAAGCCGAACATGGTGCTCTCGGGCGCCGATGCCCCCGACCGCGCCGCCCCCGACGAGGTGGCCCGGCGCACCGTGCGCACCTTCGAGCGCACCGTCCCGGCGGCGGTCCCCGGGATCGCCTTCCTCTCGGGGGGGCAGGGCGACGAGGAGGCCACGGTGAACCTCGATGCGATCAACCGCCGGGCCGCCGAGGTGGGGGCCCCCTGGGAGCTCACCTACTCCTACGGCCGGGGCCTCCAGGCCGCCCCCCTGCAGGCGTGGGGTGGAGCGTCCGCGAATGGAGACCGCACGCAGGAAGCCTTCCTCGAGCGCGCGCGTCACACGAGCGCCGCCCGCCGGGGCGAGTACGAACCCGCAGGAGCCTGATCGAACG
>SLDT01000041.1 GCA_007125125.1 Gemmatimonadota bacterium | reverse complement strand
TGGCGTTCGCGTAGGGGTAGAAGTCGTCGACCCCGGCGGGGTTTCCACAGGGCGCGTGCCGGATGCCCAGGTTGTGCCCGAATTCGTGCGCCACCGTGTTCGAGGCCCCGGGGAGGGCATCGACCGTCATTGCGATCGGTGCCGGATTTGCCGGGTTCGAGGGGCGGTAGGCGATCCCCGAGAAGCTGCGGGGGAGGCTCGCCGAATAGATCCCGTGGAAGTAGTGGTCGCGGAACTGCGAGTTCAGCCACCACTGGCGCATCTGGGCCAGGCGGGATCGCACGCGACCGTCCTCGCCCACGAGGTCGGTCGTGAAGGGAGCCCCGAGATGCACGGAGTCGACCCCGATCGGGAGCATCCGTCGAGTGCTTTCCATGAACTGGTCGAGGTTCCCGAAGGTGATGTTGCCCTGGGCCCCCGATCCGGAATCCCGCAGGGGCACGAAGCGCGCCCGGAAGGGCTGGGGGGTCGTGAAGTGGAGCGGCTCCGATCCCCCGGCCTCCGGGAACCGGTGCCAGCGCCGGGTGAAGACCCCGATCTCCTCGTCCGGGTCGACGATGACCTCGACCTCGAGTCCGTCATCCAGGATGTCGGCCGGGAGGGCAAGATCCCAGGAGGGACCACCCGCCGAGGAGGGAATCGAAAGGGGGGGGCTGCTCGCCCGCTGGATCTCGAGCCGTTCGCGAAGCACCTCGCCCCCCTGTCGACTGAGGACGACCTCGATGGGGGGTGCCGGGGAGCCTTCCTCCGAGCTCTCGACGAAGACGCGCAGGAGCCCGGGGCGGGCGCCCAGGAGAGGGACCGACCCCTCGAGGTCCTGCGTGCTCTGGTTCACGTGCACGGCCCGGATCCGGAAGTAGCGCCCCTCGGGCTCCGAGCCGACGGGGACCGCTTCGACCTCGAAGGTCTCCGCGGCAAAGCCCTCGACCTCGACCGAGATCCGGTTCGGTCCCGGGGTACTTCCGGTCCGCCAGCGGTTCGCGCGCGCCCGGCCCTCCGCATCGGAGACGGCATCGAAGTCCTCGAGCGAGCCCCCCCCGGCGAGAATCCGGAACGCGACCGGCACCCCCGGCACTCCGTTGCCGAAGGCGTCGAGGATCCGCATCCCCGGCGCCTCGATCGGGATCAGCCCCGCCTCGACCCGCTGCGCGTCCGGGGCGATGCGCTCGACCGAGACCGCGGGCCCGGCCACCGCCTCGATGTCGATCTGGAGGGAGGTCACGTTCGGGAGCGTCGCCCGGACGAACTGCGCTCCCGCCACTGTCCCCGGGGTCCAGAGGGGCTGCCGGGCGAGTCCCTCCTCGTCGCTCGTGACCTCCTGCGCGGCCACGGAGCCTCCATGGGAGGGAGTGAAGCGGACGGTGGCCCCCGGCACGGGATTCCCGAAACGGTCAAGGACGAGGAGGGGAGGGAAGTTCTCGACCGGGACCGCCACGACGGGCGCCGCCGGGAGTTCGCCCGCGACCTCGAGACGGTTCGGGTTCCCGGGGGTCGCCACCACCTCGAGCTCGACCGGTGCGAGGCCTGGCGCTGCGGCGCGCAGCCGGTTCGGGCCCGCCGCCTCTCCCATGCGCCAGGAGCGGAGCTGGATTCGTCCCTCTCCGTCGGCGACCTTGCGCGCCGACCCGAGCGAGCCCCCACCCTCGGCGAGCGAGAACTCCACCGGAACGGAAGGCACCGGGTTGCCGCGCTGGTCCACGACACGGAACTCGATCGTGGCGCCGATGAGCTCCCCCACTCGAGGCGCCACCCCGTCGTTCCATTCGACGCGGAGCTCGTCGGCCGGGGAGAAGAGAAGGGGTTCGCCCTCGCTGCAGCCGGAGGCCATGAGGGCAAGGGCAACGAAGGGTGCGAGGCCGAGGCGCGAGCGCAAGGGGGCAAGATTCTTCATGATGGCAGATTACCCCGGGGCTGGTCGCAGGGCAAGGGCTTTCGCGCCGCGCCCACTGGCTCCCGACGCGCCTCCCGGGTACGGCCGCATGGACCGGATTCGGAGCGCTCCGGAGTTGACCCTTCCGGACGGGTTGGGGTACCTTTGACCTGGGCCGGGACGGGGTTCCCGGCACCACGAACGAACACCTTCCGAAGTGGGCCCGCGGTCGACGCGGGCGGGAGTGACACGAACATGCAAATCAATCTTTCCGAGACCGCCGCCGAGAAGGTGCGCGGCTTCATGGCCGAGCATGGCGCCGACACGGACGCCGGACTGCGCGTCGCGGTCCTTCCCGGCGGCTGTTCCGGCTTCCAGTACGGACTCAACATCGAGGACACCCCTGAGGACGACGACGAAATCTTCGACCTGATGGAGGGGATCCGCGTGTTTATCGATCCCTTCAGCGCGCAGTACCTCGAGGGGGTGGAAATCGACTACGTCACCACGATGATGGGGTCGGGCTTCACCTTCAAGAACCCCGTGGCCGCCGGCGGCTGCGGGTGCGGCAGTTCCTTCACCATCTGACCCGGGGGGCCGCATGACCCCGAGCGATCCCCGTCTCGAGGTCCGGAGCTTCACCGGAGGTGCGTTCGCCGAGAACAGCTACCTCGTGCGCTGCACCCGGAGCGACCGGGGCGTGATCGTCGATCCCGGCGCCGCCGTCACCGAGCTCCTCCGCGTCGCGAGCGCCGAGTCGATCCAGCTCGACGCCGTCTACCTCACGCACGCCCACCTCGACCATGTCGAGGGGCTTCCCCGGCTCCTGGCCGAGCTAGGCCCCCTCCCGATCCATCTCCATCCGGCCGACCTCCCCCTCTACGAGCGCGCCGCCGACCAGGCCGCCGCCTTCGGGATGCGCCTCGCCGGCCCCCTTCCACCGATCGATCGGGAGATCGTCCCCGGCACCCCCCTCCCCGTGGGCGAGACGGAACTCGAGGTGCGCTTCGTCCCTGGACACGCCCCCGGGCACGTCCTCTTCCACCACGAGGAAGACGGCCTCGCCCTCGTGGGAGACGTCGTCTTCCAGGGGTCGATCGGACGCACCGATCTGCCCGGAGGGAGCATGCCGCAGCTCCTCGACTCGATTCGAAACGAGGTGCTGACCCTCCCGGACGATACCCGGCTCCTCACTGGGCACGGCCCCGAGACCACGGTGGGCCGGGAGCGTCGCGGCAATCCCTTCCTCATGGGCCAGGCCCCGGGGATGCGCGCTTGAGCCTCGCCGCGGCCGTCTTCGCCTCCGGCTCTGGCTCCAACTTCCAGCGACTCGTCGAGCACAGCCGCAGCGCCCCCGCCGGGTGGCGAGTGGCGCTCCTCGTGAGCGACCGCCCGGACGCACCTGTCCTCGAGCGTGCGCGAGCGGCCGGGATCCCCACCGCGGTCATCCCCGTCACCGGGCGCGACCCCGACCAGCTCGCCGCCGAGACCCGCGCCTCGCTCCGGGAGGTCGGAGCGGACCTCGTCCTCCTGGCCGGCTACCTCCGGCTCGTCCCGTCCGGGGTCGTCGCCGCCTACCGGGGCCGCATCCTGAACGTTCACCCCGCCCTCCTCCCCGCCTTCGGGGGGAAGGGCATGTTCGGCCAGCATGTTCACCGGGCCGTGCTCGCGTCCGGGGTGCGCATCACCGGGGCCACCGTGCACTTCGTCGACGAGCGCTACGACCGGGGCCCGATCCTCGCCCAGTGGCCCGTCCCCGTCATCGCGGGCGACACCCCCGCCACCCTGGCCGGGCGGGTCCTCGCCGTCGAGCACCGGATCTTTCCCGCCGCCGTCGACCATCTGGCCGCGCGGATCGCCGCCGCGAACGCCGCCGACCCCGAGTCGGACCGCGCCCCCGGCCGAACCCCACCGCCCGAAGGCCCCTGGTTCACCCTCGCACCGGACCCCGCGCCCGATCCGGGCTACTTCTTCGCCCCCGAAGCCGAGCACGAATGACCGCCCCGACCCACCCCTCGCGCCGCGCCCTCCTCTCCGTGTCCGACAAGACCGGGATCGAGGACTTCGCCCGTGCCCTCGATGAGCGCGGCTTCCGGATCATCTCGACCGGGGGCACCGCCCGCACCCTCCGCGAGGCCGGGATCCCCGTCACCGAGGTCGCCGACATCACGGGCCATCCCGAGATCATGGACGGGCGGGTCAAGACGCTTCACCCCGCCATCCACGGACCCCTCCTGGCGCGCCGAGACGTTCCCGCCGACCTCGAGGCCCTCGCCGATCACGGCTACCACACGATCGACGTCGTCGCCGTCAACCTCTATCCCTTCCGTGAGACCGTTGCGCGGGGTGGGGTAGGCGTCTCCGAGGCCATGGAGCAGGTCGACATCGGGGGCCCGACGATGCTCCGGGCCGCCGCCAAGAACCACGCGCACCTCTGGGTCGTCGTCGATCCCGCCGACTACCCGCGCGTCCTCGATGCCCTCGACCGGGAGGAAGGCACCCCGCGCGCCGCCGCGCCTGACGCGACGCTCCGCCGCGAGCTCGCCGCGCGGGTCTTCGCGCACGTCTCCGGCTACGATGCCGCCGTCGCTTCCTGGCTCGCGGCCGACAGCGACGGGGGCGATCCCCTCCCGGCCCTTCTCACCGGCCCCTGGGTCCTTCGCGACCGGCTCCGCTACGGGGAGAACCCCGACCAGGCCGCCGCCCTCTACACCCCGGCCGAGGAGCCCCCGCGAGGCGTCGCCGCCCTCGTCCAGCACCAGGGGAAGGCCCTCTCCTACAACAACCTCCTCGACGTCGACGGGGCGCTCCTGGCCCTCTCGCCCTTCGTTGGCGGGCCCCGTCCCGCCGCGGCCATCGTGAAGCACACGACCCCCTGCGGCGTCGCGGTCGGCGACACCCTCGAGGAGGCCTTCGGCCGGGCCCTCGCCTCCGACCCCGTGAGCGCCTTCGGCTCGGTCATCGCCCTCAACCGGCCCCTCGACGAGGCCGCAGCCCGGGCCATCACCGAGCTCTTCGTGGAATGCGTCGTCGCGCCCGGCTTCGAGGAGGCCGCCCTCGAGCTCCTCGCCGCGAAGCCGAACCTGCGCGCCCTCGAGAGCGGGCCCGCCGGGGCCGGCGACCACGCCGAGCCCCGCCTGCTGCGCACGATCGAGGGCGGGCTCCTCGTGCAGACCCCTCCCCGCCCCCCCCGCTACGGACAAAATGACCCCGACTGGCAGGTCGTGACCCGCCGCGCGCCCTCGGAGGCCGAGCGCGACGACCTCGCCTTTGCCTGGGCCGCCGTCTTCTCCGTCAAGTCGAATGCGATCGTCCTCGCGGGGGGCGGGGCCACGCTCGGGATCGGCGCCGGACAGATGTCGCGCGTCGACAGCTCCCGCCTCGCCGTGCAGAAGGCCGCAGATGCCGGGCACTCCCTTGCGGGGAGCGTCCTTGCCTCCGACGCCTTCTTCCCCTTCCGGGACGGGGTCGATGCCGCCGCCGCCGCGGGCGTCCGGGCGATCATCCAGCCCGGCGGTTCCGTCCGCGACGAGGAGGTCATCGCCGCCGCCGACGAGCACGACATCGCGATGGTCTTCACCGGGCGCCGCCTCTTCCGCCACTGACTCGCGAGGGTGCGGCGGCGTACGTCCGGACCCCTCGACACCCGGGTGGGGTGTAAGGGCACATGAGACGAATCGCACTCTTTCCCCTGCCCGTCGTGCTCTTCCCCGGCACCTCGATGCCCTTGCACATCTTCGAGCCACGGTATCGCCAGATGGTGGCCAGGGCGCTCGAGTACGACCGACGGTTCGGACTCATCTACCACGACCCCGAGCGCCTTGGTGCGTTCGGTACCGAGCCCGGACGGGTCGGAACGGTTGCGGAGATCTCGGAGTTCCAGATCCTTCCCGATGGCCGGTCCCTCATCCTCGTGAGCGGGGTCGAGCGCTTTCGCATCGAGGACGGCATCGAGTCGGACACCTCCTACTTCGAAGCGCTGGTGGAAGGTTTCCACGACGACACCCCCTCCGACGAGGAGGCCCTGATCCGACGCCGGCAAAGCTCGCTCGCCCTCTTCTCCTCGGTTGTCGAGCGGCTCAGTGAGGAGGAGGCTGGCGAAGTCGACACCCTCCGAGAGGCTGATCCCTCGCAGGAGGTCTCCTTCCACATCGCCGGTCGGATCCGAATCGACCCGGGGTGGCAGCAGGCCCTGCTCGA
This sequence comes from Gemmatimonadota bacterium, assembly GCA_007125125.1. Taxonomy (GTDB): domain Bacteria; phylum Gemmatimonadota; class Gemmatimonadetes; order Longimicrobiales; family Gaopeijiaceae; genus SLDT01. The sequence goes on along the minus strand of SLDT01000041.1, from coordinate 34,071 downwards.
ACTTCCCATGGAGACGCTGCGCCTCGACCGCCTCGACCGGCTGTTGAGCGAGCTCCTCGTGCGAGACCTTCCCGGCGACGAGGGTCAGCCCGGAACCCCTTCTGCCTGATCGGACGGGCTGTCCCGGAAGAAGGGAGCCCATGCCTCGCGCGGCGGAGGCGGGGTCAGGAGGCTGACAAGCACGAGCGCGCCGGTCGAGGCAAGCACGGCCGGATAGGTGACCTCCTGCGCGAAGGGATGCCAGTGCGCGAAGCCCTCGAAGGAGGGGAGAACGAAGGTCCAGGTGAGGGTGACGGCGGCGCCAAGGATGATCGAGGCGATGGCGCCCTCCTTCGTGGCGCGCTTCCAGAGGAAGGCGGCGAGGAGGGCAGGGGTGATCCCGGCGCCGTAGACGAGGTAGGCGGTGAAGGCGGCGGCGAGGATCGTCGGGAAGCGCCCGACCAGGAGAAAGGCGACGAGCCCGAGGAGGAGCACGAGGATCCGGCTCACGAAGACGACGCGCCGCTCGGGGGCGTCGGGGGCGATGAAGCGCTGGTACACGTCGCGCGTCAGATTCGTGGCGGGGACGAGGAGGAAGGAGTCGGCGGTCGAGACGACGATCGCCATCATCGTGGCTACGAGGAGCATCCCGATCCAGAGGGGAAGGAGCTCGACGGCGAGGGTCGGGATCACGTTCTCCGACAGGTTCTCCGGGGTGTCGGCGAAGCCCCCGGTGAAGAGCTGCGGGATGAGCCCCTGCCCGGCCGCGACCGCCCCGGTGAGCCCCAGGAGGTAGATCGCGACCTCGAGGAAGGCGACGCCGAAGACCCAGATGAAGACCGCCTTCCTCGCGGTCCCCGCGGTTCGGGCCGAGAAGATGCGCTGGTACATGTTCGCGTCGCCCATCAGGAGCAGCAGCGTCGGGACAAAGAAGGAGATCGCGATGATCGCGGCCGAGTCGACCGTGGAGCGCTCCATCGCCCAGTTCCCGAAGGGGAGGGTCTTTCCCGTGTCCTGTGCGTGGGCGAGGATCTCGGGGACGCCCCCGACCGCGGCGACCGAGAAGGCGAGCGCGAGGGCGATTCCACCGATCATGAGGATGCCGTTGACCACGTCGGTGTAGACGACCGAGATCATCCCCGCGAGCACGGTGTAGGTCACGGCGAAGAGGGCGGTGATGATGATCCCGGTCTCGACGGGGATCTGGCCTTCCGTGACGATCGAGAGGATACGGCCGCCGCCCCGGAACTGGTAGGAAACGATCGTGAGGTAGGCGATGACGGTGATGAGGGTGGCGAGGATCCCGGCCACGGTCCCGTAGCGGGCCTCGAAGATGTCGGGGACGGTGACCTGGCCGAAGTTCCGGATGCGGCGGGCGATGAACCAGATGAGGACGATCCCGAGCCAGGCGCCCGCGCTCGACCACATTCCCGCGAGGCCGTTTCGGTAGCCGAGCCCCGCGCCGCCGAAGAGGGAGCCGTTCCCGATCCAGGTCGCGAGGAGGGTGCCGACGAGGACGAACCAGTGGAGATTGCGACCCGCCACCATGAAGTCGGCGGAATCGTGCACGGAGCGTGCCTTCCAGACCCCGACCCCGACGAGGGCCAGGAGGTAGAGGAGGATCGCCGCGAGGTAGGGATTCGAGAGCATCCGCGCGAGGGGTTGTGGCTCGAGCGGGAGGCTAACCGCGCTGCTCGACGCTCTTCACGTCGAGGACATCGCGCAGCCCGTCGCCGATCAGGTTGAAAGCCAGGACCACGATGAAGATCGCGAGGCCCGGGTAGAGGGTCACGTGCGGGTCGGTCCGCAGCACGCCGAGGCCGACACTCAGCATCCGGCCCCAGCTGATGTCCGGGGGCTGGGCGCCGAGGCCGAGGAAGCTGAGCGCGGCCTCGGTCACGATCGCGGTGCCCATCCCGAGGGTGGCGACGACCATCGTAGGGACCCAGGCGTTCGGGAGGATGTGCCGAAAGAGGATCCGTGGGCCGGGGATCCCGAGGGCGCGCGCCGCCTCGACGTACTGGAGTTCGCGGGCCGCGAGGACGTCGCCCCGGATGACCCGGGCCATGACGGGAACGCGCACGACGGCGATCGCGATCACCGCATTCGTGAGGCTCGGGCCGAGCGCGGCCACGATCGCGATCGCAAGGAGCACCCCGGGCATCGCGAGGAGCACGTCCATGACCCGCATCACGACGCTGTCGATCCACCCCCCGACGTAACCCGCGACCGCGCCGCAGACGCCCCCCACGAGGAGGGCGAGCCCGGTCGCCACGACCCCCACGAGGAGGGAGAGGCGCGTGCCGTGGAGGATCCGGCTCAGGAGGTCGCGCCCGAGCTCGTCGGCCCCGAGGATGTAGGCCCGGCCCGCCTCGCCCCCGAGTCCGCCGAGCCCCTGGGGGTCGAGGAGCCGGTTCTGCAGGTTCTGCTCCAGCGGGTCGGCCGGGGAGAGCCAGGGGGCGAGGATCGCCACCGCGATGACCCCGGCCAGGATCACGGTTCCCCCGACGAGCTGCGGGCTGCGGAGGGCCCGCCGCAGGCTGAGCCGCCCCGGACGGGAGCCGGGCTCCGGGGTGCCTTCCTCCCCGGTACCGGGCCCGGTGGGGCGGCGGTCCGCGACCAGGTCGTCGAGTCCGGCCGACTCAGTCATAGCGGATCCGGGGGTCGAGCCAGGCGTAGCTCAGGTCGACGAGGAGGTTCACGAGCACGAAGAGGAAGGCGACGAGGAGGACCCCGGCCTGCACGACGGGGAAGTTGCGCTGGCGGATCGCGTCGACGAGGAGCCGGCCGAGCCCGGGCCAGGAGAAGACGGTCTCGGTCACGACCGCGCCCCCGAGGAGGGCGCCGAAGCTGAGCCCCACGACGGTGACGACGGCGAGGAGCGAGTTCCGGAGCGCGTGTCGGTAGACGACGTTCCATTCCGAAACACCCTTCGCGCGGGCGGTGCGTATGTAGTCCTCGCCGAGCGCCTCCACGAGGTTCGACCGGGTGAGGCGCATGACGACCGCCATGACTGCGGTCCCCAGGGCAACTGCTGGGAGCAGGAGGAAGCGCACCGCATCGAGGAGCGCGCCCGGGCGTCCGGTCCGGAGGAGCTCCCCGAGGGCGTCGAGGAGCGGCGGGCCGCGCCCCGCGATGGGGAGGAGGTCGATCTCGACCGCGAGGTAGGCGAGGAGGACCATCCCGAGCCAGAAGTTCGGCATCGAGACCCCGACGAGGGCGATCACCAGGCAGGCCAGGTCGACGGGGCCATTGCGCCGGACCGCCGCGAGCACCCCGAGAGGGATGCCGAGGAGGACCGCCACGACGAGCGAGGCCACCGCGAGCTCGACCGTCGCGCCGATGTGCCCCGCGATCAGGGTGAGGACCGGCTCCTGGTGCCGGATCGAGATCCCGAAGTCGCCGGTGAGCGCCCGCTGCAGCCAGAGAAGGTACTGGACCGGGAGGGGTCGGTCGAAGCCGTACGCCGCCCGCAGCCGCTCCACGTCGGCGGGTTCGGCATCCTCGCCGAGAAGGAGCCGCACCGGGTCCCCCGGGGTGAGGTGCACCATGAGGAAGACCAGGATCGAGACCCCGAAGAGGACGGGGACGACCGAGGCCAGTCGGCGGAGGGTGAAAGCGAGCATCCGCTCGACTCAGCGCGCGATGCGAGCCCGGTGCAGGTCCTGGTAGGTTGCCGCGGAGTAGGGGTGCACCCGCCACCCTTCCACCTGCGGATGGCGCACGCCCACCTCGAGGTTGTAGTTCACGAAGGCCATCGGCGCCTCCCGCACGATGATCTCCTGCGCCTCGAAGTAGGTGCGCAGCGCCTCGTCACTCTCGGGATCGAGGGAGCGGCCGCGGTCGAGGAGTTCCGAGACCCGGTCATTGCGGTAGTTCATGTAGTTCGCGCTGCCATCGCGGTGGAACTGCCGGTACATCGCGCGGTCGGGGTCGAGCTGTCCGAGCCATCCCCCGATGATGATGTCGTAGTCGTCCGTCGCCTGGATCCGGTCGAGGTAGGCGCCGAACTCCTCGATGCGGATGTCCAGGTTCACCCCCGCCTGCGCGATGGATGCCTGCAGCACCTCGGCGAGCTGGACCCGCGCCGGGTTCTCGTTCGTGTGGAGCCGAAGCCGGATCCCGTCCTCGACCCCGGCTTCGGCCAGGAGTTCGCGCGCCCGCGCCGGATCGTAGGGAAAACGCTCGACCTCCGCGTTGTGCCAGCGGGTGCCGGGGGTGATCATGGAGATGCCGGGCGTCCCGACCCCCTCGAGGACCCGGTCCACGAAGCCCTCCCGGTCGACGAGGTGCGCCAGTGCGCGCCGCACCCGCGGATCCCCGAGGGGCTCCACGTCGACGTTGAAGGCGACGTAGAGGTAGCCCGTTCCCATCGTCTGCTCGAAGACGTAGCGGTCGTCCTCGTCGAGACGGGCGATTTCCCGGTAGACCACGTCGCGCTGGAAGAGGTCGAGCTCTCCCGCTTCGAAGGCGAGGAGCCGAGCCCCGTCTTCCGGGATCGCACGGAAGACGAGCTCGTCGATGTTGCTCCGCCCCCCCCAGTAGTCCTCGAAGGCCCGCACGACCATCCGGTCATCCCGTCGGAGCGAGACGAACTCGAAGGGTCCCGTCCCGACCGGGTTCCGGCCGAAGTCATCGTCCTCGCCCCGGTCTGCGGGGACGATGGGCATCCGCGCCAGGTTGTTGACCAGGAAGGCGTTCGGCGCGTTCAGCCGGAAGATCACCGTGTGGTCGTCCGGCGTCTCGATCGTCTCGATGTTCGTGTAGAGGGGGCGGTTCTGTGCCCGGTTCTCGGGGTCGAGGATCCACTCGAAGGTGTAGCGGACATCCTCCGAGGTGAAGGGTCGCCCATGGTGGAACTGCACCCCCTCGCGGAGCTCGAAGGTCAGGCTCATCCCGTCTTCTGCCCGCTCCCACGCCGTCGCCAGGCGGGGCTGGAGTTCGAGGGAGGTGTCATACGTGATGAGCGGCTCGATCATCGTGTAGATCCGCTCGAAGGAGGCCCCGTCGGTCGCTACGCGTGGGTCGAGGCTCGACACCTCGGCCGTCGAGCCGATCCGGAGGCGGGTGCGGTCGTCGTCCACGTCGATCGGCCCGCGGGTCAGCAGGAAGACGATCGCACCGAGCAGGGCCAGCGCCACGAGAACCTTCTTCACGTACTTCACTCCTCTTGCGCGCAGTTCGGGGGGAAGGGTGGCCGGGCGCCCGCCGCGACCACCGTAGCCCCTACACTACCGGGGGAGGCCACGCTCAGCAAGGCAGAAGCGACGCCCGTTTGGCCGGCGCGGCCGCTGCGACCGGGCAGCGGAGCCCGTCGCGCCCCGCACCTGCGGGCCCCCTCCGGGGTAGGAAAAAAAGGAAGCCTGCGGGGTGCGACCCCGCCCGACCGGCCCGATTCCCCGAGACGATGATTCGACGAGACCCCCGCCGTCGCTTCGAACTGGAGCGGCCCGACGACCGACTCGACACCGTACGCCTCAAGCGCCCGAGACCCGCGGGGCTGAGTGGCGCCGTGATTGCCGTGGCGGCCTTCCTCGCGGGCACCCTCGTGTCGGGAAGCGTCTGGGGTGGCTTTGCGGCCGCCGCTCTCGGTCTTCTCCTGTGGGGCGCGGCGGGGATTCGGCTCCGCGAGACGCCCGAGGAGTAGACCACTACCCCTGCAGGGGTGGCGCGAGGCCCCGCCCTGCGGTAATAATTCGGGATGCGACGTACCTCTTCCGTACCCCGGTCCCTTCGTTCCCTCGTTCTGGCCTGCTCCCTCCTGGCCCTGGGCGGGTGCGCCCTCGGGCCCGGCCTGCGCGGCGCGGCCGAGCCACCCCTCCTCCCGATCATGGATCCGGAGCACCCGGAGGTGAACCGTCCGGTGCCGGAGCGCTTCAAGGTGCTCTTCGAGACGACCGCGGGGGATTTCGTCGTCGAGGTCACGCGGGAGTGGGCGCCCCTCGGGGCGCACCGCTTCTACAACCTCGTGGGGGCGGGCTACTATGACGGAGCGCGGTTCTTCCGCGTGATCCACGGCTTCATGGCCCAGTTCGGGATCCACGCCGACCCGGAGGTCTCGGCCGCCTGGCGGGGGGCCCGCCTCACCGACGACCCGGTCACCCGGCCGAACGAGCGGGGCTACATCACCTTCGCGACGGGCGGGCCCGACACCCGGACGACCCAGCTCTTCATCAACTACGGCGACAACACCCGCCTCGACAGCCAGGGGTTCGCCCCCTTCGGGATCGTCACCGGGGGGATGGACACCGTGGAGCGCCTCTACGGGGAGTACGGCGAGGGCGCCCCCCGAGGCCGGGGGCCGCAGCAGGGGCGGATCCAGTCCGAGGGCGAGGCCTACCTCGCCGAGGAGTTCCCCGAGCTCGACCGGATCCTCCGGACCACGATCCTGTGGGAAGAGGGCGAGGCGATCGTTCCCGGCGCCGACCCCGAGGGGTGAGCGGGGGTGGGCCCGCTCCGCTCGCTCGCTCTCCGGAAGTGGAAGTCGCTCGCGGGTAGCCGTCTCCGGCGAAGGGCGCCCGGGGTGCTCGCACGAGCCTGGCGGGAGCGTGGCCGGAGGCGAGCAATGCCCCATCGGATCCCCGGTGAGGTCCACCTCAACCTCACCTCGCACCCACCACGCTTCGGGCTCCTCGCGCCGACACTCCGCTCCCTCCTCCTCCAGGACACCGCACCCGACCGGGTCACCCTCTGGCTCCACGCCCCCGACCTCGCCCTGCTCCCGGAACCGGTCCGAGTGCTCGAGCGGGACGAAGGGCTGCGAATCCGCACCGTCTCCAGGGACCTCCGCTCCTACAAGAAGCTCGTCCCCGCGCTCGAGCAGGAGCCCGAGGCGTGGCACGTCACCGCCGACGACGACATCTACTACCGGCCGGACTGGCTCGGCACCCTCCTCGACGCATCGCGGGGCACCCCCGCAAGCCTCCTGTGCTGGCGCGCCCACCTCGTGACCGACACGCGCGAGGGAGTCCTTCGCCCCTATCGGAAGTGGCGCCCTAAGACCGAGATGCGTGGTCCCGACCCGCGGCTCTTCCCGACGAGCGGGGCCGGTGTGCTCTTTCCGCCCGGAAGCCTCGACCGTCGGGTGGTGGACCGGGACCTGGCGATGGCGCTCGCCCCCACCGCCGACGACCTCTGGTGGTACTGGATGGCCCGCCTCTCCGGCACGGAGGTGCGTCGCGTCGGCGACAACCCGCGCCTGATCACATGGGAGGGCGCCCGCGAGGACTCGCTCTGGCGCACGAACAAGCGCGAGGAGGTCGGGAACGACGCCCAGATCGAGGCCCTCCTCGAGCACTTCGGCAACCCCCTCACCATGCCACCTCGACCCGGACCACGTAGTTCACCCCCAGCTCGTCCCTGAGCATCCCCCACCCGCCCGAGGCGTCGGGCGCATGGAGGAAGAACCCCACCGGCATGACCGCCACCCCGCGGGGCCGGAGCTCGCGGTCGAAGGCGACCCAGACGGGGGTGGGGTCGAAGCCTTCCGCCCCGGGGAGGAGCGACGGGGCGCGCAGCCGGAGCCAGACGCTTCCATCCGCGCCGGGAAGGATCGTGAGCGGGGGAGGGAGGTGCGCGGGCCGGTAGAGGTCCTCGCGGGCGAGGGCGCGCGCATCGGAGGGGGATAGCCCCCGGCCCCGCTGGAAGGCCTCCTCGAAGCCGACGAGCACCTCGTCGACCATCGCGTCCGTGAGGGGGATCGGACGCACTCCGAGCTCCCCCCGCGCGAGGGTGTCCCCCTCGAAGCTCACCCGCCGCACCCGCACGACGGACCGGGGCTCCCCCTCCCACTCCGCCGTCAGGAGCTCCTCGGCCACCGGGTCGACCTCGGCGACCGGCGGATCGTGGAAGGGCTGGGGCGAGACCCCGCCCGTGCTCAGCCGGCGGCTCGCGCGGCTGATGTCCCGCACGAGGAGGGTGTCCAGGCGCTCGGCCGTGGCCGGGACCCGGACCCGCGCCACCCGCGGGTTCCCGCTCGTCGCGATCCCCTGCGTCGAGGGGGTCGAGCCCACGAAGCCGCCTGCGGGTAGGATGAGCTGCGGACGCACGCTCCGCCCCTCGCCCGCCTCGACCATCGGCAGGCGCTCCATCCCGAGGAAGGCACCCTCGGCATCGAACCAGTTCAGCCGCTCCCCGTCGAGGACCCCGAGGGAGTCGCCCCGCCAGGCGAGGTGCGCCGGCCGGAAGCGGAACTCGCCCGGACCCTCCCCGGCCCGGCCGATCGTGCGCACCGGCTCGCCCTCGGGGGTGAGGACGCGGATCGCGGGGGACTCGGACTCGGTGGTGTAGAGGAGTCCGTCGGGCCCGACCCGGACCTGCACCGCGGTGCCGAAGACGAGCTCCCCGTCGATCTCGCCCAGCCGGGTCACGACCTCGGCCTCGCGGATCGGGAGTTCCCCGGCCGGAACCGGCGGGTCAGCCTCGCCCGCGCAGGCGAGGAGGAAGAGGGGCAGGAGGCCGGCGAGGGCGAGGGTGGGGCGCGGGAGCGTCATCCTTCCGAGATAGGGCGCGGGCGCCCGCGGGGCAAGTCAGGGCCTCCGCGGGGCCGCCTCGCCCCCGGTGCCCACGGAGACCCAGCCCCAGTCGTTCACCGCCCCCGGGCTGAAGTGCGCGAGCCCCACCCGCCCGCTCCCGAAGAGTGTGCTGACCGCCTCGACCTGCCACCCCTCCGGCTCGGACTCGCCCTCGGGCCAGATCTTCCCCGAGAGGAGGTGGTCCCGGTAGCGCAGGACAACGGCGTACCAGGCCCCGGCGTCGAGGGCAAAGGGGAGGGGCGCGCTCGCGAGGGTCCCGAAGGTGCCCCCCTGGTACCGGTTCAGCCGCACCGTCCCGTCGGCGCGGGCATCGAGGTAGAAGGCGTTCTCGGACCCAGCCTCTCCCGAGAGGTGGAGGGCGAGCTGGAAGCGGGTCTCGGCCATCGGTTCCTGGACGCGCACGACCGCGAAGACTTCGACCTCGCCATGGATGATTCCCTCCTCGCCGGGAAGGTCCCACGCGAGGGCGCGCCGGCCGCTCGTCGAGCCGACCCGGTGCCGGACGAAGGGCGGGGGGCCTTCTGCCCGCCAATCGCTTTCGCGCCAGTGCATCGACCACCCCTCGGGGCTGCCGTCGGTCGCGGTCGCCCCGAAGTCGGCGACATGCTGCGCGGGGCCGGTCCAGGGCGGGGGCTCGGGGGGCTCGACCGATCCGGGATCGGCGCAGGCCGCCGCCGAGGTCAGGGGGAGGGCCTCGACAACGGGGCCCCGGGCGCGGGCGTCGGCCAGGAGGGGCACGACCGTCATGAGGGGCTGATCCATCGGGATGAAGCGGCCCTCGGCACCCGCGGTCTCGCTGCGCAGGGGGAGCCACTCGAGCTGGCGCGCCAGGAGCCCGGCGGCGTCGACGTGCAGGAGGTAGCCGCAGGGGGGCGGGTCGAGGCGCTGGGCGGGTGCGGGCGGGTCGTTGTCGGCCCCCCGCAGGAAGAAGGGTTCCGAGCGCCCTGCACCCGCGAGGGCCTTCGCCACGGGCGCGGTCGTGACCGCCTCCCGGATCGCGTCCGCGCGCTCCCGGTGGAAGCGGATCACCGACCGCATCGTCTCCATCTGTGCCTCGACGCGCTCGGCGGGGGGGCGCTGCCCGGCGGTCTCGGTGAGGAGCGCGAGGCTGTGCCGGAGGCCGGCCGCGTTGCGCAGGATGTGCTCGTTCTCGTCGCCCGGGGCCCCCGGGTTCGGCCCGAAGAGGCCGGTGCTCCACCCCGCGGCCTCGAGGTCGGGGAAGAGGAAGTCCTCGACCATCTCGCGGGAGAGGTCGCGCACGGGGCCATGGACGTTCAGGTTCCGGGGCCAGAGGAGCTCCATCTCGGGACTCGTCCCGCCCGGGCGCTCGTGGGCATCGACGACGATCTCGGGGGTGAAGTCGCGGAGGACCCGTGCCATTGCGCGGGCCTCCTGCGTGACGAGGCGGAGGTGGTCGCGGTTCGTGTCGACCCCGTGCGCGTTCGTGCGGCTGTTCGCCTCGCGCCCGTCGGGGTTCGCCGAGGGGATGACGAGGAGGGTGACGTCGCGGAGGTAGTCGACGAGGGTGGGGTCGTCGGTCCAGGCGAGGTCGCGCAGGAGCTGGAGCGCCATCTCCCGGCCGGCGGGCTCGTTTCCGTGCTGCACCCCGATCACCAGGAGGGAGCGACCCAGGGCGATCTGCGCATCGGAGGGCGGGGTCGGGATCCCGACGCGGGCGAGGTGGATCGGGCGTCCTTCGACGGAGCTGTCGAGCTGGGTAAGCCGGACCCGGGACGAGCCCGCCTCGAGGGCGGCGAGAAAGTCGAGCTCCTCCTCGTGGGTCGTCCATCCCTCGCCCCCGCGTGCCTCGAAGCCGGTCGTGGGCGGGTCGGTGGTGGGGAGGTGCGTGTCGGGGCCGGTCGCGCGGTCGGCCTCGGTGCACCCGGAGATCCCGACAAGGAGGAGGAGGGTTACGGTGGCGGCCAGAGATGTCGGTCGGGATCGGTTCACGGCGATGGGGCCGGGGCAGGGAAGGGGCTGGATTCTCGACGATCGTACCGCTCCGTGCGGCCCCCGGCAACCTGGCGGGAGCCCCGACCCTTGCACGGGGCGCCCCGAAGTCGCAAGCTCCCGGGGTCCGACACACGTCCACCGCAGGAGAGTCCGATGCAGAGGAGCGAGATGAACGATCTGAACCATAGAATGGCCCGGAGCGACGACGCGTGCCCGGGGCGCGCGGGGGTTGATGGCCCGGCCGGCCTTCTTCCCGTGCGAGGAGGGGTGCTGGCCCTGGTGCTGGCCCTGCTCCTCGGAATGGGGCTGACGGGAGCGCTCGAGGCGCAGGAGCGGACCCGTGCCGAGGTGCTGGCGGGGGCCGAGTCGCGCGCTGGGCTCTTCGACGTGCACCTGGTCGGGGACCGGATCCTCTACGAGGTTCCGGACACGCTACTGGGGCGCGACATGATCATCATGAGCCGCTACCATCGGACCCAGCAGGGGCTGGCCGATGTTGGGGCGATGATGACGGGGAACATCGTGGTGCGCTGGGAGGAGCACCGGGGACGGATTCTCCTGCGGGGGGTGACGCACTCGGAAACGGCCGAGGAGGGTTCGAACCTCCGGATGGCGGTCGACAACCAGAACTTCCCGCCCGTGCTGGCGGCCTTCTCGCTCGAGGCGCGGGGGAACGGGACCTCGGTGATCGACGTGACGGATCTGTACATGGGTGATCATCCGATCTTCTCCTTCCCGCAGGGGCAGCGCGGGCAGCGGGGGATTCGGAGCTATGACCGGAACCGGAGCTGGCTCGAGTTCGCGAAGAGCTTCCCGACGAACATCGAGATCCGGATGGTGCGGACGTACTCGGCGGCCCAGCCCCCCTCGAATGCCCGGGGCGGGGCGATGAGCTTCGAGGTGAACCACTCGATGATCGTGCTCCCCGAGGAGCCGATGATGCCGCGGATCGCGGACGAGCGGGTGACCTACATCACGATCGGGCGCACGGACTACTCCCGGGACTTCCAGGGGGTGCGGCCGGAGCGCTACCTGCGGCGCTACCGCCTCGAGCCCTCCGACCCGGAGGCTTTCGCGCGGGGCGAGCTCGTGGAGCCGGTCGAGCCCATCGTCTGGTACATCGATCCGGCGACGCCGCCGGAGTGGATCCCCTACTTCGAGGCGGGGGTGCTCGAGTGGCAGGAGGCCTTCGAGGAGGCGGGGTTCCTGAATGCGGTGCAGGTGCGGAGGGCTCCGACCGAGGAGGAGGACCCGGAGTTCTCGCTCCTCGATGCGCGCTACTCGGTGATCCGCTACGTGCCGACGATGGTGCGCTCGGCGAATGCGGGAGGGGATGTGGTCGACCCGCGCTCGGGCGAGGTGATCCGGGGGCACATCAACATGTACCACGGGCTGATGGAGCGGCTGCGGTGGTGGCTCGTCTCGCAGGTGGCGACGGCGAACCCCGATTTCCAGACGAACGAGCTCTCCGAGGAGGACATGGGGGAGGCGCTGCGCTACGTGGTCTCGCACGAGATGGCACACGCGGTGGGGCTGCCGCACAACCAGCGGGCGAACTTCGTCTTCCCGGTCGACTCGCTCAGGAATCCGGACTTCGTGGAGCGGCGGGGGCACTCGGCATCGTCGGTCGGGCGCACCCGCTACAACTACATCGCGCAGCCGGGCGATGGCGTGCCGCCGGAGCGGCGGGTCGGGATCTGGGATCGCTTCGCGGTGATGTGGGGATACCGGCCGATCCCCGGAGCCGAGACTCCGGAAGACGAGTTCGAGACGCTGAACCAGTGGATCGTGGAGCGGGCTGACGAGCCCTGGTACCAGTCGGCGACGGCGCAGTTCGGGATGGATGTGGAATGGGACCCCTACCGGATGACGGAGGGGATCTCGGATGACCCGGTGCGGGCGGCCGAGTACGGGATGCGCAACCTTCGCACGGCGACGGAGAGCCTGATGGAGTGGGTGCTCCGGCCCGGGGACGACTACTACGAGCTCGAGACGCACTACCTCCAGAACCTGACCCAGTGGAACCGATACGCGGAGCATGCGGCCGCCGCAGTGGGCGGCTCCTGGACGCACCACAAGCGCTTCGGCCAGGAAGGGTGGGTGTATACCCCGATCGAGCGGGAGTACCAGCTCGGCGCGATGCGCTTCATCGACGAGCATGTGCTCCAGACCCCGCACTGGGCCCTCGACATCGACATGCTGCGGCGCCTCGAGCATGCGGGGGCGGTAGAGCGTATCCGGGCGTACCAGGAGCTGGCCGTGCAGCGATTCCTGAACCATGCGCGGCTGGCCCGGATGATCGAGCACGAGGCCTTCCTCGGCGACGAGACCTACCGGCCGGCCGAGATGCTCGACGATGCGCGCGAGATGATCTGGCGGGAGGTCCGAAATGGCTCGGCGATCGACACGTACCGCCGCAACATGCAGCGGGCCTACCTCGACCAGGCGCACTATCTGCTCCACGAGGCGACCTCGAACAGCTGGTCGCCCCCGGGGAGCGGGAACCTTCGGGTGAGCTCCAACAACGATCCGCCGCTGAATGCGGCCCTCCACATCGGGCAGTCCGACATCCGACCCCTGGTCCGCGACCAGCTCCGGCTCCTGCGGGCCGAGGTGGAGGGGGCGCTCGACGCCGGGGTGGCCGACCGGATGACACGGATCCACCTCGAGGATGCCCTGATTCGGATCGACCGGGCGATGAGGTAGCAGGCGGTTTGCTGGCATGCCGCCGGGGTGTGTCGTCCACGCCGGGGGCATGCCGATCGTCCGGGGTCGGGCTGGCTTGGCTACCCCTTGTTCGTCTGCCCGGATTCGGTCAGCTTTTCCCTCGCGGGGGCGGGGTGCATGGCGCACCTCGCTCCCGCGCCCCTGGAGGGGTGGCAGAACGGCTATTGCACCGGTCTTGAAAACCGGCGCCCGAAAGGGCTTGTGGGTTCGAATCCCACCCCCTCCGGTAAGCTTCCGACGCCCGCGAACGCTGCGGGGGTGGGATCAGCGGAGCTCATCCCACCCCCTCCGTCGACACTCCCCGGGCGCCCGCTCCTCCCCCTCGAGGGATTTCCCTGCTCCCTGGCTGTCTCCAGCAGGGGGCATGGCCGGGCAGCATCCATGGGGGAGTGTCCTGGACACTCGCGCTGCTGGGGCCGCCGCCGCCGAGGGCTTGGCTGCCTCCGCCGTTCCCAGAAGCTCGGTCCTGTACACCCCCCCCATGGACGCTCCCGTGCAACCCGCGGGGGCGCCGCGCGTTCAACCGGAGCGGGCGCCGCGCGTTCAACCGATCCGGGCGTCTCCCGTACAACCGGACTGGCCGGCTCCCGTGCAACCGGCCGAGCGTCTCCCATGCAACCGGCCCACCTCCAGGACGTTGTTCCGCCGGCCTCTGCTGGTCCCTACAGTTACGATGGGCTCGGCGCCAGAGCCCTCGTCACGGAGTACGACCGATCTCATATTCCGCGGAATACGCTCTCTTTCGCGAGTCATGCACATCGTCCGAGCTCGGAACCAGGGCGGGATGCACGGCCCGCCTGGTTCGCGCAGCGCCTTGAGCGCAGCGCGTGATGCGCGGCCCGCGCGACCCCAACCCTTCAGCGAAGGCAGCACGAAGATGGTCGTGAAGGGTTGAGGTCGGAAAGCGACCACAAGTCTTCACGCTCGTCCGAGACGGAGATGACGGTGAAGGATTCGTGTCGGAATACGGGGTACAAGTCTTCACGCTCCCGAAATCCTGCGCGCGGTGAAGACTTGAGGTCGCTCGGTGGTCGAGGCGGCACACGAACCCCGACGGCACTATCGCACGGTCCGCCGAATCCGATCCCCGTGAACGGCGATCGGTGAGAGGGTGTTTACATACTACGAATGGGTCCCGTTGGGAGCGCAACGGGGCCGAATCGTAGGCGGTTCGTCGAAGACATAGCCGTGGCTACGTCGAGGCGAACCAACGACCGAGGCGGCCCCGTTCCGCCCCAACCCGAAGGGCGAAGGGGGGTTGCGGCCCCGGATCCGCGTTGGAGCGCCTTACCGATGCTACGGCATCGCTGTCGGCACTCCGCCTTGACCAGGACCGCAAGACCCCTGCGCGGGACCCATTCGTAGTATGTAAACACCCTCTGAGGGGGTTCGCAGGACCGAGCCTCTGGGAAAGCAGGGGGAAGCCATGCCCTCGCCGGCAGTGGCCCCAGCAGCGCGAGTGTCCGGGGCACCCCCTCACCGATTGCCCTGCCCCGGGAACCCGAACCGGAGGCAGCGGGCGCCCCCGGGGGCGGTGAACGCCCCCGCCCCCCTTCCTCAGGGGAAGATCCCGCGCTCCGAGTAGGCCACGGCGACCTTTCCGATCGCGTTCATGAAGGCGGCGGTGCGCAGGTCCACTCCCTCCCTCCGTGCGAGCTCGTTCATCTCCTGGAGCGCGATCACCATCGTCTCCTCGAGCCCCGAGTTCACGAGATCCTCCTCGGAGGCGCCGACGGCGATGTCCTCGTAGGTCCCCCGGGGAAAGGTCTGGCCGACGAGCCCTTCGACCGCGTCCATCAGGCCCCGGCTCTGCGAAGCCTCGAAGCGCCGCTGCATCCGGCCGAAGCGCACGTGCGAGAGGTTCTTCACCCACTCGAAGTAGGAGACCGTCACGCCACCGGCGTTCAGGTACATGTCCGGAAGCTGCAGGATTCCCCGCTCGTTCAGGACATTCGCCGCGTCGGCGGTGGTGGGCCCGTTCGCCCCCTCCGCGATGATCTTCGCCTGGATCCGCGCCGCGTTCTCGGCCCGGATCACATTCTCGATCGCGGCGGGAACCAGGATGTCGCACGGCCACTCGAGCCCCTCGATCGCCCGCGAGGGCTCGAGCTTCGTCTCGGCCTCGAGCTCGAGGATCGACCCTCCCGCCTCGCGGTGCGCCCGCACCTCGGCCACGTCGAGCCCGGCCGGGTCGAAGATCGCCCCCTCCCGCTCGATGATCCCGACGATCCGCGCACCCTCCTCGGCCATGAAGGTCGAGGCGTAGTACCCCACGTTCCCGAGCCCCTGGACCACGACAGCCTTCCCATCGAGCCCGGTCGAAAGCCCGAGCTCCTTCATCGTCTCGGCATCGTTGACGGTCTCGCGCACCCCGAAGAACACCCCGCGCCCCGTCGCCTCGACGCGCCCCCGCACCCCGCCGAGCTCGATCGGCTTTCCCGTCACGCAGGCCTCGGCGTTGATCTCGGCTCGCGCGATCGCCGTGTAGGTGTCGAGCATCCATGCGATCTCCTTCGCCCCCACCCCCATGTCGGGGCCGGGCACGTCGAGCCCCGGGCCGATGCAGTTCTTCTGCATCAGCTCGAAGGTGTAGCGCCGGATGATCCGCTCGAGCTCCGCCTCGGAGTAGTCGGACTTCTCGATCCGGATCGCCCCCTTCGCCCCCCCGTAGGGCACGTTCACGAGGGCGCACTTGTACGTCATCAGGGCGGCGAGCGCGGTCACCTCGTCTTCGGAGGCATGCATCGTCAGGCGGAACCCCCCCTTCACCGGAAGCCGGTGCTGGGAGTGGTGCGCCCGCCATCCGTGCACGACATCGATCGTCCCGTCGTCCCGCTTCACGGGGAAGCTCACATGGTAGACCGAGTTGCAGGTCTTGATCTGGCCCAGGAGCCCGGGCGGCAGATCGAGGTGCGCCGCCGCCCGGTCGAAGTAGCGGTTCACCTGCTTGAAGAAGGGTGGCTGGCTCGCAGTCTCGCTCATCCGTTCCGTCTCCGTGCGCATTCGGGAAGAAGGCATGCTCCCCTCCACAACCACCCAGGGGTGGAAGTCGGGGGTCGACGGGGTTAGCCTTGCGTCCCCGCAGCAGGAGCGCAAGCCCCACCCCGGATCGCCGAACGCCGATGCCACGTCCTGTCAGCCTCATTCTCCTGGTGGCCTCCCTGACGCTCGTCGGGATCGCCCACCTCGCCGCCCTCGCCCCCGCGGGCGCCCCGGCCTGGGCCCCCTGGGCGCTTCTCACGGGAAGCGTCGCCGCCCTCCTCGCGGTCGCGCTCCTCGGTGCCGCGTCGGGAAAGGGGGGCGTGCCGCGAAGGCTCCTGCTCCCACTCGCCTTCGTCTTCTTGCTCCTCGTCGGCGGGGTGGGCGCGGGGCTCCTCCTCCCGGATCCGGCGCCGGGGGATCCCCTTCCGGGCGGGCTCCCGCTCCCGGCCGCCCTCCTCCTGTACGGGGCCGGGCTCCTTCCCCTCCTGGTCGTTCCTCTCGCCTATGCCTGGGCCTTTCCGGCCGCGGGCTTCGCGGAGGGCGAACTCGAGCGGGTGCGGGAGGCCGCGCACCGGGCGGCCGGGAGGGACCCTGAGCGCCCCTTCGGCGCACTCCCCGGAGAGGCAGAGCACCGGTGAGTACGCTCCTCCTGGCGGGCTCGCCCCTTCCCGAGGTCGCGCACCCCTGGATCATCGGCGCGATCGCCCTCTACTTCGTCGCGGTCCTCGGGATCGGCGCGGTCGCGATGCGCCGCACCCGGACGGCGGGGGACTTCTTCCTGGCCGGTCGGAACGTGGGTCTTCTCGCGCTCTCCCTCTCGGCCGTGGCGGCCACCCTCTCCGGCTTCACCTTCATCGGAGGGCCCGGGCTCCTCTACACGGTCGGGCTCGGGGCGCTCTTCATCATTCTCCCGGCCGGGATCACGAATGCGGTCGGGGCCTGGGTCCTCGCGAAGCGGCTCCGCCTCCTGGCCGAGGTCCGCGAGGTCATGACCCTCCCCGACGCGATCGGGGCCCGCTACCGTTCGCCCGCCGCGCAGGGGCTTGCCGGTGCGTCGGTGCTCCTGGCGGTCATCGGCTACCTCGCGACCCAGGTGCTCGCCCTCGGGATCGTCCTCGAGTCGGTTCTCGGCACGGGCCTCACGGCGGGGATCTGGATCGGGGCCGGGGTGACCCTCGCCTACTCCGTGGGAGGGGGGATCCGCGCCGCGATCTGGACCGACGTCCTCCAGGGGGCGATCATGGCGGCCGCCTCCGTCCTCGTCTTCGTCTTTGCGATGACGGCGATCGAGGGGGGACTTGCCGGGATCTCGACCGCGATCCTCGCCGAGGACCCCGGGTTCCTCCGCTCCTGGGGGCACCTCACCCCGATGGCGGCGATCTCCTTTCTCTTCGTCTTCTCGATGGGGGTCCTCGGGCAGCCCCACGTCCTCCACAAGTTCTACATGCTGCGCGAGCCCCGGGAGTTCCGCTGGTACCCCCTGGTCTCGGCGCTCGCCCTCTGCCTGACGGTGCTCCTCTTCTTCGGAGTCGGGATGGCGGTGAAGGGGCTTGTGAGCACCGGTGCGATGGCCCCGCTCGAGCACGGGGATCAGGCCACGCCCGCCTTCCTCCTGGGACACACCCCGCTCCTGCTGGCGGCCCTCGTCTTCAGCGGGGTGGTGGCGGCGATCATGAGCACGGTGAACTCCTTCATGAATGTCGGGGCGGCGGCGCTCATCCATGACATTCCGGCCGCCTTCGGGCGCCGCTTCGGCGACGAGCTCCTCTGGGGGAGGCTCGGGACGGTGGCGATCACCCTCGTGGCGGCGCTCGTGGCGCAGCTCTCCGGGACGCTCGTGGCCTTCCTCGGGATCTTCGGGTGGGGTCTCTTCGCCTCGACCCTCGTGCCGGCGCTCGCGGTGGGGATGAACTGGACGGGGGCGACGCGTGCGGGGGCGCTGGCCTCGATCGGGACCGGACTCGTTGCCACGATTGGGCTCGAGGTGGCCGCGTGGGCGGGGCTGATCAGCCTGCCGGCCGGGGTGACGATCAGCGGGCTCACCCTCATCGCGTCCTTCCTGGTCTTCTTCGTGGTCTCCTGGCTGACGCGGGTGCGGGCTCCGGCCGAGCTCGACCCGGACATCCGGGTGATCGTCGAGGCCTGAGGTCGCCGCGTGGGCGGGGCTGCCTGCCTGCGTCCCTACCCCGGTGCGAGCGCGAGGGTGATGCGCACGCGGGTCCCGTCGGGCGGGAGGAGATCGCCCGGTTCGAAGCTCGTCGCCCCGCGCTGGTGGTCCCGGATCGAGTAGGCGCCATTCGAGACCACCCCGCCTGGGCAGGAGAAGAGGCAGAGGATGCACCCCGACTCCCAGTGGTGCGAGTGCTCCTCGTTGCCCCCGAAGCGCATCTCGACGCCGCGGCCCCCGGGGTCGACCAGGAGCTCGCCCAGTTCGTAGCTCCGCTCGGCCCCCTCCCAGCTCACCCGCACCTCGACCCGCGTCCCGGCCACGAGCTGCGCCGGCTGCGGCACGAGCGGGAGCCACCGGAGGTTCCAGGCCGCCATCGGGACGCCTCCACCATCCTCGGCCCCGAGTTCCCGGAGGACGCGCGCGAGTGCCGAGTCCGAGACCGCGGTGACGAAGAGCGCCTTCGGGGCCGCGCTCCCCCCGGCCGAGACGAGGGCGTGGTACTGGTGGTCGGGCGGGAGCGAGTTCCGAAATGCGTTCGCCTGGAGGGTGGCGGCGAAGGAGACCGCGCGCGACTCCTGGTCAACCCTGAGCCCTTCCGCGGAGGAAGGGCCGCCGGGCGAGACATCCTGCCCGGCAAGCCCTCCTCCCGACCAGACCCCCGGTCCGACCAGGAAGAAGGCAAGGAGGGCGGGGCGCAGCGTCCGAAGGCCGGAAGGCACGCGGCTCAGCCCCGCAGGGTCGGGCCGGGGTGCGCAGCCCCGGGGGCGCTCGCCGCCGCCGGGCGGCCCGCGTTCGGGCCGTGTCCCTCGATGTCCCCGCATGCGATGGGGGTCCCGCCCTCCCCATGCACCTGGATGAACTGCCGCTCGTCGGCCGAGATTTCGTCGGCATCGAGGGTCGTGGTGCTCGACCCGGTGCCATCGGCCTCGCCCAGCACAGGGTTCAGGGGCACCGCGACCGGACCTCCGTCCTCGCAGCTGCCCTGGTGGATGTGCGCCGCGTACTCCCCCTCGGCGGGGAGCCCCTCGACCTCGATCATGACGATGACGGTCGCGTCATCGTGCATTGCCATTGCCTCGCCCCTCACGCCGGAGCCGTTCACCTCGCGCAGCTCGATCTCGGCGTGGGTCATTCCTGCCATCGGATCGGCGGGGGCCGGCTCTGCGGGCTCGGGAGTCGGGAGCGCCTCTTCGGCCGGGGGCGAGTCCCCGCACCCCGGGATCAGGAAGAGGCCGGCGACGAGGAGAGCCGTCGCGGGCACGGAGCATCGAAAGCGTCGAATTGAACGCATGATCGTCGTCCTGTCAGGAAGAAGGGTTCGAGGAGACCCCGGCCTTCCGGGGCACGCTCTCTGGCTGCACGGTGGCGGAAGCTCCGGCGCAGGCGATCGCCGCCGGCGCTCATCGGGGTGAAGATGGGATGGATCGGCTCGGGGTGCCAGTCCCTTGTCTGCGCCCGAGCCCTCCTGGAACCTTGGTGAGGCGCTGGGGATCGGGTACATTCGAGCGGCCGAGGGCCCGCGGGACCTTCGGCGGGAACCGGGGCGACGTGCGCCCTGGCGAGCCATGATCCTTCGACCAGAAAAGGCAACGAGCGTGAGCGTGTGGCGGCGGCGCAGGACCCATGAGGTGCGGATCGGGAACGTGGGTGTGGGCGGACCGAATCCGGTGGTCGTCCAGTCCATGACGAACACGGACACCGCGGACATCGACTCGACGGTGGCGCAGGTCGAGGAGCTCGCGGCGGCAGGGAGCGAGCTCGTGCGGGTCACGGTGAACAACGATGCGGCCGCCGCCGCGGTGTCCGGAATCGTCGAACGACTCCGTGACCGGGGTGTCACGACCCCGATCATCGGGGACTTCCACTACAACGGGCACCTGCTCCTCGAGCGGTACCCGGATTGTGCACGGGCTCTCGCGAAGTATCGGATCAATCCGGGGAACGTCGGCACGAAGCGCCGCGACGAGAACTTCCAGAAGATCGTGCGGATCGCGGTCGAGAACGGGAAGCCGGTGCGGATCGGGGTGAACTGGGGGTCGCTCGACCAGGACCTCCTGACCGAGCTCATGGACCGAAACGCCCGTCTGGCCGAGCCGAAGGACGCCCAGGCGGTGCTGCGCGACGCGATGGTCGAGAGTGCGATGCGTTCGGCGGAGCTGGCCGAGGCGACGGGACTTCCGGGCGATGCGATCCTCCTCTCGGCGAAGGTCTCCGAAGTGCCGGAGCTGATCGCCGTCTACCGGCAGCTCGCTCCCCTTTCGGAGTACCCGCTTCACCTCGGGCTGACCGAGGCGGGCATGGGGACGAAGGGTGTGGTCTCGACGGCGGCAGGGCTCTCCGTACTCCTGATCGAGGGAATCGGGGACACGATCCGGGTTTCTCTCACCCCGCGCCCCGGTGGGGACCGGGCCGAGGAGGTCCGAGTCGCGCAGCAGATCCTCCAGTCGCTTCAGATCCGGAGCTTCGAGCCGCAGGTGGTCTCATGCCCGGGCTGCGGGCGCACGACGTCGACCTTCTTCCAGGAGATGGCCGAGGACATCCAGGGTTACATCCGGGACCGGATGCCGGAGTGGCGGGAGCACTATCCGGGCGTCGAGGAGCTCCAGGTCGCGGTCATGGGGTGCGTCGTGAACGGGCCCGGGGAGTCGAAGCACGCAAACCTGGGGATTTCCTTGCCCGGCACCTTCGAGGAGCCGAAGGCCCCCGTCTATGTCGATGGCGAGCACTTCACCACACTCCGCGGCGAAGGGCTTGTCGACGAGTTCAAGTCGATTCTCCTGAACTACATCGAACGGCGCTACGGTCGGGCTTCGGCCGGGACGGCGGGGGACTGAGACGGACGGACCTCAGCGCCCGGTCTCTTCGGCCTGGTCGCGTGCCCGGAGGAATTCCCACATGGCGCGCGTGTGCAGTTCGGAGACGCCCTGGTCCGGCATGGGAACGCGGTAGATCCGAAGGAGTTCCTGCGCGATGGGGTCTTCGCGGAGCATGGAATCGGGGCGCATGACCATCCCGCGGTACCAGTCATAGTCGCGGCGTCGGGTGATTCCGGCGAGGGACGGTCCCAGCACGTCCTTTCCGTCGAGGGTGTGGCACGCCAGACAGCCGCGCCGGCGGTACCACTCCTCTCCTGCCTGTGCCATTTCCCGGTCTATCGGATCGCCAGGCGCAGGGGGTTGCAGGACGGCGGCGGCCTCCGGATGGTCGGGATCCCAGGGTCCGTCGAGCGGGCTCCAGTCTTCCTGAGCCCCGCAGCCGGCGAAGGAAAGGGTGCCCAGAGTGATCACGATGATGTGAACGCGCATCGGGTTCTGTTGTGTGAGAGCAAGAACGCAGCCATGGGACAAGTACCCCTGCCGCGGGTCCATGAGCCGCGACGAAAACGCCCTGAACTGCAACAATTTGACGGATTGCCCCGATCCGCGTAAGCTGACGAAGTGGACGGTATGAGGTGCGCATCGATCGATGGCCCTCCCTGCCATGGTGGTGCCCCGCTCGGGTCCCGACCTTGGAGGCGAGGGATCCTCTCTGCAGATGTCGTGTCTCAACCTTCACCGGATCCGATGACAACGGGTCCGACCGTACCTCCCACGGCGATGGTGCTCCGATGAAGCTCTCCGGTGGCGTGCTCAGTCTGCTCACTCTTCTTTTGATCTTCGCGATCCTTGGCGCGGGCATCGTGTGGCGGCTGATGGATGACAATGGAAACGGGTCGACGGCCCAGGCCGGTCCCGATCTCCCGGATACGGAGGGAGTCGAGGTCGATCCGGCGCTTCGCTTCGCTGCCGCTCAGCCGGTCGAAGTCGCGCCAGTCCTGCGGGACACCCTCTGGATTCACCTCTCGAGTGCGGGCGAGGCGGTCGCGAATCGGGAGAGCCAGGTCGCGACGCGGGCGTCCGGCCTCGTCCAGGAGGTGCATGTCCGGGAGAACGACCTCGTATCGGAGGGGGACATTCTCATCCAGCTTGACACCTCGGAGGTGTCAATGGAGGTGGCGCAGGCCGAGTGGCGGCTCCTCACCGCCGAGGCCCAGTACCGGGAGCAGATGATCATCGATGCTGACACGGCGGCGCTTCGACGTGCCGGGGTTCTCGGGCCCGGCGGGGTGGTCGATCGGGATGTGCTCGCCGAGCGCGAGAGAATTGCCCGGGTCACGAGCGGGCTGAACGAGGCGGAGCTCGCCCTCGAGCAGGCGCGAATGCGCCTGGAGTGGACCAGGGTGCGGGCGCCCTTTGCCGGGAGAGTTGCGAACCTGCGTGCCGTGGAGGGCGCCTGGATGGGGAATGGAGCCGAGGTGCTCACCCTGCTCGAGCTCGATCCGATCCGGATCCATGTCGAGGCGATCGAGTCGATGGTCCCCTTCCTTCAGGCGGGCCGGCGGGGCGTGGTACGGTTCACCGCCTTCCCGGGGGAATTCGAGGCACGCGTGCGAACGGTCAACCCCATGGTGGACCGGGACGGGCGAAGTGCACGGATCACGCTCGAGATGCCCAACCCGGGTCACAGGATCCTTCCGGGGATGTTCGCGCGGGTGAACATCGAAGCAACGGACTTCCCCGACAGGACCCTGGTGCCGAGGAACGCGGTCGTGGAACGGGATCGTCGGCCCGTCGTCTTCGTGGCCCGGAACCTGAACGACGAGGGTCATGGGATCACGGAGTGGCGCTACGTGACCCTGGGCGAGCGGAACGAGCACTACTTCGAGATCGTCGAGCACCCCGAGACCTCGATGGTCCACGAAGGTGAGTTCGTCCTCGTCGAGGGGCACCAGACGATCGGGCATGATGTCGAGATCCGGGTCGTCGAGAGCGTGGCGGTCGAGGGTGGGATCGTCTTCCGATGAGTCGAGCCGCGACGAGGGGTCGGGTGTGGGCCGCGCTTCTGGCGTCCGTACTGTTCGCGGCATGGGGAGGGCCTCTTCCCATTGCGGCGCAGGAGCCTGGGGCCGAGCGAATGACGCTGGAAGAAGCGCTCGGCCGAGCTCTCGAGCGAAACCCCGGCTTTCGGCAGGCGGAACGGGCCCTCGAGGTGAACGCTCTGAGTCGTCGGGGGGCCTGGCTCGATGTCCTGCCCCAGCCGCAGCTCCGCTTTCTCGCAACGAACATGAACTGGCGACGGCAGACCGTGGCCGAGGACTTCTTCGGGAACCCCCTCCCGAATCCGGAGGTCACGACCGTACGGACTTCTTCGAGCAGCCAGTCTGCAGGGTTCTCCCTCTCGCTGAACGCGCAGACCTTCATGAACCTGCGAGCCCAGGACGACGAGACCCGTCTGCAGGAGCTCTCGCTCGGGGTACAGCGTCGTGCCCTCGAGTCCGAGGTGAAGCGTGCCTTCCTCGACGTTCAGGAGCGCCTCACCGGGCTCGAGCTCGAGGAGAGGCTCCTCGAGAACGCGCGGCGGAACCGGGAAGTGGCGCGTCAACTCTGGCGAGTCGGGCGGCGCGACATCTTTGATGTGCGGCAGGCCGAACTCGATGTGGCGGAGCAGGAAAGCCAATTCGACCAAGTTCGTTCAGGGCTCGAGACGGCTCGTTTTGCCCTTGGGCATGCGATCGGCGACCCGGAACTACGGGAGTTCGAAATCGTTCCGGTCGAACTCACAGAGTTCGATCCGACCCGCCTCGATGTCGAGGCGCTCGTGCACTTCGCTCGTACTTCGAGCCCACAGGTGGTGCAGGCCGAGGGGGAGCTGGAGGCGCGGCGACGTGGCGTCAACCAGGTACGGGCCCAGTGGCTCCCGACTCTCAGCTTCAACTGGAGCACCTCGCGCCAGGGGTTCGTGCGCGGGGGTGATGCGTTCTTCGACCTGAATCCGGACAGCGATTGGGACCGGACGATGTCGCTCTCGATCCTGCTGCCGGATCTCGGGCAGTACTTCCGGCGCGACATCCAGCAGGCCCAGGCCGGGATCCAGCTCCGGAACCAGCAGGAGTCGGTCCGTCAGGCACGAAATGTCCAGGAGCGTGAGGTCCGCATCCTGATCACGGATCTCCTGCACCAGCACCGAAGCTTGGGCATTCAGGCCGATCGGGCGGCTCTTGCCCAGGAGCAGCTCGAGTACGTGGTCGAGGGGTACCGGATCGGCACGCGAGGCTACCTCGAGCTCCAGAGTGCGGCGACGCAGGCAGCGCAGGCAGCCCGACAGGAGCTCGCGGCCCGCTACGCCTTCGAGCGCGCCATCATCTTGCTCGAGCAGGCGCTTGGGCTCGACCTGGAAGGGGTGCTCGAAGCAGGCGCAGGAGGCTGAGGATGTCGATCTCGCGACTGGCGGTCCGGCGCCCCGTCGCCGTGAGCATGCTCTTCCTCGCGGTGATCCTCCTCGGGCTGATCTCCTTTGCTCGGCTGCCGGTCGACCTGCTCCCCGACGTAAGCTATCCCCGGCTCGTGATCTACACGAGCTACCCGGAGACCTCGCCCGCCGAGGTGGAGCGGCTCGTGACCGAGCGGATCGAGCGGAACGTGGCCTCCGTGCCCGGTGTCGAGAAGGTCACCTCGATTTCGCGCGACGGGGTGAGCCTGGTGACCCTCCGCTTCGGGTGGGGAATGAACATGGACTTCGCCATGCTCAACACCCGGGAGCGGCTCGACAACGTGCGGGGGCAGCTCCCCGACGGGGCCTCGCGACCGAGGGTGTTGCGGGTTGATCCCGAGGCGGAGCCGATCATGGTCGTCTCGGTCGCGGGAGACGACCTCTGGGAGACGAAGGAGCTTGCCGAGAACGTCTTCCGACGTCGCCTCGAACAGCTCGATGGGGTGGCCCAGGCGACGGTGAGCGGAGGGCTCGAGCGGGAGATCGTCGTCGAGGTCGATCCCGACCGGCTGCGCTCCTTCGGGGTCACGATCCAGGAGATCAGCCAGCGGATCGCCTCGGCGAACCACCAGGCGGCCGGGGGGACGATCATGGACGGTGCCCGACGGTATCCTCTGCGGACCCTCGCTGAGTTTCGCCGGGTTGACGAGATCGCGGATGTCCGAGTCTCCCAGCGAGCGACGGCCGATGGCGGGTCGAGGATCGTGCACGTCCGGGATGTCGCGCGCGTCGTCGATGGCTTCGCCGACCGCGACGCGATCGCACGCTACAACGGCCGGGAGGCGGTGGGGCTCCTCGTCTTCAAGGAGTCGGGGGCGAACACCGTCCAGGTGGCGCGTCTCGTCGACGAGGTGCTTGGGCTCCTTCGCGACGAGTTCCCCGAGGTCACCCTTGATGTGGCCCACTCCCAGGCAGGGTTCATCTCGGACTCGATCGACAGCGTGACGAGCGCGCTCCTCTGGGGGGGAGTGCTCGCCTTCCTCGTCCTCTTCCTCTTCCTGCGCCAGCCCCGCTACCCGATCGCGGTGGCGCTCGCCATCCCGATCTCGGTGATCGGGACCTTCGCCCTCATGGAGGCGTTCGGCGTCTCGCTGAACATCATGAGCCTGGGTGGCCTCGCCCTCGGGGTCGGGATGCTCGTCGACAACTCGATCATCGTGCTCGAGAACATCTTCCGACACCGGGAGGGGGGGGCGGAGGCGCTCGAGGGGGCGGCGACGGGGGCGCGCGAGGTGGCCGGGGCGATCACCGCGTCGACCCTCACGACGATCGCGGTGTTCGGCCCCATCATCTACGTGGAGGGGGTCGCGGGCGAGCTCTTCCGCGACCTCTCCCTCGCCGTGGCATTCTCCCTCCTCGCCTCGCTCCTCGTGGCCCTCACCCTCCTCCCGGCGATGGCGGCGCGCTTCCGGATGGGCGAGCGGGACGAGACGCGGGGGCCGGGTTCACTGGTTCCCGGCCCTGCTCCGAAAGGGTTCTTCCGGCGGGTCTGGTGGGGCCTGCGGACGCTCTTCCGCCTTCCACTCTGGCTCCTTCGCCTGGCGTGGGCAGTCGGGCGGGAGCTCGCACTCTTCTGGGGACGCTCGATCGGCCGGGTCCTGGGCGCGGTTTTCTCGCGACCGCTCGCGGCCTTCGATCGACTCTTCGACCGCTTCACCGGGCGATACCATCGCGCACTCGTGTGGTCGCTCGACCGCCGGTTCACCGTGCTCGCGATCGCGGGGCTGGTCTTCGCAGCGGCGGCCTGGACAGGGTGGGCACTTGACCGCAACCTCCTTCCCCGGGTCGACCAGGGGGCCTTCGAGGTCCGGATCGAGCTCCCCGAGGGGACGGCGCTCTCCCGGACGAACGTGATGTCGGAGGAAGTCGAGGCCGTGCTCCTGGCCGACCCCGACGTGGACGCCGTCTTCGGGCATGTTGGCCGCGACGTGAGGCAGCTCGTGTCGTCGGACCACCCCTCCGGGCTCCACACGGCGCGCTTCCAGGTCCGGGTACGGGAGGGTGCGCGTACGGACCCGGTCATGGAGCGGGTCCGTGGTCCCCTCCAGGGAGTGACCCAGGGGGCGAGCCTCGCTCTCCAGGCGGGGCAGGCGACGGCCCTCGGTCAGCTCCTCGGAGGTTCGGATGCCGACATCGCGGTGCGGCTTCGGACCCATGACCTCGACCTCGCCCTTGACTACGCGGAGCAGCTGATCGGGGGGATGTCCGGGCTTGCGCGAGTCACGAACCTCCGGGTGGGGTCGGAGAGGGGGTTCCCGCAGTACAGCGTGAACGTGCGAGCCGAAGACGTGGCCTTCTTCGGCCTCCAGCCTCGAGACGTCGCGAATGCGATCGAGTACGCGATGCGCGGACAGATCGCGACCCAGTTCATTGCCTTCGACCGCAGGATCCCGGTGATCGTGCGTCTTCCGGACGACCTGCGGCACGATGTGGGGACGCTTCGCGAACTCACGGTGAACCGGGTGCCGATGACCGAGCTCATCGACATCGAGATGACGGTCGGGCCCGCCGAGATCCGGCGCGAGGACCAGGGTCGGGTCGTGGCCGTCCTTGCCGACGTCCGCACGGGAGGGCTCGATCGGGCGATCGACGAGGTCCAGGGGGCGCTCGCCCAGACCCCCGCACCCCCCGAGATCCGGGTCGAGGTCGGGGGCGAGAACGAGGAGATGCGGCGATCGTTCCGAGACCTCGGATTCGCCTTTGCCCTGGCGCTCGTCCTTGTCTACATGATCCTGGCTGCGCAGTTCGAGTCCTTCGTGCACCCCTTCACGATCCTTGCCGCGGTCCCCCTCGCTCTGATCGGTGCGATTCTCGCTCTCGCGCTGGCGGGAGAGGGGCTGAACACGATGTCGCTCATCGGGATCGTAATCCTGATCGGGATCGTGGTGAACGACTCGATCGTGAAGGTCGACTTCATCGTTCAGGCACGGGAGCGCGGGAGCGAGCTTCGGTCGGCGATCGTGGAGGCGGGGCTGGTCCGGCTTCGCCCGATCGTGATGACCACGGTGACGACCGTGCTCGGACTCACTCCGATGGCACTCGGATTCGGACGGGGGGCCGATTTGCGTGCACCCCTGGCGATCGCGGTGATCGGGGGGCTACTCGTCGCGACCTTCCTCACGCTCCTCGTCGTTCCTGTGCTCTTCTCCCTCGTCGAGGGGGCACGCCTCGCCCTCGCGGGTGAGCGGAATCCCCTCCCTCGGCGTGGACCGGCGCATGCCGGTGCGGTGGCGGAGGGAGGGGTCTTCCAGGAGGAGCGCCTGCCATGATCCGTCTCTCGATCCGGCGGCCAGTAGCGGTAGCCATGGTCTACGTTTCGGTCGGGCTTCTCGGGGTGGCCGCCTTCACGAGCATCCCCCTCGAACTCCTCCCGGACGCAAGCTTTCCCCGACTCTCGGTAAACTTCCAGTGGCGGGGCGCCTCGCCGGAGACCGTCGAGGCCTTCGCGACCGCGCCGATCGAGGCCTCGATCCAGCAGATCAAGGGGGTCCAGCGGATCACCTCGACGACCCGCGAAGGGTCGGCGAGCATCTCGATCGAGTTCAACCGCAGTGTCGACATGGACTTCGTGCGGATGGAGCTCGCCGACCGGATGGCAACCCTCGAGGAGGACCTTCCAGAGGGAGTGGCCCCAATCCAGGTCCAGGCCTGGGTACCGAGAGAGTTCGAACAGCAGGCGACGCGCCCCCTGCTTTCCTACACCTTCACGGGCCCACACCTCCTCGAGCGGCTGCGCGCACATCTGGACGAGGTCGTTGCGCCCGAGGTGCTGCGGATCGAGGGGGTGAGCGAGGTCATCGTCCAGGGAGGCCGGGCCCGGGTCATCGAGATCGAACTCGACCCCGACGAGATCGCCGCCCTGGGACTTCAGCCCCAGGCGGTCCAGGCGGCGATCACCCAGCTCGACCTCGTGCGGGAGGCCGGGACGGTGCGGGAGAGCGAGCGCGAGTGGGGGATCCAGATCCGGACCCGGCCCGCGAGTGCGGCGGAACTCCGGCAGGCGATTCTCCCCGGTAGCTGGCGTCGGCCCATCCGCATCGACGATGTAGCGGTGATCCGGGACACCTTCGAGGAGCCGAGTCGGCACTTCCGTATCGATGGCTCACCCGCGGTAAGCTTCCAGGTGCGGGCCGAACGAGGGGCGAACCTCGTGGAGCTTTCGGAGACGGTGAAAGAGCGAGTGCGGGAGCTCGAGGTGCTGAACCCCGCGGGTGCCTACCTCATCCTGACCGGAGACCAGAGCGACGAGATCCGGGCGCAGCTCACGGACCTGAGGAACCGGGCGGCGATCGCGGGCGTCGTCATTTTTCTCGTGCTCCTGGGATTCCTCCGCTCCTTCCGGACTGCCGGAATCGTCTTCGCCACGATCGCCTTCTCGATCCTCATCGCGGTGAACCTCGTCTACTTCGGTGGGCTCACCCTGAACCTCCTGACGCTGATGGGTCTTGCGCTGGGGTTCGGCCTCATCGTGGACAACTCGATCGTCGTCCTCGAGAACATCTACCGGAAATGGGAGCAGGGGAGCGACCCTGCCGAGGCTGCGGAAAGGGGAGCGCGCGACGTGACACTCCCCATCCTGGCCTCGACCCTCACGACACTGATCGTCTTCGTTCCCTTTGTCTACCT
Source organism: Gemmatimonadota bacterium (assembly GCA_007125125.1). Taxonomy (GTDB): domain Bacteria; phylum Gemmatimonadota; class Gemmatimonadetes; order Longimicrobiales; family Gaopeijiaceae; genus SLDT01. Next base: position 4,791 of record SLDT01000041.1, on the reverse strand, counting down.
CCAGGGGGAGCTCCGGATCTACTACCTCCCTCTCGCGATCGTGGTGGGGCTCACCCTTCTCGCCTCGATCTTCGTGGCCTTCACCTTCATCCCCGCGCTCACCGCCCGAATCCTCGGGCGCCGCGAGCAGGAGGATGCGACCGGGGCCACCCTCGCCGAGGCCGCCGGCCCGGACCGCGGCCCGGACCCCGATCGTCTCGGTGTCGACCGGGCCACCCTCCCCGCCTACGCGCTGGAGAGCCCACCGCTCTACATCCGGTTCTATGCAGGACTGCTCGGGATGACCCTGCGTGCCCCGTGGGTCACGGTGGTCGTCGCGGCCCTCTGCTTCGCGGGTTCCTGGCACCTCTTCGACAATCATGTGAATCGGCAGGCACTCTGGGGGGGCGGAGCTTCGGCGATGCGGAGCTTCATCAGCATCACGATTTCACTCCCGCGGGGTTCGGACCTCGACCGGGTCGACCAGCTCTCGCGCTACTTCGAAGACCGGCTCGGGCGTCTTGCGGTCGTCGAGCGCTTCACCGCCAACGTAGAGGGCACGCGGGCCTCGATCCGCGTCGATTTCCCCGAGGAGCTCGAGTTCACGATCGAGCCCCTCATCCTCGAGGAGCAGCTCAGCGCCTTCGCCCTGGGATTCTCCGGGGCGAACATCTCGGTCGTCGGGGTGGGGCGCTCCTTCGGGGGGACGTCCGGGGGGGGCTCGATCCCCTCCTATCGGGTCACCTTCCTCGGCTACAATTACGAACGACTCGCGGAGATCGCGGAGTCGTTCGGCCGCGGGATCGCGCGCCATAGCCGGGTCCACGAGGTCGACACGAATGCGTCTGCGCAGTTCATCCGGGACCGGGACACGGAGTACGTCGTCACGATCGACCGCCTCTCGGCCGACCGCCATGATGTCACCGTGCGGGAGGTCGCGAACCTCGTGCAGGCCAACCTGCGTGGTGCGGGGAGCACCGGGCGAGTGATGCTCTCCGGGGAGTCCGTGCCCTACGAGGTCAAGCTCCTCGGGTTCCGACAGGCCGACGTGCGCTCCCTGGGCGAGATCGTCGTGACGACCAGCCGGGGCACGCAGCTCCCCCTAGCCGACCTCATCAGCGTGCACGAGCGCCGGGTCATGACCGCGATCCGGCGCGAGAACCAGCAGTACGAGCGAACGGTGGCCTACGAGTTCCGGGGTCCCGCCCGCCTCGGGAACCTCGTCCTCGACCAGGCCAAGGAGGCCATGGTCCTTCCGCCGGGCTACTCGATCCAGGAGCGGACCCAGTGGCGGATCTCCTCCGAGGAGGAGGAACAGATCGCCATGGTCCTCCTCATCGCGATCGGGCTCATCTTCATGGTGACCGCCGCCCTCTTCGAGTCGATCCGCCAGCCCCTCTGCGTGCTCCTCGCTGTCCCGATGGCCCTCATCGGGGTCTTTCTCATCTTCTTCTTCACGGAGGCCGCCTTCACCCGCGAGGCACGGATCGGCGTCATCATGATGGGAGGGATCGTCGTGAACAACGCGATCCTCCTCGTGGACCACATCAACCGGGTCCGTGCCGAGAGCGGGCTCTCCTTCCACGACTCCGTGATCCGCGGCACCCTCGAGCGGATCCGTCCGATCCTCATGACGACGGCGACGACCGTCCTCGGGCTCCTCCCCCTCGTCCTCTTCACCCGGACCGTCGACGCCACGATCTGGAACGCCCTCACCTTCGCCCTCATCGGGGGGCTCCTCTCCTCGACGATCTTCGTGCTGACGACGACACCCGCCCTCTACCTCCTCTTCGAACGGATGGGGCGCACCGAGGAGGAGCTCGAGGGTGCGCGCGCGCCCGAGCAGCCACGGCAGCCACCACCTTTACAGGAGGGCGCTCCTTCCCTATCTACCTGAGACACTGCACCACCCCATCCAGCCTCGGGAGTCCATGAGTCTTCGCGTCCGCTTCGCCCCCTCGCCCACCGGCTACCTCCATGTCGGGGGCGCCCGCACCGCGCTCTTCAACTGGCTCCTCGCCCGCCGCGAAGGGGGCACCTTCGTGCTCCGGATCGAGGACACGGACCGGGAGCGCTCCTCGCCCGCGATGGTCGAGGCGATCCTCGAGGGGATGGCATGGCTCGGGCTCGACTGGGACGAAGGCCCCTGGCACCAGGCCGAGGGGGTCGGGCGGCACCGCGCCGACGCCCTCCGGCTCCTCGACGAGGGAAAGGCCTACCGCGACTTCACCCGCCCCGAGGAGCTCGCCCGCCTCCGCGAGGAGGATCCGGACAGGGTCATCGCCTACCCCCGCGAGGCGGCCGACGCCCTCTCCGAGGAGGAGGAGGCCCGCCTCCTCGAGGCCGGCGCCCCCTTCGCGATCCGCTTCCGCGTACCCCCGGGCGAGACCGTCTGGGTCGACCGCGTCCACGGGGAGACCCGCTTCCCGAACGGCTCGATCGAGGACCTCGTGCTCCTGCGCACCGACGGCACCCCCACGTACAACCTCGCCGTCGTCTCCGACGATGCCGCGATGCGGATCAACCTCGTGATGCGCGGGGACGACCACATCTCGAACACGCCGAAGCAGATTCTCCTGCACGAGGCACTCGGGAACCCCGTCCCCGACTTCGCGCACGTCCCGATGATCCTCGGCCCCGACGGGAAGCGCCTCAGCAAGCGCCACGGGGCGACCGCGATCGGGGACTACGCCCACTTCGGGATCCTCCCCGGGGCGATGGCGAACTTCCTTGCCCTCCTCGGCTGGTCGCCCGGCACGGACGAGGAGATCTTCACCCGGGAGGAGCTCGTCGAGCGTTTCAGCCTCGAGCGCGTGCACCGCAAGAGCGCGGTCTTCGACCCCCGCAAGCTCGAGTGGATGAATGGCGAGCACATCGCCCGGCTCCCGATCGAGCAGCTCCTCGAGCATGTCCGCGCGGCACTGGAAGAAGGGTATCCGGAGGCCGCCCGCGCCGCGCGCGAGCTGGGGAGCGAGCGCCTCGCCGGGGTCGTCCGCATCCTGGTCCCTCGCGCCCGGGTCCTGGATGACCTGGCCGACCGGGCCCGTCCCTTTCTCGAGCGTCGCATCGCCTACCACCCCGAGGCGGTCCGGAAGCACTGGGCGAAGGACCCCGCGGCAGCGGCCGGACACCTCGAGGCCCTCGAGCGCACCTTCGAGGAGACCCCATGGAGGGAGGATGCCCTCGAGGAGGCGCTCCGGGGCCTCGCCGCCGAGCGCGGGGTCGGGGCGGGGAAGCTCATCCACCCCCTCCGGGTCGCCCTCCTCGGGGAGGCGGTGAGCCCCGGAATCTTCGAGGTCCTCGTCGCGATGGGGCGCGAACTCGCCCTCGCCCGAATCCGCGCGGGGAGGGAGCAGCTGGCAGGGCTGGAGCGCGACGGAGCCTGACCGGAACTGCGGTGCCTTCCTCCGGGAGAGGGAAGGGGGAAACATATGGTGCTTGACACCCCGGGGAGCCGGGGATTAAGCTGATCTCACGCACGGGAGCGGGCCGCCTCGATCGGCGCCCGTTCCCGCGAAGCCCCTTCGGAGAGACGGAATGCCTGCCGCCCTCAGCGATCTCGAGCAGAAGATCCTGGACTACATGGTCCGGTATCTCCGCACCCGGACCTACCAGCCCTCGATCCGCGAGATCGGGGAGGAGTTCGGGATCCGCAGCACGAAGACGGTCTCCGAGCACCTGCGGGCGCTCGCCGACAAGGGGTACCTCGAGCGCGATCCCTCGCGAAGCCGGGGGGTGCGGATCCTCGGGGTCGACCTCAACCCCGACGCGGTCTCGCTGCCCTGCTACGGGGGGTTCCCGAGAGCGGGTGCCGAGCGCCGGACCGATGGCGCGGAGGCCTTCCTCACCCTCGATCGCCGGATCGCCGGGCCGCCGGGGTCCTACCTCGTGCGGGTCGGGGCCGATGCGACTGTCGGGGCCGGGGTGCAGGAGGGAGACCTCCTCCTCGTGGAGCCGGTCGAGGGGGAACGGGTGCGCGATGGCGACCTTCTGGCGATCCGCTTCGGGGGCGAGCCCGAGCTGCACCGGTTCAGCCGGAACGGACGGAGCATCCAGCTCATCCCGGCGGTCGGCGGGCCGGCCCTCGCAGTCGAGCGCATCGAGGACCTCGAGATCGCGGGGCGGGTCACGGCGATGCACCGGCGCTTCGACGAGACGCCCCTCCCGCGGGGCAGCCGCCCCCACTGAGCGGCGCTCGCCTCACCCCCCCGGTCCCCGGGGATCGCGCATGGATGGCTCGCGCGCTCGAGCGCGCCGAAGAGGCATGGCTCCTCGGGGAGGTCCCGGTAGGGGCGGTCCTCGTCGGGGAGGGGGACATTCTGGCCGAGGGCTTCAACCGGACGATCACATGGACCGATCCGACCGCGCACGCCGAGGTGGTGACGCTCCGGGCCGCCGCCCGCCGGCTGGGCGTGCCCCGGCTCCCCGGCACGACCCTCTACGTGACCCTCGAACCCTGCGCACAGTGCGCGGGGGCGATCGTGCTCGCGCGGGTGCGTCGCGTGGTCTTCGCGGCAGCCGACCCGAAGGCGGGGATGGCGGGGAGCCTCGGGAATCTCGTCCAGGACCCGAGGCTGAACCACCGCGCCGAGCTGACGCGCGGAGTCCTGGAAGAACCGGCCGGGGAGCTCCTGCGCGCCTTCTTCCGCGAGCGGCGGGCCGAGCGGCGTCGCTGACGGGGGCGCCCGCCCTTCTCGCGCTCCTCGCAGCCTGCACCCTCGCGGGGCCCGAGCCGACGCCCGCACCCCCCGAGCTCCCCCCGCCCTCGATGGGGCGGCCCACGGCCGAGGCCCCGCCCGCGACGCGCGAACC
>SLDT01000241.1 GCA_007125125.1 Gemmatimonadota bacterium | reverse complement strand
GCCGCCGCCCCGCCCCGCCGCCGACCCATGCGCTCGACCGCCAGGGCGAGGAGCGCGGCCGTGGCGAGATGACCCGGAACGTACACCGTCTGCGCCCTGCCCCGGCCTCAGGGCCCCCCCGCCCCTCGCACGCGGTACCGCGCGAGCACCTCCCTGCCCGTGGCGGTTGCCGGCCCCGGAATCGCTTCTTCCCGGGTGCCCGAGTCCGAGGGCGCGCGGAAGGCTGCGTGCCAGATCGCCTCGACGATCCCGGCCAGGTGCTCCATGAAGCGGTCGGTCGTGCCGGCCACATGCGGGCTCACGAGTACCCCGGGCTCGCGCCAGTGGGGTGCATCGTCGGGGAGGGGCTCCCGCTCGAACACGTCGAAGGCCGCACCCCTCAGGCGCCCCTCGCGCACCGCCTCGAGCGCCGCCTCCTCGTCGACCACTCCGCCCCGGGAGGCCGCGATGCCGAGGCTGCCCCAGGGGAGCCGCGCCGGCCGACGCGATCACCGGGGCGCTTCTCGGGCCCGGGACGGGTCCAGAGTGCATACCACATCGGCTCGTTCCAGCGCTCCTCGGCCCCTCGCACCTGGCTCCTCCCTATCCGTAGTAGTCTTGCTGGTAGTAATAGCGTCCGTAGCGCTCGCCCTCGCCCTCGGGATCGTTCATGACGGCCCCGACGATGTGCGCGCCGACGGTGTGGAGCTGACGGCCCGCCTGGCGCACCTGGTCCCGGTCGGTGGAGCCGGCCCGCACGACCATGAGCACGCCATCGACCGCGGCACCGAGGATGGCGCCGTCGGCGCCCCCGGCCAGGGGCGGGGTGTCGAGGATCAGGACCTCGAACTCCTCGCGCAGGCTGTTCAGGACTTCCCGCGTTCGGTTACCCCCGAGGAGTTCGGTCGGGTTCGGCGGGAGCTGCCCCGCGGGCAACAGCCAGAGGTTCTCGATCGGGTAGAAGGCCCGGATCGCCTCGTCGGGGCCGACCTCGCCCATGACGAGCTCGGTGAGTCCGGGCTTGCGCTCGATCCGGAAGAGTTCGTTCAGGCGCGGCTTGCGCAGGTCGCAGTCCACGAGGAGCACCCGCATGCCCTGCTGGGCATAGGTGACGGCGAGGTTCGAGGCGGTGGTCGTCTTGCCCTCGCCCGGGACGGCGCTCGTCACGACGAGGCTCCGGATGCGCCCCCCGTTCTTCTGGAAGAGGAGGTTCGTGCGAAGGGTCCGGTACGATTCGGCCTGGACCGAGCGAGTGTTGTGGTAGGTGACGAGGTCGCCGGCCGGGGCCTGGCCATTCCCGGCGGGGGCGGCCGGAACTGCGGCGCCCTTCGTCCGTGCAGGGAGAATCTTCAGCTTCTGGCCGGGGAGCTTCGGGATCGCTCCGACCATCTGGACCCGAAGGGCGTCTTCGAGGTCCTCGCGACGGCGTACGGTCGTGTTCAGCATCTCGAGCATGAAGGCTCCGCCCCCTCCGACCATGAAGCCGAGCATGAGCCCGAGGGTGAGCATGACGGGGAGCCCAGCCCGCTCGGAGGCCGAGGGGGGGTGTGCCTCGTCGACGATCTCGATCGGGCCCTCCTGCACGGCCTCGGCGATCCGGGCCTGGTAGAACTCGTCGCGGAGCTGCTCGACGGTGCGCTGGATCGAGGCGACCTGCTGGATGAGGCGGGCCTCCTCGGCCTCGGCCTGCGGCATCTGGGCGACCTGGGCCGCCTGCCGTGTGCGGAGGTCGTCGAGGGCCGAAAGGCGCGCATCGACGGCGTCCATGTGGCTTCGGATCGCGTTGTCGAGGCGTCCCCGGGTCGTTGCGATCTGCTGGTCGAGACGGGCCACGTCGGGGTTCCGCACGGAGAGCGCCCCGGGCCCGCTCGTGAGCGCCTCGCGCTCGGTCTCGTACTCGATCAGCTGGCTGAAGAGGGAGCTCACGACGGGGTTTCCGGCGACCTCGGGCGAGGCGGCGATCGCCTCGAGGCGCCGGCCGAGCTCGGCCCCGCTCTCGCTCTGGATGCCGTCGAGGAGCTGCCGGTACGTGCTCCGGTCGGCGGCGAGCTCCTCGCGGCGCATCTCGACGCCCATGAGCCCTGACTGCTGCGCGGCGGCCCTCGCCTGGCTGCTCGAGACCTGCTCGCGACTCCGGAAGTCGCTCAGGGTGTTCTGCGCCTCGCGCAGGGTGCTGTCGGCCTGGGCGAGCTGCTCCTCGAGGAAGATGCGGCGACGCTGCTGCTCGCGGCGGGCATCGTCGGTGGAGCGGGCGGCGAAGACCCGGACGGCCTGGTTCACGACCCTCTGCGCGAGCTCGGGGTCCGAGGCGGTGAACTGGACGTCGACGATGTTCGTGTCCCAGCGCGCCTCGGAGCTGAGGTTGTCGCCGATCCAGTTGATCGCCCGCTGCCGGTCGATGAGGTGGAGCCTGGCCTCGCGCCCGCTCTCCTCGGGCGGGGCACGGACGGCGAAGCGGACCTCGCCAAAGGCGACGGGCTCGCCGTAGCGGGCCGAACGGGTCTCGGCGAGCCGGGTCGAGCTCACCTCGATGCCCTCGGGTCCGAAGGCGACGGTGAAAGTGTCGGGCAGGGCGAACTCGCCGACCTCGACCCCAACGAGGTCGGCGTGCCGGAGGGCCCCCTCGAAGGGGGCGAGGCGCAGTCCCTCCTGATCGACGATCTGCCCGAGCACGGCGCTGCTTTCGAGCAACTGCATGGCCGAGAGCACGGGGTCGACGTACCTGCGGGTGCCGCCCTGGCCGAGGGCGGCGAGGCGGTCGCTCATCTGTGCGCGCGGGTCGTCGACCCGGATGACGGCCTGCGCCCGGTAGGTGGGGGTCTGCCGCTGGTGCAGGAACCAGGCAAGCCCTCCTCCGAGAAGGATGCAGACGAGCACGAGCCAGAGGCGGCGCCGCAGGATCTGGATGAGCTCGGCGAGCTCGATCGTGTCGTTCGGCGGCTCGAGACGGTGCGGGGGGGGCTGCCGGTCGTCGAAGACGAAGCGGAGCCCGCCCTCGTCGGCGCTCAGCCGACCACGCCCTTCTCCGCGCGGGACGAGATCGCTCATCGACTACCTCGTCAGCCGGATGAGCGAGGCGATGCTCCCCGCCACCGAGACGATGGGGACGACGTATTCCCGGAAGATGCTCCGGCGGCGATCGACGATAACCTCGTCGCGCGAGCGAATCGTGGTGTTCCGGTAGGGGAGCGCGGGGTCGGTGAGGTCGATGCGGTAGTCGACTCCGTCGCGCCGCAGGATGACCCGGTCGAGGCGCCCGCGGTCCGAGATACCGCCGGCGAGCGCCACGGTCTGCGCGATCGTGGTGCCCGGGCGCAGGTAGTGCACGTCGGGCTGGCGCACCTCGCCTCCGACGGAGACCTGGAAGAAGGCCTCGACCACGACCTGCGGTTCCTCGAGGTAGTCGCGCATGAAGCGCTCCACGAGCATCTCGACCTGCTCGACGGGGATGCGCGCGACGCGGATGCCTCGGAAGAGCGGGTGTGCGATCACGCCCTGGTCCGTGATGAAGAACTCGCCCGAGAAGTCGGGCTGGCGCCAGACCTGTATTCGAAGTTTGTCGCCCGTCGTCAGGATTCCGGCGGTGTCGCGCGGGGGCGGCGAGGCCTCGTCGCTCTGCCGTGCGGCGGCCGCGGAGGGCACGAGCGACACGAGGAGGAGTGCGAGCAGGAGACTGGCCGCGGAGGTCCGGGCCCGCAGGGGCCCCTGACCTCCGGGTCCCTGGGCCGGGAGGCTGGATGTTGGATTTCGCAGCACGGCTCGCGCTCTACCGTATCGGATGCTGGCGGGGCGGCCCACAGTGCTCGAGGGAGCCGCCGGATCAAGCATTTTCCTGCAGGAATCAGGCCTGTGGCAGACCCCTCGACGCCCGGGGGACAGGAGGAGCGCTCCGGGCGGAGGACGGAACGAACTACTCTCCTCGTCGTCGAGTGCGCCCCAGTAGGTTAGCTCGTGGGTGGTGCGAGGACAAGTGACCGGCGCAGGGGCGGCGCGCGAACGATGCCGCGAGGGGGGGGCGCGAGGGGGGGCGGGGGCCCTCGACCCGCCGCGCCCGGGTTCACTCCTCGGTCTCGTGGCTTGGCGCGCCTCTGCGGTGGACGGCCCTCGAGAGCGCCACGGACACGACGGCGACGGGGACGGCGAGCACCCAGTAGCTCAGGGCCGAGACGACAGCCGTGATTCCCCGGCCGAGGGGCGTGGCGGGGACCATGTCGCCGTACCCGATCGTGGTGACGGTGATCGCGGCCCAGTAGATGCCCGCGGGGATGCTCGTGAACCCGCCGTCCGGACCTTCGACGAGGTACATGAGGCTGCCGAGCGCCACAGTGATCACGAGGAGCGCGAGAAAAAAGACCGTGAGGGGAAACCGGGTCGCGCGAATGGCCGTCACGAGATCGTTCGCGGCCCCCTCGTAGCGGCTCCACTGGAGTACGTGGAACACCCGCAGGATGCGCACCATGCGGATCACGAGGAGCGCCTGGGCCCCCGGAAGGAGGAGGGACAGGTAGGTGGGCAGCACGGCCAAGAGGTCGACCACCCCGAAGAAGCTCCGGGCGTAGCGGCGCGGACGGGCCACCACCCAGAGCCGTACAAGGTACTCGACCGTGAACAGGATCGTGAAGGCCCATTCGATCCGGAGGAGCACCCGGGCGGTCTCGGAGTCGATGTCCGGGAGCGAGTGCACGAGCACGACGCCCACGCTCGCGAGGATCGCGACGATGAGGGCCACGTCGAAGGCCCGCCCCCCGGGCGTGTCGGCCTCGAAGATCACCTCGTGGAGGCGTGCGCGAAACGGAGAGGGATGGGCACTCGGCATGGCACACGTTAAGGCCCCGGAGGGGCAGATGAAATGCCCGGCGGCGGGATCAGGCGATTCTCAGGGCTGCCGGCCCGGCGCAGGTCCCGATGAAGCGACAGGCCTCTGCCCGCTCCGGGAACCGTTCGACATAGCGCTCGTGCCAGCGGCCGAGAAAGGCCTCGAGTCCGGCCTCCGGGACGAGGGCCCAGACGGAGCCTCCGAAACCGGCGCCGAAGGCCGAGGCGGCGGGAGCCCCGAGCTCCCGGGCGATCCGGACGAGGGCACGTGTCTCGTCGACCTGGTTGCCGAGCACCTCCTCGGCGAGCGCCTGTGAGCGGGCGACCCGGTCTGCGAACCGCTCGAGCTCCTCGGCGGCGAGGGCGCGGCCGGCCTCGGGGATGAGCGCCTCGCACTCTTCCCGGAACTGCTCGAGGCGGGCCCTCTGCTCGTCGCGACAGAGGCGCTCGAGCCGGGCCGAGGCCCCCGGTCCGAGCGCGAGAATCGCGCCCAGGTGGGGCTCGCGACGGCCAGTGGCCCCGCGCCAGGCCCGGGCGATCTCGTCGGCCTCGGCCGAGAGACGGTTGTAGGCGGCCCGGGCCGCGCCCGCCTTCTCGGCCACGACGCCGCTCGACGCCAGAGCGAAGCACGCCTCCGGGGGCATGGGCACCGCTGCCTCGAGCACGGTGGGGCGAAAGCGGGCCTGCAGGAGCATGCCGGGCCGGGCGCAGAGGATCGCGGTGTGGTCTTCGCTCCCTCCGGCCGTGCCGACCCCGGTCTCGACCGCGGCGAGGTAGTCGGCGAGCCGCACCCGGCTCTCCGGAGTGGAGCGCGCGTCCGGGCCTCGGCGTGGGAGGAGCGCCGGTCCCTGCGCGAGCCCGCCCTCTCGCACCTCGAGGCCCCACCGGTCGGCGAGCGCGAGAAAGAGCGCCACGACGAGGGCGCTCGAACTGCTCATTCCCGCAGCCTGGGGGAGCGAGCCCGAGAAGGCGACGAGGGCACCCTCGCTCTCCCGGAGCGACGGGGCGTCCCGGAGCATGCGGTCGAGCACGATCCGGGGGTAGCGCTCCCACCCCGGACGGGCGGGACCGGCCGCCCCCTCGAGGGGGAACACGAGCTCCCGACCCCGCTCGACGTCGAGAATCCGGACCTCCCGACCGGGCGCCGGCACGGCGACGACGGAGAACCCGAACTCCATGGCGGCAAGGAGACTGCGCCCTCCGGCGTAGTCCGTGTGCTTGCCGAGGACCTCGATGCGTCCGGGCACGAAGAAGGCCGAGGCGGGTGCGTCGATGGTCCCCCCCGCCTGTCGAAGGGCCCGCGCGGCCGCGGCGACCCCGGCGGCAGCGCGCCGCGCCCCCACGGGAGAGAGCCCGGAGGCCTCGAGCGAGGGCTCGACCCGGGCGGGATCGAGGAGGCGGCCGAGCCCTGCGCGTGCCCCGCTCAGAGCCGCACCTCGCTTCCCCGCAACCTCGCCTCGACGCGGGGGATGTCGCCCCGCGAGGTTAGGTCGAGGACTCCGGCCTCGACGGGGACAACGCGGACGCACTCGTCGATGAGCCCCCGGACTGCGTCGGGGAGCTCGTACTCGCCCCGCACCGAGGGCTCGAGGGCCCGGCAGAGCTCGAAGACCCGGGGGGTGAACCGCCAGAGGGTCATGCTCACGAGCGGGTCCGGGCCAAAGCGCTCGAGCCGGGCGGCGCCGGGTTTCTCGACGATGTCGACGAGGCAGCCCCCTTCGTCGACCTCGAGCAGGGCGAAGGCGGCGATCCGTTCGGCGGGGATGTTGCCCCGGGCGGCGAGCGCCGAGGCGCGAAAGCCCGCGAGCCCGTTCCCCTCGAGGGCCGCGACCTCCCGCACGACCTCGGGTGGGTACAGGTTGTCGGCATTCACGACGAGCACGGGGTGGTGCCCTGCGAACCCGGCCGCCGCGAGGAGCGCGTGGGCCGAGCCGGTGGGCCGTTCCTGGACGGCGAACTCGAGCGAGATCCGTTGCGTGCGCACACGCTCGAAGTGGGCGCGGATCGGGTCGGGCCCGGGCCCCACGACGAGGCATGCCTCCCGCACCCCGGCCTCGGCGAGTGCCGACAGCCCGTGCGCGAGAAAGGCGTGGCCGTGGAAGGGGACGAGTGCCTTCTTCCCGGCATCGGCTGCGCGGCGCTGGTCGGGATCGAGGGCCGCAGGGGTCGCCCCTCGCTGCATGCGGGCCCCACGCCCCGCGGCCAGGACGACTGCCTTCACCGCGCCCGCGCTCGGTTGCCGGACACGGAGCTCAGCTCACCCCGTGAACCCTCGCGGACCACTCAGCACGTTGTTCGCCTGCCGGTGGATTCGGTCGTAGATCGCATCCCGGTCCTCTTCGCTCAGCTCGAGGTTCTCGACCTCGGCAAGGAGGTGGTCCACGAAGCGGCGAAGGTGCGCGGGCTGGATTCCGCGCCCGTGATGGGCATGGGCCAGAGGCACGCCGGAATAGCGGAGCGGCCCGCCAAGCGCCGTGGAGAAGAACTCCCGCTGCATCGTGCGGAGGCGGTCCATGGAGGCCTCCTCGAAGAAGGGCGCGAGCTCCGGGTCGGCAAGCACGCGCTCGTAGAAGGACTCGATGAGGGCATCGGCTCCCTCCGTGCCGCCAAGTCGATCCCAGAGGGAAGAAGGCTTGCCGGACTCGCTGGATTCGGGTGGCATGGCACCTCCGAGGTGAGATGGGCTCGGGTTCGTGCGAAGGTCAGACTCGGGTCTCGCCGCACGGGACCGTATCTCGAAGGTAGGCACCGGTGGGGGGCCGGGCAACGGTTGAGGGCGGGTCTGCCGGAGCGCCCATTGACAGTATGATACCGGACTCTCATTATCATGGCGAGTGCCGGGGCTCGCACGAGCGCGCTGTCCGGACCGTTCATCCACTCGACCACGAGCGCCATCCATGCCTGTTCCCACGCCCGATCGCCGACTCCCCGTCACTGTCCTCTCCGGGTTTCTCGGTGCGGGAAAGACGACCCTTCTGAACCATGTGCTGACGAACCGGGAGGGCCGCAAGGTGGCCGTCATCGTGAACGACATGTCGGAGGTAAACATTGACGCCTCGCTCGTGCGGGGCGGAGAGGCGGCGCTGTCGCGCACCGACGAGCAGCTCGTCGAGATGACAAACGGGTGCATCTGCTGCACCCTGCGCGACGACCTCCTGGTCGAGGTGCGCCGGCTCGCCCTCGAGGGGCGATTCGACTACCTCCTGATCGAGTCGAGCGGAATCTCGGAGCCCCTGCCCGTGGCGACGACCTTCGTCTTCGAGGACGAGGAGGGTCGTTCGCTCTCGGAGTTCGCTCGCCTCGACACCATGGTCTCGGTGATCGACGCACGCAGCTTCATCGAGGACTTCGCCTCGACGGACCTCCTGGCCGACCGGGGGCAGGTGGCGGGCGAGGGGGACGAACGCACACTGGCGGACCTGCTCGTCGACCAGGTGGAGTTTGCCGACGTCCTGGTCCTGAACAAGTCGGACCTGGTCGATGCGGGTGCGATCGAGAGCCTGCGTGCCCTCCTGCGATCGCTCAACCGCGAGGCCGAAATCGTCGTGACCGAGCGGGGGAGGGTCCCGCTGGACCGGATCCTCGACACGGGACGCTTCGACTTCGAGCGCGCCGAGGCGGCCCCGGGCTGGGTGCAGGAGCTCCAAGGCGAGCATGTCCCGGAGACGGAGGAGTACGGGATCCACTCCTTCGTCTTTCGCGCGCGGCGGCCCTTCCACCCGGAGCGCTTCCATGCGTTCGTCGAGGGGCGGTGGCCGGGGGTGCTCCGCGCGAAGGGCTTCTTTTGGCTCGCGACGCGCATGGAGGTGGTGGGCTCGCTCTCGCAGGCGGGGGTGATGCGGGAGCACGGGCCGGTGGGCACGTGGTGGGCGGCGAACCCCGAGCTTGTCGAGGGGGCCCGGGCGGAGCTCGGCGAGTGGTTCGAGGCGAACTGGGAGGAGCCCTTCGGCGACCGGCGTCAGGAGCTCGTCTTCATCGGCCAGGCGCTGGACTTCGAGGCGATGACGCGCGCGCTCGAGGGCGCGCTCCTTACCCCGGGCGAGATGGCGCCCGGGCCCGAGGGCTGGGCCCGCCTCCCCGATCCCTTCCCGGCCTGGATGGTCGAGGAGGCCGAGGCCGCGGAAGCCTCGGAGGGTGTGGGGGCTGCCGAAGCCGTGGGGGCCGCCGAGGTCCCCTGAGCCGCCGAGGTTGTGGGGGCATGAGCGCCCCCCGAGCCCAGAACGCACGAGGGGCGGGCCCGGACTTCCCGGACCCGCCCCTCGCCTGCTTCAACTGCCTGGTACCGACTCTTGCCGATTACTGGCCGCCGGTGACCTGGAAGGTGATCGGGTCGGTCTGGGCCACTGCCGCCGAGCCATCCCAGGCCACGAGGTAGAGGTCGACTTCACCGACCGCCTCGGGGTAGATGTGGATGTGGTCGCAATGGAAGACCGGAACGAGGGAGTTGTCGGCGCGGGGCGCGAACTGGTCATCGCCCGTGACGCCGTTCGGGTGTGCCTGCGGGGGCCACGCGATCGCATTCGTCGCACCACCCGCAACCGCGTACCGACCGGAAATCGTCGAGCAGGTCCGCTCCCTTGGGGCATCGGCCTCCCGTGAGACGGTCGAGAAGGGCACCTGCTCGCCGCCGGGCGCGAAGTAGCGCACGGTGAGCGAGGCGTTGCCGCCGCCCGCGACGAGGGGCCGGAGCCCCTCGCCCTCGACGTCACGCGGCGCGGGGATGCTCGTGATGGGCTGGCCGCTCGCGTCGCGCCATCCGTTCCAGGCGTCCCACACCCCGAGCATGGCCGATGCGGCGCCCCGGGTTTGGAGCTCGAAGCGCGCGGGCTCGGGGCCCTCCTCGACCCGGATGTTGATCGGGTCGGTCACCTCGTCGGCATGATCGATGTGCCAGAGCAGGAACTGGATGCCGACGGTACCCGCGACCTCGTCGGGGTAGAAGTGGATGTGATCGCAGTGGAAGACCGCCACGAGGTTGCCGTTGCCCTGTCGGGCGAACTGGAAGGGCCCGTTCGGGCTGTCGGGGTGGCGCATGTTCGGCCACGCGATGACCTGGGTGTTCGTGTCGGTCGGGGCATAGCGGGCCTCGTACTCGCTGCACTGCCGCTCCCGGGTCACGTCGTCCCGGCTGACCGTCGACATCGGGACCTGGCTTCCGTCGGGCATGAAGAAGCGCACCGTGAGCGATGCGTTCCGACCACGGGTCTGCATCGGGAGGAGCCCCTCGCCCTCCACGTCGATCGGGTTCGGGAGCTCGGTGATGGGGTTGCCGCTCGCGTCGGCCCACCCCGCCCCGTCGGTCCAGACCGCGAGAAGGGCCGAGGCCGCTCCGCGGGTATGGATCTCGACCCGCGCCGCATCGACGTGACCGTTGTCGTTCGGGTCGGTCGGGGAGGAGTCACAGGCGGCGACGAGGGCGACCGCCATGAGGGAGGCGCCCAGGGTCAGGCCCCGCCGGGAGAGGAAGGTTCGGGTCGTTCGCTGTACTGACATCGTTGTCCTCGTGGGTGGAGTTGAGTTGAGGGTCGAGCAGGGACCGGGCGTTAGAAGTGCGCCCGGTAGGTGAGCTGCAGGTTGCGACCGGGCTGGGGGGCGATGTCCTTGATCCTGGACAGGTGATCGCGCCACTGCCGGTCGGTGAGGTTCGCACCCTCGAGCGAGAGGGTGTGCGTGAGCCCGCCGGCCGCGAACCGGGCGCCGAGTCCCGCGCCGAGCAGGGCGTAGCCGTCCGTGGGCTCCTGGGGCCGTTCGAAGGTGTCGCCGATGGGCACTTCCCCCGGCACCCGGCGCTGGGCCAGGGCCCAGTCGCCTCCGATCGAGGCGAAGAAGACCTCTCCTTCGTAGCGGAGCTCGGCCCGGCCGGCCAACGGCGGGATGAAGGGGAGGGGATCACTGCCGGCCCGGCGTGTGGCCCGGGTGTAGGCAGCGCTCGCGTCGAGCACGAAGCTCGAGATCGCCTCCCACTGGACCCGGGCCTCGAACCCCAGGTAGTCGGCGTCGTCACCGCGCGCCTCGTAGACTGGGGTGACCCTCGGAGGGACTCCTTCCCGGAAGATTCGCACGGTTTCGCCGGTCTGGCTGTACGAGATGGCGTTGGCCACCCGGTTGTAGTACACGGCGGCCTCGACGGCGAGATCGGGCCGAGTGCCCCGCACGAAGAGGTCGAATCCGAGGCCCGTCTCGGGGTCGAGATCGGGCGAGCCGATGTCGAAGGAGAAGTCGGCCAGGTGCGGGCCGTCCGAGAAGAGCTCCTCGACGGAGGGCGTGCGCACGGTGCGCGCGAGGCTGGCGCCGAGGGTCCAGTCATCGCCGAGGTCGCGCAGGAGCGCGAGGGACGCGGAGACGGAGGTGAAGCTGCGAGCTTCCACGGGCTTCGAGACGCGGCGCTGGTCGGTGCGCACGACGATCGAGTCGAGCCGGGCGGGGGTCATGCTCCGGTGGTCGAGGCGCCCGCCGACCTGGAGGCGGATCCCTCCCCGGGAGAGCTCCTCGAATCCGAAGGCCGAGAGACTCCACTCCTCGGCCGACCGCGTCCCCGGCTGGGTTCCTCCGGCCCACAGGTCACGGTGGTCGAACGAGACCCCCATCGCGCCCTCGGCCCGGAGCACGCCATCCGGGTGATCGTGCAGGCTGTGGTCGTGGTGGGCGGTGAGCTTGACTCCGATGGTGGTCTGGTCGAACCGGGTACCGACGATCCTCTGCCCGGCGATGACGCCCTCGATCTCGTCGTGTTCGTAGCGGGTGATGTGACCGTCGATCTCGACCGACTCGAAGAAGCCGATGGGGAGCCGGTTGTGCACGCCGCGGATGCGGGCCGATGTCCGGGCCGCCTCGGCCTCGACTCCTCCCGGATGTCCACCGGGGATGAGCTCGCCGCGGAACTCGCCCGGCACCCCGTAGGTGTTGTCGAGGTGTCGCCCTGCCACCCCGACGAACCCCCAGTCGCCGGCCCAGCTCAGCCCGAAGGCGCCGCTGAGTGCGTCGATGCCGGTCTTCGGCAACTCCCCGAGCGGGGTCCGGGTGTCGTCGGCGGTGCGGGCCGAGGCCTCGACCCGGTAGGCCAGGGGTCCGACCGGTCCCGAGAGCACCGCGGCGGCGGCGACCCCCGAGTTCCCCGACTCGAACTGCGAGGAGATGGATCCCGTCGTGATCGATGGACGACTGCGTGGCACGTCGTTGCGGATGACGTTCACCACCCCGCCGAGCGCGTTCGGGCCATAGAGGAGTCCGGCCGGCCCCCGCACCACCTCGATCCGGTCGGCGGTCAGGGCTTCGACCATGACACCGTGGTCCGAGGCCGTCTGATAGAGGTCCCCGGTGCCGTGGCCATCTTCGAGCATGAGCACTCGATCGCCGCCCATGCCCCGGATCGTGGGGCGGGCGGCTCCGGGCCCATTGTACTCGACGTGGACCCCGGGGACATTGCGGAGTGTCGCGGGGACGCTGTTCGCGAGGTTCCGGTGGAGCTCGGTTCCGGTGAGGCTCGTCGTGGGCTGGTAGACGTCCCGCAGCCCCCGCTCCCGTCCGGTGGCGGTGACGACCATTCCGGCGAGATGGATCGGCGAGGGCACGAGCTCGATCCGGAGCCGTGTCACCTCGCCGGCCGACACCTCGACTTCGGCCTCGGCGGGCATGTAGCCGAGACGGGTGACCTCGACGACGTAGCCCCGCGCGGGAAGCTCGGCGAAGACGACGCGGCCCGCGGGGTCGGTCGCGGCCTGACGGTCCCGGCCCCGAAGCCGGACGACGGTCCCGGCCAGTGTTCGGCCGGAGTCCCGCTCGACGACTTCCACCTCGAGGGTGCCCGTCTCCTGCGGGACGTCCGGTGCCCGCTCTTCGCTCCCCGCGGGGGCCCCGGCCCCCTGGCCGGCCGCCCCGGTCGGCGCCGCGAGAAGGACGAAGGCCGCGAAGAGGAGCACGACGGCCCGGGCGCCGATGGCGGCGCGATCGAGTCGACCCCACCCTGCGGGGCGGGGGTCCTCATGCAACGGCCATGCGCGACTCCGGCCCTCGCGGGACGGGCGCGCGGGCCTCTGCGGATGTCGGGGGGTCGCTCGGTCGTCGGACCGGTCACGAACTGTCATGCACCTGCTCCTCGGGCATCTGACTCAATGGAAGTCCCGGTCGGCAGAGCCTTGCCTCGCCCCCTCTCGATCGGGTGCGCGGACAGGGCGTTCGGAGCCCGGGAGGGCCGCCGAAACCGGGAAGCCGGGTGGGGTGGGCCGAGAACCCCGGAGTCGGGACTCGGCGCCGAGTCAGGCCAGGGGAGGTGCCCGAGCGGGTGCGTCGTGAGTGGCGGGGGCGGGCACGACGCGGGCCGTGGGGGCCCGCATGTCGAACGCAATGAGGGGTGCGTCACCGGGGATCGCGATCGTCGAGACCGGTTGCGCACCCTGGTTCAGGATCTCGCAGAGGAGGCAGACTTCCTCGTCGGGTCCGTGCCCGGGCGCGTGGTGGCCCGTGGCGCCGGGAGCCCCCGCGACGGCGAACGCCGGGGTGCGGTCGTGACGCTCCACTTCGAGGGTGATGGGCGATGCAACGATCTCCCCGGCGTCGGCGGCCAGGTGGAGGCCGGGCACGACGGCGACCGCCAGTGCCTGCAAAAGCAAGGCTGCCAGGACCAGGAGGCCCCGGGGGGCGGGCCCGGAGGCCCCCGCTTCGGGAGATCGGTTGAACATGTCCATGACAGTAGTGAAGTACACCTTGTTGCGAAAGGGTTCCCATTCGATCTCCGTTTCGCACCGCCGGCACGGCCCGGACATGCCCCCTCGGCTCGCCCGGATGCTCTCCGGCTCGGGTGCTTTCGCGTGGCCTCCGACATCCCCAAGATTCGGGGCAGACCGGCCATGGGCACGGACGCCCTCGGGCACGGCCCCGCGCGGGCTTCCCTGCCCCGGCCACGCGCCGCCCAACCTCGACGCCTCCACCTTCCGACCGGGAGCCCCGATGGACAACCAGCGCCAGGCCCTCCTCGACTCGATCGAAGAGCTGAACGGGAGGGCCGACGAGCTCTTCGCCCGCCACTCGCCCGAGGAACTCTTCCGGAAGCCCTCCCGGAAGAGCTGGTCAATCGCGCAGTGCGTCGAACACATGGACACGTCGCTCGGGCTCTACCTCCCGGCCTTCGAGGCGACTCTGGCATCGGGAGCGCCGAAGGGGTCGGGTCCCTTCGCCTGGGGGCCGATCGCACGACGCTGGATCCGGCTCGTCGGCCCGGGCGGGCCGAAGCTGCCGAGCCCTCCCTCGATGTGGCCTCGACGGGCGGCGAAGGTGCCGGCCTCGGGAGCCAAGGGCGAGGTTCGGCCCGGCCCGGACGTCGCCCTGCCCGATCCCGACGCCCTCCTGGCCGACTTCAGGGCCGGTAACGACCGTCTGGCCGGGCTGATCCGCTCGTCGGACGGCCTCGACCTGGCCCGCATCCGGATGCGCTCGCCGGTGATTCCCGTGCTCCGGTTCTCGGTGGGCGCCTGGTTCGAGACCTGTGTGCAACACTCGCTCCGCCACATGGCCCAGGCCGAGCGCCTCTCGACCGAACTGTCGGACTGAAGGGGCTCACGCCCGGGGCGGCCGCCCCTCCCACGCCGCCTCGAGGAGCGCTCGCACCCCCTCGGCCTCGATCGGCCGGGGGTTCGGGGGCGGATGTTCCCGGACGGCCCGGACGACCTCTTCGAGCGCCTCGGCCGGGACCCCGAGCCCCCGCAGGCCTCCGCCGAGCCCGAGGGTGCGCAGGAGCCGGTCGAGTGCCTGCGCGGCCTCCTGCTCGCCTGCCCCGAGCGCCCGTGCGACCCGCGCGAGGGGAGCCGCGGCGGCCTCCTGGTTCCAGGCCACGACATGCGGAAGGAGCACCGCGTGGAGTTCGGCATGCGGGAGCTCGAAGCGGCCCCCGAGGAGGTGCGCGAGCCGATGCTGGAGCCCGACCCGCACGAGGTCGAGCGCCCAGCCCGCGAAGTACGCCCCGCGGAGCGCCTCGCCCCTCGCCTCCGCGTCGCCGGGCGTGCGCACGACGAGAGGAAGGGCCCGCCCGAGGGCCTCGATCGCCGCCTCCGAGAGCAGCGAGGCAACGGGGTCGGGCTCCGACGCCCAGAGCGCCTCGACGGCGTGCGCGATCGCGTTCATCCCGCTGGCCGCGCTGACCCGCGGCGGGAGATCGAGGGTGAGGAGCGGGTCGTAGACGACGAGCCGCGGCGCGACCACGGGGTCCCGCCCGGTCTTCTTCGTGCCGGGCTCGGTGACGCCCCAGATCCCGGTCATCTCCGAGCCCGAACAGGTGGTGGGAACCGCCGCGATCCGGAGCCCCGTCTCGAGCGCGACGGCCTTCGCGACCCCGATCGCCGAGCCGCCTCCGAAGGCAAGGAGGAGGTCGGCTCCGAGCTCCCGTGCCTGCTCCGTGGCAGCGCGCGCGACCGCGACCGGAACATGGACCTGCGCCCCATCGAACCGGCCGGCGAGCCGCCCTTCGAGGGACCGGGCGAGGGGCCGGGCATGGCCCGCGCCCCGAGGGGTCGTGACGAGGAGCACCCGCCGGGCCCCGAGCCGGTCGATCTCCGCGGGCAGCTCGGCGAGGCGTCCCGCCCCGAAGACGACCCGCCGTGCCCGCTGCTCGTGCGCGAACCGGAGCGTCACGCCGCCCCGCCCGACCCCTGCTCGCCCCCGGCGCCACCCCGCTCCCCGCGCAGCCCCTGCTCACCCCCGGCCCCGCCCGATCCCTGCTCACCCCAG
>SLDT01000155.1 GCA_007125125.1 Gemmatimonadota bacterium | reverse complement strand
CCCCTCGCCCCTCCCCCCATGAACCGGAGGAAGGCACCGTCGGCTCCGAACATCCGCAGCTCGTCCGTGCGCCTGTCGGCAATGACCACCCGTCCGTCCGGGTACAGGAGCGCCCGATCGATCTGCACGAACTGCTGGTGGATGTCCGCATCGTCCCGCCCGATCCGCACCAGGGGCACGGTGTCGACCGTCCAGCGCGGAAGGGCGGCCGTGTCCGCATGGTTCACGACGATCCGCACCCCGGCGGAGTCGATCACCTCGGGAGGGCGTGCCTCGGGCTTCGCGGGCTCCTCGGCCGGGGAATCGCACGCGCCGAGGGCGAGGGAGAGCGCGAGGGTCGCGCCGACCCCGAAGGTGGTCTGTCGCATCGGGTCTCCTCCTGATCCTCGGGTGCCGTCGCGGAAAGATGAAGGCTGTGAGAAGCCTGTGGAAGAGATACAGCGGTCCCGGCTGGCCGCGCAACGTGGCCCCTCGCCCCCCACTCTGGCCTGACGCCCGCTCGCCCTGCAGATTGTGCGGGTGTCGCCCGTTCGGCACCTGCCGCGTCCGATCCCACCCTTCCGGAGAACCGAGATGCCTCGCCGCTCCCCTCGTCCTGCCGCCGCCCCGGCCCGGGGCCGTTCCCGATTCGACGCCCGCCTCGCCCGGCGGCCCTCACCCCTTGCCGCCCCCAATGTCCGGCGCCTCCGCCTCCTTGCCGCGCTCCTTGCCCTCGCCCTCGGCGCCGGACTCGCGCAACCCCCCGCGGCCGCGCAGGCCCCGGGGGCCGACCGGGTCCTCGACCTCGAGATGTACTGGGACCTCCAGAGCGTCTCGAACCCGCAGATCTCCCCCGACGGGCGGCAGGTCGTCTACACCCGGACCTGGATCGACCGGATGAAGGATCGGCGCACATCGGAGATCTGGATCATGAACGCGGACGGGTCCCGGAAGCGCTTCCTCCTGGAGGGCTCATCGCCCACCTGGTCCCCGGACGGAACCCGGATTGCCTTTCTCGCCGAAGGGGAGCCGCGCGGCAACCAGATCCATGTGCGCTGGATGGATGACGAGGGTGCGGTGAGCCAGGTCACACGGATGGAGCGCTCCCCCTCGAACCTTCGGTGGTCCCCGGACGGGACCCGCATCGCCTTCACCCGGCAGGTCGAGGCCCGCACCACCTGGCGCATCGACATGCCCCCCCGTCCCGAGGGCGCAGAGTGGACGGCGGGCCCGAAGATCGTCGAACGCGCCGTGTACCGGAGAGAGCGGCAGGGCTACGTCGACGACACTTACACCCATCTCTTCGTGGTGTCGGCCGAGGGGGGTGCGGTGCGCCAGCTCACGGACGGGGAGTGGGACCATTCCGCCGGCGAGTGGACGGCTGACGGGCGCCATCTCGTGTTCAGCTCCCTGCGGGTCGAGGACGCCGAGCTCGAGTGGCGCCACTCCGAGATCTACGCGGTGCCGGCCGAGGGGGGCGAGATCCGGCAGCTCACCGACCGCCATGGCCCCGACTCGGGCGCGCTCCCCTCACCCGACGGGCGCCACATCGCCTGGCTCGGTGACGACTGGCACACCGACACGTACCGGAACCGGAAGCTCCACCTGATGGACACGGATGGCTCGAACCCGCGCATCATCTCGGGCGACTTCGACCGCGCGATCGGAAGCCTCACCTGGGCACCGGACGGAAGCGGCCTCTACTTCACCGCCAACTCCGAGGGCAACCGCAACCTCCATTTCGCCTCGGTCGAGGGAGGGGTGACGCAGCTCACCGAGGGGGTCCACCAGATCAGCCTCTCCTCGATCAGCGACGAAGGGCGCCTCGCCACCACGATCAGCTCCTTCCACGAACCCGGCGACATCTACCTCGTGGACCCCGCCCGGCCGGACCGCCTCGACCGTCTGACCGCGGTCAACGCCGACCTCCTGGCCGGCGTCACCCTGGGCGAGGTCGAGGAGCTCTGGTACGATGCCCATGACGACTGGCGGATCCAGGGCTGGGTGGTCAAGCCCCCGGACTTCGACCCCTCGCGCCAGTACCCGATGATGCTCGTCATCCATGGCGGACCCCACGCGATGTACGGCGTCGGCTTCAACTACGGCTGGCAGGAGCACGCCGCGAACGGCTACCTCGTGCTCTACACGAACCCCCGCGGGAGCACCGGCTACGGGAGCGCCTTCGCGAACGAGATCAACAACGCGTATCCGGGCGAGGACTACGACGACCTCATGGCCGGGGTCGACTACCTGATCGAGCGGGGCTGGGTCGATCGGTCGCGCAAGTACGTCTACGGCTGCTCCGGAGGAGGCGTCCTCACCGCCTGGGTCGTCGGCCACACGGACCGCTTCGCCGCCGCCTCGTCGAACTGCCCCGTCACGAACTGGATCTCCTTCGTGGGCACGACCGACGGCATCGGCTGGTACCGCAACTTCGAGCACTTCCCCTGGGACGACCCCTCCGAGCACCTGCGCCGCTCGCCCCTCATGTATGTCGGCAACGTGACCACGCCCACCATGCTCATGACCGGTGAGCGCGACCTCCGCACGCCGATGCCCCAGACGGAGGAATACTACCAGGCCCTCAAGGTCCTCGGGGTCCCGACCGCCATGCTCCGCTTCGGCAACGAGTGGCACGGCACCACCTCGACCCCCTCCAACTTCATCCGGACCCAGCTCTATCTCCGGAGCTGGTTCGAGCGCTGGGGGGAAGGCGAAGCGCGCACCGCAACCGACGGGGGGTGATCCGCGGCGCCCCGCCGGCCCGCCGCGCACCCCGAGAGGAGAACCATGGTCGACCAGGCAGTCACCTTCATGCGTGAGGGGCGCTTCGACGAGGCGCTCCCTCTCCTCGAGGCTGCCCTCGATCGGGACGGTGCGGACTGGAACCTCCGCTACCTCGCCGGCCAGTGCGCCCGCTTCCTGGGCGACCTCGACGGGGCCGTCCGGCACCTCACGGGGGCCGTCGCGCTCAGGGACGACGAGCCCGAGATCCATCTCGCGCTCGGGATCGCGCACCAGCTCGCCGAGAGGTGGGACCACGCGGTCGGCGCACTGCTCCGCGCCATCGAGCTGGACCGGAACTACCACCTCGCCTACAACAGCCTCGCCCTCACCCAGCGAAAGCGCGGCGAGCTCGAGAAGGCCGCGCACAACTACGACGCCGGCGCGAAGGCCCTGGCGCGCGGCAAGGTGGAGTCGCTCGAGAACATCCCCTCCTCGCCGCTCCTGAAGCACCGCGACACCCGGGGGCGCCTCTGGGTCGACCACGCGATCCATGCCGCGTTCGACCTGGCCGGTCGTGCCGAGGGGGTCACGAGTGTCGGCTTCCCGACCGGAGAGCAGGCCGCCCGCGAGGAGCACAACGAGCGGCATGCCGGGCTCTACTGGGTGGATCGCCCGACGGACGATGGACGCACCGTGCGGCACTTCCTCCCGAACTACTTCAACACCCTGCGCGAGCAGTTCCGGCAGGATCCTGCGTACGCGAACCTGCTGGGCAACCGGGCCAGGGTGCTCGAGCTCCTCGGCCGGACCGACGAGGCCCTCATCCATCTGGCCGAAGCGATGGAGTTCGGGGGTGGGGCCGGCGCGGCGGGGGAGGCGGGCGAGCCGTGAGCGGGCACGGCGGGGGAGGCGGATGGCGGGCTGGCGCCGAGGGCCCACCGGCCTGGTCGGAGCGGTTCCCCGGGATTGCGATCCTCGGGCGCGCACGGCGCTGAGCGCCCGCCCGGCCGGCCTCAGCCCGAACCGCGCCTCGCCCTTGCCAGGGTGAGGTCGAGTTCGAGCCCCGGGACCCGGCGGAAGCGACGCCCGCTTCCCGCCACCAGCCGGAGGCCGTGGTACACCGCCGTCGCCGCGATCTGGAGGTCCGCATCGGGGAGGGGCCGGCCGCGCCGGTCGAGGTGGGCCCGCAGCGCTCCGAAGACCCGCGCGGTAGCGGCATCGTAGGGGAGCACCGTCACCGCAGGAAGAAGGCGCGCCTCGAGCTTCGCCAGGTGCCGCTCCCCATCCCGGGACCGGGCCGCAGCCTGGAAGAGCTCGCCCACGCACACCGCGCTCGTGAACTGGTCTTCGCGCGACAGGGCCTCGATCCAGGCCAGGTAGGCCGGGTCGGGATCGGGGCGGAGCAGCTCGCCGATCGCATCGGTGTCAAAGAGGAAGGCCACCGGGCTCACCCCTCTCCCCCGGACCCGCGGCGCCCCCGGCGCACCGGCCCCTCGAGGCGGATCGCCAGCTCCTCGGAGCCCTCCCACCCCCCGGCGATGCTCGCGAGCCCGCCTTCGGGGCCGGCCGCGCGCAGGCGCTCGAGCGCCTCGAGTTCCTCGATCGGGACGAGCGCCGCCACGGCGTGCCCGTGGCGGGTGATGATGACCGGCTCGCCCTGCTCGGCCGAGCGGACCTGCTCGGAGAAGGTGGCCCTGGCCTCGGCTATGGACAGCGATCGGTTGGACATCGGACGTCTCCTGGAAAAATGGTCATAGTGAACATAATGACCAGAATTCTGACGGGCAAACGCCCCGGTGG
>SLDT01000245.1 GCA_007125125.1 Gemmatimonadota bacterium | reverse complement strand
GCGTGGTCCCGATTCTTCCCGGCCCGCCCCTGGTCTTCATCGGGCTCTGGCTCGGGGCCTGGATCGGGGGCTACGAAGATGTGGGCGGGCGCGTGGTGCTCCTCCTCGGTGGGATCATGCTCGTTGCGGTGCTTCTGGACTTCGTGGCGGGGGCGCTCGGTGCGCGGCGGGTGGGGGCGAGCCCATGGGCGATCGTGGGGGCGGTCCTCGGTGCGGTGGTCGGCCTCGTCTTCGGCCTCGTGGGGGTCGTCATCGGCCCCTTCATCGGGGCGGCGGCGGGCGAGTACCTGCACCGGCGCGACCTTGCCGGGGCCGCGAACGTGGGGGTGGCCGCCTGGGTCGGGCTCGTCCTGGGGGCGGTCGCGAAGGTGGGGCTCTCCCTCGTCATGATCGCGATCTTCGCCCTCGCCTGGCTCCTGTAGGGGAGGCCCCGATGTACCGCCACTGCCTCTTCTGCAGCTCCGACCTCGGCTCGAACGAGGTCCTCGAGAGCTTCCCCGTCGGACGCCGCCTCGCCTTCGATGCCGAGCGCGGACGGCTCTGGGTCATCTGCCGGCGCTGCGAACGGTGGAACCTGACCCCTCTCGAGGAGCGGTGGGAGGCGGTCGAGCGGGCAGAAGGCCTCTTCCGCGAGACACCGACGCGGGTCTCGACCGAGCAGATCGGCCTCGCACGCCTCCGCGAGGGGCTCGAGCTCGTGCGCAGCGGAGCACCCCCCCGCGCGGAGTTCGCTGCCTGGCGCTACGGAGATCAGTTCGGCCGCCGCCGCCGCCGCACCCTCACCCTAGGGGCGGCGGGTACGCGAGGCGGCCCGGGAACTCGAGGAGGTGGGTGCGCCCGAGGCCTACTTCGGAGCGGTCGAGAAACGGGCCCGGCAGGTGGGGTGGGGCGACGTGCCCGTGCCGATGCTCCCGAAGGAGATGCGGTTCCGGCTCGAGGAGCTGCGCGCCCGCTACCGCCGCCCGTAGAGCTCGCGCCAGGCCGACTCGAACTCGTTGCCCGGGTTCCAGCGGCTCCGGAGAATGAGTACCGAAGAGGGGCGGTCACTTCCGTGTCGTCAGAAAACATACTATGTTTCTGACTACCAGAAAGTGGAGAATCCCATGAGCTCCGTCCAGCATCAGATCATGCAGCAGGCTCGCCAGGCTCCCGAGGGCGCCCTTCTGGCGCCTCGATCCTTCCTGCACCTGGGGTCCCGTGCCGCAGTGGACCAGGCATTCTCGCGTCTGGCCCGGGGAGGAGAGCTCGTTCGTGTTGGTCGCGGCCGCTATGTGCGCCCACGCCCGACCCGGTTCGGTCGAAGGCTCCCTTCGCCAGAGGAAGTGGTCGCACAGATCGCGGGTTCGACTGGCGAGACCGTCGTTCCGGGCGGGGCCTCCGCGGCGCACGGCCTGGGCCTAACGTCGCAGGTCCCGGTGCGACCCGTGTTCCTGACCTCCGGAGCCAGTCGCACCCTGGAACTTGGACGCCAGCGGGTGGAGCTCAGGAGTGCGCCGCCCTGGCTCCTGTGGGGTCCCCATACCCGCGAAGGGGATGTCCTTCGTGCACTCGAGTGGATGGGGGAGGGCAACTGCTCCGAGGCGGTCCGGTCGGTTGTTGAGTCGCTGGAGCCGGAGCAGAGAACGAGGCTATTCCTGGCGTGTGCTGCGGTTCCAAGCGGCCTCGCCCGGGTGATCACACGGGCGATCTTCCCGGAGCCGAGCGAGTCAGCCGCCTTGCCGGATGCCTGAGCCATTCCTGCAGCTCTCCCGCGGGGACCGTGCCGACGCGTTGGCGGTCGCCGCGGCCGAGCTGGGTCGTCCGGCCGGCCTATTGGAGAAGGACCTGTGGGTGGTCTGGACCCTCGGTGCACTCTTCCGTCAGGAGTTCGGGACCGCATTGACATTCAAGGGGGGGACCTCCCTTTCGAAGGTGTTCCGGGTGATCGACCGCTTCTCCGAGGACGTCGACCTGACCTGCGACATTCGGACGTTGCTTCCCGAACTCGCCGGGGAGCCGGGAGACCCCATCCCCGGGACCCGCAGCGCTGCGGAGCGGCTCACGTCCCGTGCCAGGGATGCGCTGCGCAGGTGGGTTGGAGAGGCGGCGGGGCCAGCCTTGCAGACTGCCGCTCTGGACGAGGGCGTCGAGGGTATCACGGTCGAGATCCAGAGCACCAATCTCGTTCTCTCCTATCCCGTATCCGCGGATCTTCCTTCGGCGTACGTGGCCCCCCGGGTCCTGGTGGAGTTCGGGGGCCGCTCCTCGGGTGAGCCTGCTTCCCTGCACGGCGTGGAGTGCGATGCAGAAGTGGTTCTCAAGGATCTGAGCTTCCCCAGGGCAACCCCTCGGGTGATGGAGGCCGAGCGGACCTTCTGGGAAAAGGCCACGGCAGCGCACGTGTTCTGCCTTCAGGAGAACCTTCGCGGGGAGCGCTTCTCCCGGCACTGGTACGACTTGGTTCGGCTTCACCAGCACGAGGTCGCAGAACGGGCCTTGGCGGACCGGGACCTTGCCCGGCGGGTCGCCGAACACAAGTCGATGTTCTTCCGGGAGAAGTCTTCCGCGGGCCTCTTGGTCGATTACCTTGCTGCGGTGGACGGGGCACTCTCGCTCGTTCCCGAGGGGGCCGGAAGGCGGCTTCTGGCCGAGGATTACGAGAAGATGTCCGGATCCGGTCTCCTCCCGGCCGATGCGCCTTCCTTCGACCAGGTGATGGCTGAATGCGCCGAGATCGAGGACCGGGCGAACGCTTAGCCTCCCGGGCCCCTGGTGTCAGGCGGTGTCGAGCCTGACGAGCCCGCGTCGGATGGCGGCGAAGCTCGAGGAGCTGCGCGCCCGCTACCGCCGCCCGTAGAGCTCGCGCCAGGCCGACTCAAACTCGTTGCCCGGGTTCCAGCGGGGCTGCTCACCGGCGTTCGCGACGCGGAGCGCGACCTCGAAGAGGATCCGCATGTCGCGGGCGACCCCGGTCAGGTCCCATTCGGGGGTGATCTGGTCAGTCACCTGGTGGTAGCGCTCGGCCCGGTGCTCGGCGGGATCGAAGTCGAGGTCCTCGACGTAGTCCGTTCCGGCCTGGAGGTAGAGGGCGGGGATGCCGGCCTTCGCGAAGCTGAGCTGGTCGGAGCGGTAAAAGTAGCCCTGTTCGGGGGCAGGGTCCCCGGCGGGGCGGAGTCCGTGCGCGAGGACCACCTCCCGGAACGCTTCCCCCAATGTGTTCATGTCGATGCCGATTGCGCCGACGTCGTGCGTGAGCCCGTACGACTGGGGGGAGTCGACATTGAAGTTGGCGACGATGCTCGAGCGGGGCACGGGCGGGTTCTCGACGAACTGGCCGCTCCCGAGGAGCCCGCCCTCCTCGGCGGTGACGGAGACGAACATGACGGAGCGGCGGGGCCGGGTCTGGGCGAAGGCCTCGGCTGCGGCGATGATTGAGGCGACGCCGAGCGCGTTGTCGAGGGCCCCGCTGTAGATCTTGTCGTCGCCGGGGAGGTTGGGGTCCATCCCGAGGTGGTCGTGGTGCGCGGTGAAGACGATGTACTCCTCGGCGAGGTCGGGGTCGGTGCCTCGGACCAACCCGGCAACGTTCGGGGCGCGCACGGTGCCGAACTCGGTCTCGATGCGGGCGGTGACCCGCGAGCCGGTGTCGATCGGACGGAAGTCGCGGCTGGCCGCCATCTCGAAGAGCCCGGCGAGGTCGGTGTCCATGCCGGCGGCGAGGGCCTCGGTCCGGGTCGAGTCGATCCAGGCGAGCATCTCGACCTCGTAGTCGCGCTGCCAGACGGGGCGCTCGCCCATGTTCCCGATGACGCTGAAGCCGTAGCCGGCGGAGCCGTCGGTGTGGACGATGATCGCACCGGCCGCGCCCTGGGCCTGGGCCTGCTCGTACTTGTAGGTCCAGCGCCCGTAGTAGGTGCGGATCGCCCCGCCGAAGAGCTCGCGCCCGTTCTCGGTGACGGGCGGATCATCGTTCAGGAAGAGGAGCACCTTCCCGCTCAGGTCCTCGCCCTTGAAGTCGTCCCACTCGTACTCGGGCGCCTGGACCCCGTAGCCGACGAAGATGATGGGCACGTCGGTGAGCTGGACGAGGGGCTCCTCGGCGGTGGACCAGAAGGTGAAGTTACGCTCGGGGACGAGGTCAAGGGTGCCCTGGGGGGTGGTGATCTCGGCGTGCGAGCGCTCCTGGACCTTCGTCATCTGGAGGAGCTCGATGGGGAGCCGGTAGCCGTCCGGTCCGACCGGTTCGAGCCCGGCCTCCTCGAAGCGCCGCTCGATGTGGCGCACGGCGCGCTCCTCGCCGGGGGTGCCGGGGGCACGCCCCTCCATGCTGTCGGCCGAGAGGATCTCTGTGTCGCGGAGGATCCCCTCGGCGGTGATCCGCTCCGCTGCGGCCTCGATCTCGGCTCGGGCGGAAGGGTCCTCGGCCGGGCGCGCGTCCGGGCGGTCCGCGGTGTCGGCGCCACAGGCGGGAAGGAGGGCAGCGAGCAGGAGGGCGGTGAGGGTGCGGGGCATGGGGCGGGGTTGGGTTGCGGGT
>SLDT01000033.1 GCA_007125125.1 Gemmatimonadota bacterium | reverse complement strand
GGGGCCCAGGCCCCGCTCCATCTTCGAAGTCCGGCTTCGAAGTCCGGTCCGTGCGACCGGGCACCCTCGATTGGAAGCAAGGCCGGTGCCAGAGGAGCGAATCCAGGGGTCGATGGGCCGGTATCGCCTGTGAGCAGGGGCGTCCGGCCGATGGGAGCGCTTCTCCGTCCGGCTCGCCGGAGGCCTCCGACCCCTCCTCCCGTGCACCATTTTTGACGAGACGCCCCTTCGCGGTGCACTATTAAGGGGCCGGGTTCGGCGCTTCAGGAGCCCACCTTCCCCCCGCCTCGGCGAGTACGTCGAGCTCGGGCTTCGCCACCCCCCACACCTTCAACGGTCTGGTCTGGCGCAGTGCCATCGGAACCTTCGACGCAATTCCGAACGACCGGGCCGAGGCTTTGCATTGAGTGTCCTCGACAGCTGAGTCCTCGGTCTGCAACAGCTCAGTCCTCGGTCTGCTTCTCGAGCATCCGTGTCTGGTGTTCGTCCGAGGCGACCGTATCGCTCAGCACGGTCTCGATATGGACTCCGTCGGTTGGGGTGAGAAGAGACCAATGAGCCAATACTTCGAAGCGTTCCTGGGGCTTTTCCCATTCCGTGCCCCACGCGTCCTGCTCTATGCTCGTACCCAGGACCGGCTTGGGCGAAAGGACCTCCTCGTGCGAAGGCAGAGTGGTGGGGTCCGCAATGAAATTGGCATTCCGGTAATTGGTGATGTCGTCCACGACTCGGTCTCGCTCATGGACGCTGACACCTGGAAGCAGATCGAGGGCTTCCCCTTCACGGTCGGGAAACACGGGTATGTACACGATGGCCTGGGGCGACGTGAGCTCTCCGGTGATGATCGAACCCACGGCCAACGCGATCGGCAGATTCATGAGCCTGGACTCGAGGGAGAGATGGTTCGCCAATCCGCTACTCGACGACCAGTACGGCGCGCTCTCGATGATCGCGTTCTCGAAATCGAAGATGCGTCGTGAATGAACCAGGTCCTCTCCCGAATCCAGGTTGTTGGCCACAGCCATCGCCAGCACCTGCCCCGGATAGTCCTTGATCGCATTGTCACGAATCTGCGATATCCGCTCGGCGGTCAGCGCCTGAAGCCGTTCACTCCTTCTCTGCGCCCTGGCGGTCGTATAGGCCACTACGTCATCCTGAAGCGGCAACCAGGTGGCCGTGATCTTGACCGTCACGCTTTCCATGGTCCGACGCCATTCGCTGATGATCAAAAACTTCTCCCACCTGAGCGAAAACCCTATTTCCAGAGTCCCCTTGGGTGTGGACGAGCCGAGCGAAGGCTCGGTGGACCAGCGCAGCTTGCCCCCCTCGGCCAGAAACGAAGAATTCCCGAATTTCGTGTCTACGCCTTCATATAGAAGGATCGTCCCAGCCAGCGCGTGCTCCTCCTGTCGGACCGTGAACTCGACGACTTCGATCTCGACCCCACCGAGGACATGACCCGCAGGGACTTCATCGGCATCTGCAAGACTTCTCATATGTATCTCTTGAGAAAGCACATAGACCCTGTCGATGTCATTGAAGATCGTCGTCGCGCTACGGCTGAAGGTGAATGACTTCGAGGTCGTCGTCGCTGTCGGCTCCTGCTCATGACTCCCCGGAGTGTCAGGATCGAACTTGGCGAGATTGTCGAGAAAGATCGTTCGGGCTCTGAGCGCGGGGTCGTTCACCCAGAACCGCAGACAGAGCTGAACGCCGTAGCGTTCGAGCGTCACCCGTTCTTTGCGATGAACCTTGGAAAAGATGTGATTGACGGAACGCTGGAAATTGACATTCTGAATCTTTCGTGTGGTCGCTTCAGAGGCCCCGGTCTCCGTGGTGATCTCGATCCTCAGCTTGTGTTGTGATCGCATGCGCGATGCCGCAGCGGAGGTTCGCTGAACCGCATTCTTCCGGGCATTCTCCCGGCTGCGCTTGTCGCCGACGCTCACGGAATGGCTGGCATCGACCCCGAAGCCGACGGACACTTTTTCGATGGGTAGCTTCACATTCGCCTTCGGCTCCAACTTGATCGTCTCCTGTATGTTCTGCTCCGACTTGATGCCTTCCGTGATCTCGTTGGTCCAGGACGACGTGAGGTTCAAGGAGATGTCTTGATGGCGGTCCACGATGTCCTCCATTACGGCCCGGGACTTCGTTTCGACGACCTGCCTGAGCTCGACTTCCTCCCGCGGGGCAAGGGAGATCGTGTAGACCGGCTCGCCGAGGACCAATCCCGAAGGCTGGAACCTCAAGCGATCATTGAAGAGAAGGCCGACCCTTCCTCCGAGATCACCTGACGCGAGATAATATCCCATGGCCTTGGCGAACTCGAGGCTGCTGGATACAAAGACTGCGTGCTGCGCACGGACTTCGATGCGTGGCTCACGCATGGCCATGTCCCCGGTCCTCGGGGACGGCAACCTCCCCGAAGAAATCGAGGCCCTGGAGGACGGAGGCGTAGCGGCGCGCCGTTCAACGAAGAGACGTTTCCAGGTGTCCGTTTCGTCCTGATTCACCTTTCGAGTCGCTTGGTTTTCGACTTGGATCAACTCTTCTTGAACAGAATGCAGAAGCTCGGAGTAGGTGATGTCTCCGCGCTTGAACGTCTCCCAGTACGGCGCCATGCGGTCTCTGCCCTCGTTCATCAGATTGGCCATGTCGGTCCGCTTCAACGTGTCATCCGAGGCGCCATGGACGATATCGTACGGGCGAGCAACCTCGCCGAGCGTTTCCGTCGGGAAAATCATGATCGGTTCGAGCACGAGTTGGCTGAATACGGTGCTTTGAACGATCCGATCCGGAGTGCCGCACAGGAAAGTCGAACGGTCGGGGCTGAGTGAGGCCGTCCTGCCCGCCGACAAGGAGAGTCCTTCCTCGGTGGGCCACGCAAGGGTGAGGGCATCCCTGCCATTGGCCTCCGCATCGGCGTTGGTCACCTCGACGCTGATCCACTTCTCCTGCTGCAGCTCGATATCGTGAAATGATGCGGAGAGGAACCCACTCTCGTCCGCTTCGGCGCTCACCGTGTGTTGATCACCGGATAGGGTCAGAACGACATCACAGGAGGAGGCACCGTACATCACGGCCTTGATGGCGATCGTATAGCTGTCCCCCTCCGCGGCCGTGGCCGAAACGAACAGAATGAAGACCGCATCTGCCGAGGCGGGTGCGGAGATGCTGTGATCCGGACGCACGTAGAGAAGCTGGGAACCCATGACGACAACCCCCTTTTGGCTGCGTTTGGAGCAGCGATGAGGCTACCTGGCCAAGCGTAGGGTCGCCGTGCTCGGTGAGGTAAGGCCGCGCCGGCTTTCCGAGCGTCGGTTCTGAATTACGGGTAGGAAGGCCCTGCGCCCTCACAGGCGAGTAGGGGCCTGGCGGCAAGGTATGACGTGGTTCGCGGGGAGGCAACGCGACAGTGGGAGGCAAGCCTCCAGGCCGCAGGTGACGTCGCGGGCGTCGATCCGCGGCTCGACGAAAAAGAACCCGCCCTGAACCTGTCGTGACCGGGCCAGCGTCTGGAGCGCCTGATCCACGTGCCCCCGCTGCCGCGTCGGCCACGGACTGGAGCCCGGGGAGCTTGCGTCCACCCCCGGTCCACCCGCTCAGGGGACCGGGGCGAGTCGAACCGGCTACCTGCGCTGAATCTGACCGCTTCCGGGTTCGAAGGTGCCGCCGCCTCCACCGCCCACACCTCCGCCACCGCCGAAGCGCTGGGGCGGTTGGCGCCTCGAGTACCGCTGCACGAAGAATCCACGCCAGGGTCCGCCGTGGTCCGCCTCGAAGCCCAGGCCGCCTCCCATCTTCCTCGACAACTCGACCTCACCCGAGAAGTTGTGGGTCGGAGGGTGGTTCGGATCGTAGATGTAGAGTGTCGTGATGCCCGAAGCGTCCTCGGAGTAAGCGTAGCAAACCGCCTGGTGGTTGCCCTTCCCGAGACGCTTGAGGCTGCTGCTCCCGAGAAGGCCGAGGACGACCGGCTCCCCGTCGTCGATGGACTTCTTGGCCTTGGGAATCTCGTTGTGCAGGGTGCGCGACATCACTCGAGTGTCGCCTCGCGCCGTCCAGCGACCGAATCGCAGGCCATCTCGCCATTTCATGCTGTCGAGCTGGCGCGTATAGAGGTAGTCGGCCAGGCGGTGTCCATCCGGGGGAACCGAACCGTCGTCGAAGTCGGAGGGCGTGAAGTCGGGGACGGATATGCCGGCAAAGTAGTAGTCGAGCGCGGCGTAACACATGCCTCCGCAGCGGCCCGTGGTCTCGATCTTCGGGAACCACCACTTGTCGAGGACGGTGTTCACGAACTGGTTCGGGAACCGGAATGCGTGGTCGCTCGGCACGAAATTCGTGGAGGACATGGTGGGACCTCCTGTCGCGGGGATCTTGGGAACAAAAAACGTAGTGGTCCGTGCGGGTATTATGTAAAGAACCACTTCCCGGGAATCAAGTGGTGGGGCGGGGGTTCCCGCGCCGAAGGATGGAAGGCGCACCCAAGAGCGAGGAAGTCGTTGACATCCGACGTTCG
>SLDT01000247.1 GCA_007125125.1 Gemmatimonadota bacterium | reverse complement strand
CAGGCGGTGCGCTTCCATGCCTTTGAATCCGTCGGGGTTCCAGGCGGAGCCGGCGGGGGGCCCTCGACTCGGCTCCCCGCGCCGCTGAGCCGGTGGTCCGCGTTGCTCCGCTGGCCTTACCATGTTGGGAGGACCGATCGAAGCACGGACCACACTGTAACGCAACGCATGGGTGTGTGCGCAGTGTATGACGCACCGAGCCCGGGTGCAAGGTTGCCGGGAGGGGCGTTTTACGGCCCAAGCCGCGAAAAGTACGGAAGCTGAGTGCGGAGAGCCCCCCCTACCTCACCCGCAACGCCACCAGCGACCCCGGCATCCCCGACCCCGCCACCGGAACCACGATGTACTGCCGTCCCTCATGCATGTAGGTCATGGGGGCGGTGCTGCTGGGGGCCGGCAGCTCGATCGTCCCGATGCGTTCCCCGGTGAGCTTGTCCACGGCGTGGAAGCGCGGCTCGCCCGCCCGCCCCTCTCCGTACATGAGGAGGCTCCCGGTGACGAGAGCGGTGGCGTGGCTGTCCTGGCCGGTGTTCGGAAGGTCGACGCCTTCAAGGAGGGGATGCTCGGCCACGGATTCGGGGGTGTCTCCGTTCGGGATCCACCAGAGGTGCTCCCCGGTGTTCATGTCGATGGCGGTGATCCGGCCGTAGGGGGGCTTCAGGATCGAGAGGCCGTCCACGTTCGTGAACGCGCCGCCCGGACCGCTCACCCAGGGAGTGACGGTCCGGCCGCGGGCGGTCCCCGGCTCCCCGTCGTCGCGGGCCTCCCCCGGGTCGAGGACGGCTCCGCTGCACGCCGTTCGGGA
Organism: Gemmatimonadota bacterium; assembly: GCA_007125125.1. Lineage (GTDB taxonomy): Bacteria > Gemmatimonadota > Gemmatimonadetes > Longimicrobiales > Gaopeijiaceae > SLDT01. The sequence goes on along the minus strand of SLDT01000247.1, from coordinate 3,750 downwards.
CGCCACGTAGATGATCCCGGTCTCGGGGTCGGCCACCGTCCCCCCGATGATGTTGTTCCCCCCCGTGAAGCTCGGGCAGACGGCGGCGGCTCTGTACCCTTCCGGGTTGTCCCGGTGGATGGGCGGATTGAAGAGGGGCCCCAGCTTGATGTCGCTCACCGCCTCGAGGGCGAGCTCCCGCAGCTCGGGGGTGTAGTCGATGAGGTCGTCCTCGCTCAGCCCCTGGATCTCGAAGGGTGCGGGCCGGGTGGGGAAGGGCTGCGTGGGCGAGGACTGCTCGCCGGGCACCTGCGACTGGGGGACGGGCCGCTCCTCGATGGGCCAGATCGGCTCGCCGGTCTCCCGGTTGAAGGCGAAGGTGAGCCCCTGCTTGGTGGTCTGGACCACGGCGGGCACGGGCTCCCCGTCCACGGTGACGTCGAGGAGGATCGGGGCGACGGGGTTGTCCCAGTCCCAGAGGTCGTGGTGCACGGTCTGAAAGTGCCAGACGCGCTCGCCCGTGTGCACGTCGAGGGCGATGACGCTGTTCGCGAAGAGGTTGTCGCCGGGCCGAAAGCCCCCGAACACGTCGTTCGTGGGCGCCTTCGTCGGCAGGTAGACGATGCCCCGCTCTTCGTCCGCGGAGAGGGGTGCCCAGGCGTTCGCGTTCCCGCTCCACTCCCAGGCGTCGTTCTCCCAGGTCTCGTGCCCGTACTCGCCGGGGCGGGGAATCACGTGGAAGCGCCACAGGTGCTCCCCGGTGCGCGCGTCGTAGGCGAGGATGTCGCCGGGCAGGTTCTCGATGCGGGTCTGGCTTCCGAGCCCCGGGAGGGCCGAGCTGCCCACGATCACCACCCCGTCCACGACGATCGGGGGAGAGGAGGTGGTGATGTTGCCGAGCGAGTCGGGCACGCCGTAGTACGGATCGTGCGGCTGGGCCCGATCCAGGTGGGCGAGCATGTCGACGGTGCCGTGCTCCCCGAACCCCTCCACCGGGACGGGCTCGCCGAACCCCTCGAGGGGAAGGCCCGTCTTCGCGTCCAGGGCGTGGAGGAAGAACCCCGGGGTGAGTAGGTAGACGACCCCGCGCCCATCCACTTCGGCGTAGGCGAGGCCCCGTCCGTAGTTCTGCCGGGGAGAGTTCTCCCAGCGCGGGGTGTGCGGCTCGCGGAAGGTCCAGAGCGTTTCGCCGGTGGCCGGGTCGATCGCGGCCGCGGTGCGCCGGCGGCCGGCCACGGTGTAGAGCACCCCGTCCACGTAGATCGGGGTGGAGCGCAGAATGAAGTCCGGAGTGGGACCGAAGTTGTCCCCCCTCCAGGTCCAGGCCACCTCGAGCTCCTCAAAGTTCTCCGCGTCGATCTGGTCGAGCGGCGAGTAGCGGGTGCTCCAGGCGTCCGCCCCCCAGTACCGCCACTCGCCCTCCGGCGTGCCCCGCTCCAGCGCACCCCTCTCCGCCGCGTCCGGCTCCTGGGCTGAGAGGTGGTCAGGTGGCGCACCCGCGTGCGCGACCGCGACGAGGGCCCATCCGACGAGGAGCCCGGCGACGCGGCTCCCCTCGGCCCAACCCGATCTGCCCCGCCGACCCCACGCTTGACCGCTCACGGAGCCACGCCCGGAGTCAGGGGCCGCGCGACCATGATGCCGATCTGGCCCGAGATCGACTGGATCCGATCGGCGAGGGGCCGCTCCGAGATCTCAACCGACTCTCCGACGAGGGGGGCATGAAGGAGGTGGAGACGCCCGTCGTGGTGGAGGGCGATCCCCGTGTGGGCGATGTCGAGCCCGTCGACCGAGCTCACCGCCGCGATGATGTCCCCGTTCTCGATCCGGTCCTCGACCTCCGCGATCCGCGCCTGGGGGATGTAGAAGCGGGGCTCGGCGGAGATGCGTGCCTCGGTGGCCCGGATCTCCTCCACGAGCGCGGGATCCTCGGCCAACTGCCGGTAGGCCTCTGGGTGGGAGCTCATGAAGTGGATCGGACGCGGATCGGGCTCGCCCCCCAGCTCTTCGGTGACGTCGCGCAGGAGGCCCTTCGCCTCCCCGTCGCGGATCCACTCCGAGAAGTAGTGCAGGCGACTCGGGTAGCCGTCGAGCGTCCCGCCCCGGTAGCGCACGCGCTGGAGCTCCTCCCGGTATCGGGCCCTGAAGGCGTCGTCGTCGTCCGGGGAGAGCGCATCCCCCTCCAGCGTGAGCCGACCCAGGACGAGCAGGTGCTCGACGAGGGTCACGCAGTCGAACTCCCTGAGGTTCACCACGAGGTCCTCGGGTCCCGGTAGCTCGAGGGTGCCCGGCTCGTAGGGGAAGCCCACGAACGTCGTGCCCAGGATCGCCATCGTCTCACCGAGGGGAAGCATCTCGAGCCCCTGCGAGCGGCCCCACTCCACCGTCCCCCGGGCCACCGCCCAGTCGCGCTCCGTCTCCCACTCGCCCAGCTCCTCCTCGGGAACGGGGGGGAGGTCGTCGAGGACGGGCCCGGCGTACGCGAAGGGGATGAGTTCCCCACGGGAAGAGGCCGGCGAGGGGGGATCGCCCTCGGAGTCCGCCCCGCACCCGGTTAGGAACACGACGGCCGGGAGGAGGACGAGTCCCCTCCACCGAGCCCGAACAACGCTGACGTTCATCGCTCCTCCTCCAGCTTCCCGGCGGCTGCGCGCGGCACCATCTCGTGCTGATCTTCCAATCTGGCGGTCGCAGCCTCGTCTTGCACCTGTGCGGCCACCGGACCCTACCCCCGCCGGGGGGAAGAGATTCCCGGTCGTGCTGGTCGCACTTCCGGATCCCTCAGGTGTAGCGCATCGGAAGACACGCCGAACCCATCGCCGGCGACCCGGCGAGATCGATTCAGAAACGGTGGACCCGCAACCGGCGACGACGTCGGGTGCAATCACCACCGCAAGACCCTACTACGGAGGAACCCATGCCCTATCCCGATCTGCTCGTGGCCCCCATGCGCAACGAGCTCGTCCAACTCGGCTTCCAGGAGCTTCAGTCCAAGGAAGACGTGGACGAGGTGCTCTCGGACTCGTCCAGCCCCGTGCTCGTGGTGGTGAACTCGGTCTGCGGATGCGCGGCCGGCAACATGCGCCCGGCCGTGGCCCTCTCCCTGCAGGTCGAGGAGGGACCCAAGCCGTCCCGCCTCGCCACGGTGTTCGCGGGTCAGGATCTGGAGGCGACGAGCCGCGCCCGCGAGTTCTTCACCGGCTACCCGCCTTCGTCTCCGTCGATCGCGCTCCTCAAGGACGGCGAGCTCGTCTGGATGCTGGAGCGTCACCAGATCGAGGGCCGCGGGCCCGGTGTGATCGCCGAGGATCTCCTGGCCGCCTACAAGGAGCACTGCGCGGCGTAGAGCCCGCACGGCATAGAGCCCGCACGGCCTGGAATCCGGATCGGCGAAGAACCCGCCTCAACCGAAGGGAGCATCGGATACGATGGAAGAGGAGCGCAAGAAAGCCTATCAGGACCGATTCCGGGCGCGCATCGAGGAGCTCGAGGCGAGGCTGGAGGTGCTCAAGGCCACCGCGAAGAAGGCGGAGGCGGACCTGCGCATCCGGCTGCAGAAGGAGGAGGCCGAGCTGCGCGAGAAGCTCGGCGAAGCGCGGGACGTGCTCAAGGAGCTGAGCGCCGCTTCGGAGGACGGGTGGCTCGAGATCCGCTCGGGGGCCGAAAAGCTCCTCAAGGACGTGTGGGCCGCCTGGGAGCGCTCGCGCGCGGAGCGGGAGCGGGCCCAGGCCGCCGCGCGGGGCGAGACCCCCACGGCGGACGCCGCCGCTG
>SLDT01000237.1 GCA_007125125.1 Gemmatimonadota bacterium | reverse complement strand
CTGGTCGATCATCGGCGCCATCGTCGTGAGCATGCTCGTCGGGATCCTGACCCCGAAGCGAAGGGCGTAGGGGGGGCGGCGACGCAAACGTCTGCGTCCGTGCACGGCGGGGAAACGAACGCAGACAAATGCGGCGGAATTCGACGGAAACGTCTGCTTTCGATGCTGCGGGGAAAAGCGTAGATCGACATTTGCGTCGGAATCCGCCTCAAACGTCTGCCTCCGATGTCGCGCGATCACCGGACGCAGACGTTTCCGGCGCGAGAGGCCGGGGATCATGGCGTCGAGGTGTTCGAGATCCAGGTCACCGGATTCGAGGGGGCCCCACCCTCGTGAGAAGTGATGCGGCGCTGCGCGCCGCCCCAATGCGTTCCGGACTGCGGGGTCGCAAGGGGACGGAAAAGGGGCGCGCGCCCGCGCGCGCCGACCTTTGCTCGAAGGTGCGGAGCGCCCCAGGGCGCGGACCCGGTCAGGTCGAAACCCCTGTCAGAGAGCGCCCCTGCGGGTGAGCATGAGGAACGCGCGCGGCGACAGAATCGGAGTCGGTGACTGCTCGGCGTCCGCGAGAAGGCCCTTGTCCCCGGTGACAAGGACTCGCACCCCCGCCGCGACCAGGACATCGGAATCCAGGCAGACCCGGATCACGACATGAGCTTGAAGACGTCCTCGTCGGTGTAGATCTCCCGGGCCTCGGCGAAGGGAATCACCTGGCGTCGAGCAGCTCTTCGAGCTGCGGGTCCAGGCGGATCGTTACGGCGGCGGTCTCCATGTCATGGAATGTGCGATGACCGGCGCCAGCCAGCACCATCCGGAGTCCTCTTCTGTGCGGGAGGGCGACGCAAACGTCTGCGTCCGTGCACGGCGGGGAAATGAACGCAGACAAATGGGGCGGAATTCGACGGAAACGTCTGCTTTCGATGTTGCGAGGGACAGCGTAGATCGACATTTGCGTCGGAATCCGCCTCAAACGTCTGCCTCCGATGTCGCGCGATCACCGGACGCAGACATTTCCGTCGCAAGAGGCCGCGGTGACCCCACGCCAGGGGCCTTCGAGGGGGACCGCGGCGACCCCTGCGCCTCCGCACCGGCGATAGCGTCTGCTCGTGCCGGCTCAACTTCGCAGGTGCAGACGTTCACCCCCAAATCCGGCGACAACGTCGTCGCCGAGCCTCCCCCGGCTCGACAGGTGCAGACGTTCACCCCCAAATCCGGGGGTCAATGTCTGCACTTGCCGCCGGCCGAGAACATGGGCAGACGTTTTCACCGCTCCCGGCACGCTGGGGGCTGAAAACAGAATCCATATTCTGTTTTGGGGCCCCGCGCACCCCCTCCCGTCAACCGGAGGAAGGCACCTCGGGCCTCGCCCCGCGCGCAGGGGCCCCCAGCGAACAGTGCGGGTTCCGGCGGGTCTGGCCAGCTCCGACCCTCAGACCGTCGCCACCAGACCGGAGTCGATGATTCGGCGGTCCTGCGTGAGCAGAGTTGCCCCAATCGTCAGCGTGGAGGCCACGATGATCCGATCGGCTGGATCCCGATGGAAGTCATCCGGAAGTTCCGCGACTGCGGCTGCAACGGTGGGGGAGATGGAGACGCGCCGCACGAGGGGTGGGGCCACGGCGGCCTCCAGCCAGTCGCGCAGGGGCAGGCGCAGACTGAGCCGGCCGAGGTTCACGAGCGTCGCAACCTCCCAGAGGCTGATGTCGGACACCCAGACCGGCGCGTCGGGGGAGGCCTCGGACAGGATCTCACCCTGCGCCTCGCTCAGGCGAGGGTCTCGCTGCAGCCAGTAGAGCAGCACATGGGTGTCGAGGAGCGCCTTCAGGGTCCTTCTCCTCGCTCGGCTTCCCATGCGTCGGCTTCGACGACCGGCTCGACCACATCGCCCAGGAACTCGACCGTGCCCGCCAGCGCCTCCTGCGGGAAGCCGGTGGACCGGGGCGACGGGGGAACAAGCTGAGCTACGGGGCGACCATGCTTGAGGATGGTCAGGACCTCCCCGGTCTCGGCGACCTCGTCCAGGATCGCAAGGCACTTCGCCTTGAACTCGGAAGCGTTGATCGTCTTCATGTGACCAGTCTATCTGACCGGTCGACAACCGTCAAGGTTTCAAGGACTGGGCCACTCCTTCGAGCGCCCGAACCACCCCCGCGTGACGACCGTCGGAGCGGACCGCGGCCACCCGCCACTCCCCGTCAAGCCCGCGACAGGGAGGGCCGGACCAGGCCCCGCAGCCCGCGGCCCCCGACCGAGGCCGCCGCCAACCCGTCCGGGCACATGCCTCCGGGTTCGAGGAGCTCATCTACCCCCCCAATCAGGACACCGACCAGCGCTCGTCTTTGCGTCCGAACCAGCGCTCGACCTGCAGGTAGAGGGTCGGGAGCAGGAGCAGGGTCAGGGTGAGCGAGCTGAGGGCGCCTCCGATCACCACCGTCGCAAGGGGGCGCTGCAGCTCGGCCCCCGGCAGCCAGGAGACGGCCATGGGCAGAAACCCGATGATGTTCGTGAGCGCCGTCATGAGCACCGGACGCAGCCGGATCCCCGCGCCTTCGACCACCGCGTCTTCGACCGAAACCCCGCGGTCGCGAAGCTGGTTGATGAAGGTCACCATGACCACCCCGTTCAGGGTGGCGATCCCGAACACCGCGATGAACCCCACGAGCGCCGAGGTGCTCAGCGGCAGTCCGGTGGCCCAGAGAATCAGCACCCCGCCCACGAGCGCGAAGGGCACGTTCAACATGATGAGCACCGCCTGCCGGACCCGACCGAAGGCAGTCAGCAGGAGCAGGAAGATCGCGGCCAGCGCCACGGGTCCGAGCACCGACAGGCGCAGGGCCGCGGTGCGCTGCTGCGTGTACTGGCCCCCCCACTCCAGGGTGTAGCCGTCGGGCAGGGAGAGCCCCTGGTCGAGGGTGCGCGAGGCCGCCGCGACGAAGCTCCCCACGTCCCGCCCCCGCACGTTTGCCCCCACCACCACGAGCCGTCGTCCTCCCTCGTGGGCGAGCTCCTCGGGGGTCTCTTCCACGCGGAGCTGCGCCACCGCCCCCAGGGGCACGAAGCCACCCGAGGGAAGCGAGATCGGGAGCCGGGCCATCTGCTCCGGGTCCATCGTGCTTCCGCCCTCGACCTGCACAGCCACCCCGATGCGCCGCGGGCCGTCCACGAGGTGCGTCACCACCCGCTGGCCGGTGGCCCCCTCGACCTGTGCGGCCAGCGAGGCCATGGAGAGGTCCAGCCGCCCCATCACCTCCCGGTCGGGATCCAGCTCGAGCCGGAGGATCCGGGCCGCCGAAGACACGAGCACGTCTGCCGCCCCCGGGACCGTGGCCAGGAGCGTCTCGGCCCGGGCCGCCAGCGCTGCAAGACGGTCGGGCTCTTCGCCGAAGATCTTGAGCCCCACATCCGTCGTGATGCCGGTCTCGGCCTCGTCCAGGCGCATCTGAATCGGCTGGGTCAGGGCGTACGTCACCCCCGGAATGGTGGAGAGCACACTGTCCATCGCCGCGAGCAGGGCATCGCGCCCCCCGCGGCGCCATTCGTTGCGAGGCCTGAGAATCACGTAGGCATCGGACTCGTACAGTCCCATCGTCTCGGTGGCCAGCTCCGGCCGGCCGATCTTGTTCACCACCTGTTCGACCTCGGGGAGGGCGAGCAGCGCCACCTCCATCTGTCGGGAGTACTCGTTGCCGGCCTCCATTCCCGTCGAGGGAAGGCGCAGCGCCTGAACGAGGATGTCGCCCTCGTCGAGCCGGGGCATGAACTCCGTCCCGATGCGCGTCACGGAGAGCGCCGTGCCCACCACGACCAGCCCGGCCACGAGCCCGAGGGGCACCGCGCGGGGAAGGGTACGGCGAAGCAGCGCCTGGTAGCGGAGGCGCAGCCGATCGAATCCGGGCGTGTGAACCTCCCGCGCCTTTGCCAGGTGCGTCAGGCTTGCGGCCGGCACGAAGGTCAGCGCCAGGGCCAGCGAACCGAGGAGCGCCATCATGACCACGAAGGCCATCGGGGTGAACAGCCGCCCGGCCGTGCCCTGAAGCGCGAAGATCGGGAGGTAGACCACGGCCACGATCGAGATGCCGAAGACGATCGGGCGCCCCACCTCGAGCGCCGCCTCGCGGATCCGGGCCCTCGCCTCGGCCTTCGTCTCGCCCTCCTTGCCCCGGGCCCTTCGCATCACGTTCTCGACCATGACCACGCCTCCGTCCACCAGGAGGCCGAAGTCCAGCGCGCCGAGGCTCATCAGGTTCGCGGAAAAGCCCCACCAGCGCATCGCGGTGAAGGCCCAGAGCATCGAAAGGGGAATCAGCACCGCCACGATGATGCTGGCCCGGATGTTCCGCAGGAATCCCCAGATCACGAGGATCACGAGGGTGCCGCCCAGGAGAAGGTTCTTGCGCAGCGTGTCCGTGGTCCGGTCCACGAGGCGGGACTGGTCGTAGAAGACCATGACCTCGACCCCCTCCGGGAGCGACCCCTGGATCTCGGCCAGGCGCGAGCGGGCCCCGGCGATCACCCGGCGCGCGTTCTCGCCCTTGCGCATGATGATCCTGCCCGAGACGAACT
>SLDT01000144.1 GCA_007125125.1 Gemmatimonadota bacterium | reverse complement strand
GAGCCCGGCGGCGCCCCACCCCGCCCCGGCGACACCGGTTCGTGTGCGCGGTGGGTGGCTCCCGGCCCTCGCGCTGCTGCTTCTCCTGTCGGCGGCCCCGCTTTCGGCTCAGGCCGGTGACGGTGCCCGGCGGGCCGCGCCCTCCGACGCCCTCTGGTCCTTCGGCCTGGGTGCCGGCCTCGGGGCCGGTGCGGGGAACCTGGCCCGCTCCGGCGACCCGGGGAGCTGGGATGCCGGACCCGTCGTCGGCGTGCGTCTCGGGCGGGGTGTGGCCGGAGCACGCTTCGGACTCCTCCTCGATCGCCCGACGTTCACCACGGCCGACCGAGCGGGGAACCGAGCCTCGAGCACCTACCTGCTCGCCGTAAGCCGGGTGCGTTTCGACGAGCGGGCCGCCCAGGTCGGGCTGGGGCTCTCGTACCACCGTCCCGAGGACGATGGACTCCTCCCCTCGAGCAGGGTCGGATGGGCGGTCGGCGCCTCGGCCTACCAGGCCCTCCGGCCGAACCTTGGGTTCGAGCTGAGCCTTCGGTACGGTCGCTCGAGCGTCTACTCCTCCCAGCTCATCGCCCTCCAGCTCGTCCGGCACTGGAGCTGGTGAGGCGGCAGCCGGCGCGGGTCAGCGGCGGCCGAAGATCCGCCAGTGGCGCCGGGACGGACGGCGGCCCCGCCGGAAGTAGAGGATCGGTCCGATGAAGTTGATCGCGATGATCGCGGCCCAGGTGCTCTTGCGGCCGTTGACCTCGCGCGAGGGCCGCTGCGCCAGGTCGGCCCAGGCGGCGACGGCGAGGGACACCTGCACGGAGGTCAGGAGCATCGCGAAGACCTTTCCGCCTGGAGAGAGCTCGTCCCACTGCTTCGATCGCCAGTTCCTGAGGCTCATGGCTCCTTCCTCGATTCGGGGGTGGGGGTGTCTACGCCGGCCCCGGGGGGCGGCCAGTCTGCGCCGTGCCCGGAGGGGGCCCGCAGGGCGGGGAGTTCCGGGGCCCCTGTCTACCCCGGTTACCCTTCTGGGTCCCGCCATGAGCGACGTCCGGGGTGGTGCGGGCCTGCCGCCCGGTACGACCTTGTACCAACCGGAGTGAACAAGCCACGCATCCGGAGCTTGTACCAATCGGAGTGAACAAGGGCCCGGAGCTTGTACCAGTCGCAGTGAACAAGGGTCGCGGACCAACCTTGTATCAATCGGAGTGAACAAGGGGCCCGGCCCGGAGCTTGTATCAATCCGAGTGAACAAGCCGCGTGGCCGAGCCCTCGGGCAGCCAACCCGGAGCAGGTCCGCGGAACCTCGTCGCGTGCCGGAGGTCTCAGGGGGGGCGAGGGGCTGGATGGGCGGGGTGCCTTCTTCCCGGAACTGTTGACCCATGACCATGAGGTGAGGGACCAAGCATGCATGCCTGTGCCTGTACGGAACGCCACGAACCGCGCCGCGTGGTGCTCACCGGTGGTCCCGGGGCGGGGAAGACGGCGGTGCTCGAGTTTGTCGCACTGGCCTTCTGCCGGCATGTGACGCTTCTGCCCGAGGCGGCGGGGGTGCTCTTCAAGGGCGGGTTTCCGCGGAACGGCTCGAACTCGCGGCTGCGTGCCGCGCAGCAGGCGATCTTCCATGTGCAGCGGCAGCTCGAGGAGGGGACCGTCGAGGGGAACGCGGCGATCGTGGTGTGCGACCGCGGCACCCCGGACGGGGCCGCGTACTGGCCGGGCCCGGACAGCCTCTGGGATGCGGTGGGCACGACGCTCGAGGCGGAGTTCGCGCGCTATGACCGGGTGATCCACCTGCGCACGCCGGCCGACGGGAACGGGTACAACTACCGCAACCCGCTACGGGTGGAGTCGCCGCGCGAGGCGATGGAGATCGACCGGCGGATTGCCGAGATCTGGGACGGGCATGCGCGCTACGAGGAGGTGCCGGCGACGGATGACTTCCTCGAGAAGGCGCGGCATGCCCTGAACCTCCTGCGGGCCGAGCTGCCGGAGTGCTGCCGGGGCTCGGTCTCGAAGTCGCTCGTTACCTGAGGGGGAGCGCCGGGGGCGAAGGGGTACCGGTCGGGCATCCCGCCCCGCGCTCGGACTTGTGATTCGGGGGTGGGAGTCTGCATACTCGGGAGTCACCTTCAACCTGGAGAAGCCCATGCCCCCCTCGGAGTCCCCTCTGGTACCCCGGCAGGACCTCGTGGAGCTCCTCGGCGAGGCGGCCGAACTGGCTGCCCGAAGCGAGGGACGCCGCGAGGACTCGATTCCGCTCGCCGAGGTGGAGAAGGCTGCCCGCGAAGCCGGAATCGAGCCGGCGTTCGTTCGCCAGGCCTTCGAGCGTCGACGCGCGGGGGCCCGGAGCCTGGGCGACCGCCTTCTCGGCCCCGCGGGCACATGGATCGCCGAGGAACGGATTCCCGGCACGATCGATCCCGATGCGGCGGTCCGGCTCCTGGGCGAGCTGCAGCTCCACGCGCGGATCCCGGGCGGCACCGTCGAGAAGCATGGCCGGGGAAGCTGGCGTCTCGCCGGAGGAGCAAAGGGGCTCGTCCAGGTGAACGCCGACGGAGAGGAGGTCGGCGTCTCGATCCTCGCGGACCGGGGCACCAGTCGAGTCTTGCTCCTGGGGGGCGGGTTCGGACTCGGGGGGCTCGCCGGGTCCCAGTTCGGGGGAATGCTCGGTGCCGTGGGCGGCAGCCCGGAAGCGATGGCGGTCGGGATCGCGCTGGGGGGCGTTGCGGGCGCCGTGGCGGGCCTCTCCGGAGGGAGCGCACTATGGAAGGCCGCAGCCGCCCGGTGGAAGCGCCGGGCAGAGTCGGCGCTCTCCCGCGCCCGGGAACGGATCGGGCGGCTGACGCCGACACCTTCGTCCGAGGATGCCGGCGAGCCGGATCAGCTCGGCGTGGGCCGATCGACGGATTGACGGCGTGCATCAGTCATGCTATCATGATGGCATGAAGCGTACCACTATCTCCCTCCCCGAAACTGTCCTCGAGCGGCTGCGTCTGGTCGCGGCGGAGCAGGGAACCTCCATCGCCGCACTCGTCCGGGAGTCCGTTGAGGAGAAGCTGGAGGAGCATCGCCCACGTCCTCGAAGCCTCGGCATCGGAGCCTCGGGCCGGAGAGACACGGCCCGGCGGGCCGGGGACGAACGCCCCGAGCCTCGGTCGTGGCGCTAGTCCTCGATACCGGGCCCCTCTACGCTTCGCTCGACAGGAGCGACCAGGACCATCGGGCCTGTCGTGCTCTCATCGAGGAGGCTGATGAGCCGCGGGTCATTCCCGCTCCTGTCTTGGTTGAAGTGGACTACTGGATTCATCGGCGCCTGCACCCTGGGGTCCTCCTCGGGCTCCTCGACGACATCGTTGCAGGGGCCTACCGGGTCGAGGACCTTCAGCCGGACGACTACCGCCGGGTGCGGGAGCTTACCGACCGGTATGCAGATCAGGACCTGGGTTTCGTGGACGCGGCCGTGCTGGCAGTCGTGGAGCGCTTGGGGGAGACCAGGCTTGCCACCCTCGACCACCGCCACTTCGCGGTCCTTCGCCCGCGTCACGTGGACGCGCTGTTGCTTCTTCCATCAGCCGAGGTCGATCAATGATCAGTCGACACCGCCCGCTCGCGGCTCCGCCGCGCCGCGGCACGAGGGCGCCCGGCTGGGGGCGTGTTTCCGTGCTCGTCGCACTCTCGCTCCTTCTGGCTCCGAGCCTCGCGCCAGCGCAGGCCCCGTCGCCCGAGGAGGCGCTCCTGGTCGTGCTGGAGTATCTGCCGGACAGGTCGGAGGTCTTCGAAGGCTGGCATCTGGGGGTCGATCCCGAGTGGGCTCAAGGGATCCATGATCGGGCCGCAATCGATGCAGACGCACACCGGGAGCTCCCGGCCCGGATCGCAGAGGCCGAGGAACTCCCCTTCTACCCTGGCGAGGACTTCGGGCGCATCATCTGCGATGCCTCGCCGGATCCGGAGGAGGCGCCCGAGAACTGCCGCTTCTCCCACGGCTCCCGGTCGCTCCTCCGGCTCATCGTCATGTCCTCCGATGAGGAACAAGGCGTGACAACGGTGCACGCATTCTCCCACCTGATCCATTCCGTGGCGATCCGGTACCAGGGCGAGTGGCGCGTGGGAGCACCCTCTCGCCAGTTCATCCTCGAGGTGGAGCACGGTGCCGACGGGCGAGCGGAGGTCATGGTGGACCGGGGCGTGATCATGCTTCGGAACGGGGCGGCCCCGATCGATGAGGTCCGGACCCCCCCGCCCGACCGCTGACGGGTTCCAGCCTCAGCCCGGAGGGGGGTGGGCCTCCGTGTCTTCGTAGCCCCAGGGGGCCGGCGGGGGCGGCACCGGCCGGTTCAGGTCGAAGTCGAAGCGGACGAGCCACTCCTCTCCGTCATGGTTCCCGTAGGAGAAGCGCTCACCGGGAACGAGCTCCAGCATCCAGAAGCCCCGGTTCCGGGTGAACTCCTGGCGGAGGGGAGTCCCGGGATCGGAGGTGGAGGCACCGTACATGGTCTGGTCGTCGTCGGAGCCATCTTCCCTTCGGTGGTCATGCCGGAGGTCGAGTCCTCCTTCGATCCGGGTCAGGAGCCAGGTGCGGGAGCGGTCGTCGTCGATG
>SLDT01000116.1 GCA_007125125.1 Gemmatimonadota bacterium | reverse complement strand
TGGCCCCGGGACCCCGCGACCCCCTCGACATCGGAGGACGCATGAAGGTCATTCCCCATCGCGACAGCGTCGAATTCTCCTCGGGCGTCCTGCTCGGCGCCCTCGTGGGCGCGGCACTCGCCCTCGTGACCGACCGGGTGCGGACGGGCTCGGCCGCCCGGCGCAGGGTCAGGCGACGGACGCTTCCTCACGCGCGGATCCGGTTCCCCTTCGGAGGGCGCTGACCCCCGGAAGGCTCCGGACCGGAGGGTCGTTCGCGGATGGTTTCGCTGGTTCTGCTTCATCTGGCTTGGGCAGGGGTCTGGCTCCTGCTCACCCCCGGGGAGGCCGCGGCATGGGGGCCGGGGACGCACATCGCGATCGGGCAGGGGGTGCTCTCGGCGCTCCACCTCCTCCCCCCCAGGGTGGCACGGCTCCTCGAGGCGCACCCCGCCTCCTTCCTCTATGGCTCGGTCGCGGCCGACATCTCCTTTGCGAAGAAGTACGCCCAGATCGGGCGTCACTCGCACCACTGGCACATCGGGGAGGAGATCCTCGCCGAGGCCGAGACGGAGGAGCTGAGGGCGGTCGGGTACGGCTACCTCGCGCACCTCGCGGCCGACACGATCGCCCACAACGTCTACGTGCCGCGGCGGCTCCTGCTCACGCCCACGACGCAGGCGATTGGGCACACCTACTGGGAGCACCGGATGGACATGCAGCTCGGGGAGCGGTTTCTCGGGCGCGCGCGGGAGATCGTCCTGCACCATGACCACGGGGCGGCCGACGAGCTCTTCGACCGGGTGCTCTCGCGCACCCTGTTCTCCTTCCGGACGAACCGGCGGATCTTCCGCGGGATGGTGGCCTTCCAGGACGACGACCGGTGGAAGCAGATCTTCCAGGAGCTCCTGCGGCGCTCCCGCTTCGATCTGCCCCTCGAGTTGCGGGACCAGTACGTGCGCCTCGCCTTCGACTATGTGATGGAGCGCCTCGGCGAGGGCGAGGAGGCCCGCGCGCGGGTGCTCGACCCGGTCGGGGAGGAGCGACTCCGGATGGCGAAGCGGATCCGGAGGGAGGCCGTCGCGCGTGGCCGCCGCGACCGGCGCGACCCCGAGGCGCTCCTGGAGGTGGCCGACGAGTACTTTCCCCTGCCGGGCGAGCCCCTCATCTACGTGCCGCGCGCGCGGGGGATCGAGGTGCCAGGGCTCCGGGAGGCGGAGGTGGCCACCTGACCGCGGTCGAGGGCACGGAAGCAGGTCGGCCGCTCCTCGGCGCGAATCGTGGTCCATCCCCGCGTCGATCGAAGGGCCCTGGAGCTCGAGAGCCATGAGGCGCGCCACTTCATCCGGCGTGCGGCCTTCGTGTGGCGATCAGCACTGATTCCCGATGCTGTTACACACCGATTTGCTCTAACATGCTCAACTGATTCCCGATAGCACACCCTGCCGGGGAATGGCTCCGAGGTAGCGCGAGCACATCCCTCGATCAGGGAAGAACCCACCGAATCCAGCCAGGTTCTCCGGCCCACCCACGCCCGCCCCGGGGCGACCCGCATCGAAGGGATCGACACCACAACAGGTGGCAGGCGGTCGAGCGGAGCGCCCCCCCTGTTTCACAATTTTTGTGCAACCGCCGACCCCGTTGCACAATTATTGTGCAACGGATCGCAGGGAGCCCCGGCGGGGTTTCTTCGCCCCGGGCCGGCCGTCCCCCGACGGCCCTTCGCGGAGAAGGAGTCCCACGGCCCCGGCCAGTGGTATTCGATGCTGACGGGGCGCGGGGCAATCGTGTCGAACCAGATGGTGCCCTTCGCATCGCGCCGGAGCGGGTTCGAGCATCGTCTGTACTTGACCGGGGCCGGATCCGTACATCCGTTTGTACTAACGTTCAATTTCAGGAGGAACACATGTCCTACACAGGTCGAGCTGCTCGTACCGGAAACTCAAGGGCGATTCGCCTCGAGAGCGCCCTCTTCACATCCCATCCCGAGTTCGCGGAGGGGGAGATGGAGGCGGACGTCATCGCTCCGGGGTGCCTACTGATCCGGACCCGTGCGCATGTGGAAGATGAAAGCCGAGACCCCGTGTTCAGTGCGTATCTCGCGTTTCTCGAGGCACAGCTCGCAGACCGCCCCGAGCTTCTCCGGCCCCTCACGACTCAGGATGTGGCGGGGCTCGACAAGCTCCTCGACGGGGTCGAGTACGACGAGGACGAAACCCTGGACGATGGGTTCGAGCTCCCCTGATGGCAGAGCGCGGGCGAGGCAGGCGGGGCGCGGCCGGGCAGCAACCGCGCCCTCTGGTCGTCAATGGGTACCACTTGCTGGTATGGCCCGCATTCTCCGAACGCTGGCAGAAGCTGAGGGCGGAGGTGGAGCGACTGCGCGACAACGATCCCGAGAACTACCAGCGGACCCCGGCGGCCAAGCTCCTCGCCGCGGTTCGGGATGCCACCTTGCGCGACATCCCCCGGGATCCGGGAGCGGATCGCTACCGTCAGGAGATTACCCTTGGGTCGGAACACCGGCACTGGCGAAGGGACAAGTTCTTCCAACGCTTCAGGTTGTTCTTCCGGTACTCGAGCGATCCAGCCATGATCGCGTACGTATGGCTGAACGACGACTCGACCCTGCGCAAAGGTGGGGCGCGGACCGATGCGTATGCCGTGTTCCGCGCCATGTTGGAGCGAGGTCGCCCACCCGCGGACTGGGAAGAATTGGTGCGCGAGTGTCGTACGTGGCATCATAGAGACGTATAGGGATCAACCGCTCCGACACCACCCGACCCATGCCCCCGGGAAGGGTGGAATAGGAGTCCCCCGCCAGTCCGACCCAAAGCTGGTCCTGTTCGTCGGCATACAACCGTGCGATCGGTGGAAGCGAGTCCGGAGGCTCCATGGCAGGGACCGGGGCATCCACCTCCAGCGCGAACGGACGCCTTGGTTCCTCGAACGTGACGACACGGGCCACGCCTCCCGAACTCGGGTCCCGCCCCTCGATCCGCCACTGCGCACCACGCGTGAACCAGAACCCCTCCCGGCTCGCCGCCGAGAGTGCCTGCGGGAAGTACCATGGGCGCTCCACGCGTACTCCTGAATCCGTGAGCACAAGGATCCACTCCGTCCCTTAGAACCGGTCGCGCTCTCCCGGTGGACTGCCGGGGCGCACCTCCACGATGCTCACCGGGTTGCGCGCACGCTCGTTGGGCGCCGAGGAGGCGCTTTCCTCCGCCAGGACCGTCGCCCCTTCCCCGTCCTGCCACACGATCCCGAGTACGCTCCCGGAGAGCTCGACATCCCACCCCTCGAGAAAGCCGGACCCCGCATCGAATCGGTGGAACTGCCCCGCGGGCCAGTCCCGTATCAGGAGCGCTCCGTCAGGCATCTCCGCGATCCACGTCGGCATCTCGTTGAACTCCCCCGGACCCTGTCCCGACCGACCGAGTGGGTGCGAGAACCGACCATCCGAGTCGAACACGTACACCTCCCGATTGCCCCGGTCGAGCAGGACCCAGCTCCCATCCCGGAGCCGAACCACGCTCCGAACGCTCGTGAGGCCGGGGCCCGCCTCGAAGGCCATCAAACGGGATGGTGTCGATCGTAACCTTCGGTGCCCGGACAATGGATCCCGGAGCAAAGGTCAGCATCTGCACCCCGGCCGAGTCGCCTTCCGCCGCGATCGGAGGGGTCCTGTCCTCGTTCGGCGAGGGGGTTCGGGAGTCACATCCAGCGACCGTCGTCCCCAGCGCGAGCCCACCGATGATCAGGATGAAGCACGACGCCATGGCTGGCCGCTCAGGCCCGGAGTGACGCTTCGTGATCATTCGCATTACCGACGCTCGAGGGCGCGGAGTTCCACCCGCTCGGACCTCCTCCAGGAGCCTTCGATCGGGCGCTGCCAGGGGGACTCCCCGCTCCAGACCACCGAGCTGCCGTCTCGGAGAAACACGCCGTGCGTCGGCCCGACCGACCGATGCCCCTCCGGGGAGGGGCAACGGAACGATCGGATGAACTCTCCCGTCGTACAGAAGACGGCGGCCTGACCGTACGCCGCCCTGAGCAAATCGGGTTCGATGTGCGTGACCCGGCTCACTCGCCCTGGGAACTCCTCAGGTCCCTGCCCCAGGCGACCGATCGTTCGCAGGTGGGCTCCGGAGGAGTCGAAGAGCCGCACGTTGTAGCTCGCTCCGTCCGTCACGGCGATGGTCCCGTCCGGGAGAACGGTGGATCCTTGCACAGCGTGGAAGAGGTAGGCCTGCGCCCCGTCCTGCTCTCCGATCCGGAGGAGCGGCTCTGGACCGATGCGCCAGGGAGCTCGACCGTCGAGCACCGAGGGGTCGTTCTCGACGATCCGCACCCCCGCGCTGTCGCGCACGACGGGGGCCTGGGCGGCGACGGCGTCAGCCCCCACGAGGAGCAGGGCGAGCGCAACCGCACCCAGGGAGGTCCAGGACCGCAGCGTCGGGCGTCGAACCCACCCGAACAGGTGCATGCGAGAGCCTCCAGCTCCAAAGGGGCGCCGCGACCGCGCCGACGGGTGCACCGACACCACCGTCCGAACGCCGCCAGGCCGCACTCCTTTCAACTTACTCCACGAAGAACCGCCTCCGCAAGCGGTGGTCCCCGCCCCCCCCCCCCCCCCCCCCCC